>DAIUCM010000165.1:0-9056 GCA_036846145.1 Bacteroidota bacterium
GTAGAATATAGGAGATAGAATATAGAAGTTGAAGAAGAAACTGCGATGGCGATTCTAACTTCTGCATTCTATATTCTATCTCCTGATGAAAATTTAAGCAGTTACAGCTTGTTCTTTCAATGCTTTGGCAACGGTTGCGCCAATGTTTGCAGGAGATTCAACTACATGAATTCCGCACTCGCGCATAATAGCCATTTTAGCAGCAGCAGTATCTTCAGCGCCGCCAACAATAGCACCGGCATGGCCCATACGGCGGCCCGGAGGCGCAGTTTGGCCTGCAATAAACCCAATTACAGGTTTGCTTCCGTTCTCTTTGATCCAGCGGGCAGCTTCAGCTTCCATACCGCCGCCAATTTCGCCAATCATTACAATTGCTTCTGTAGCAGGGTCGTTCATAAGCAGTTGCACGGCCTGTAAAGTAGTTGTGCCGATGATAGGGTCGCCGCCAATACCAATGCAAGTGCTCTGGCCTAAACCTGCTTTGGTTACCTGGTCAGCAGCTTCGTATGTTAAAGTTCCTGATTTTGATACAATGCCGATTGAGCCTGGCGTAAATACAAACCCCGGCATGATACCCACTTTGCATTCACCCGGCGTAATTACACCCGGGCAGTTAGGACCAATCAAACGGCTTTCAGGGTGGTGAGAAAGATATTCCTTCACTTTCACCATATCCGCAACAGGAATACCTTCTGTAATACAAATAATCAGTTTTATTTTAGCATCGGCAGCTTCCATAATGGCATCGGCAGCAAAAGCCGGCGGTACAAAAATAATTGATGTATCCGCACCGGCTTTTTCAACGGCTTCCTGCACTGTGTTGAAAATCGGCCTGTCGAGGTGAGTCTGACCGCCTTTGCCAGGCGTAATTCCACCAACTACATTCGTGCCGTAAGCAATCATTTGCTCAGCATGGAAAGTGCCTTCTTTGCCGGTAAAGCCCTGCACTATAATTTTTGAATCTTTATTAACTAAAACGCTCATATTCCGAAAATATTAATTACCTGCAAAAGTAAGGGAAATTAGCCAATTAGCAAATTAGCCAATGTGCCAATTTTAGATAGTTGAACAATGATTGCCTGTATTAATTCTATGAAAGCATTTTTCGAACTAAACATATATGCAGATAATAAAAAGCGCTAAAATACGTTTTGGCAGTTTGTATAATTTTATCAGGAAATTTAAACAGTAACACCTAAAAACAATTGGCACATTGGCTAATTTACTAATTGGCTAATTAGAATTATGATTACATTTGCACTAAGCAGCATTTAAAGCATTTTTTAGCACAGGTATATATGGAAACTCAGTCAACACCCTCGTACAGCGCATACAGCCCCGTTTATGGTTTAAGATTTATGCTCCCGAAGGGCTGGACGCTGGAAGAAAATATAGGCTTCGGCGGCATACAAATATTTACACCCGATGAAGAAATAGGGCATCATAACCCCGAAAACATAAGTGTACTGGTAAGGCCGCAGGATAACCTAAACGATATTAACCCGACTGTTTTAGGCTATATTACCAACGAGCTTATAAAATCTAACTACCAGAGCTTTAAAAATTATTTGCTGCTTAATTTGCAGCAGCGTGAGGTAGATCAGCTGCCCGCCCGCGAAATGCTTTTTGCCTATAAAGATTCTAACAAGGATGTAAATATGGGCGGCCTGCAAATTGTTTTTGTAAAGCGCAACAAGCTATACCTTGTAACTTATTCTGCGCCGGATGTTCGTTACGGCCGTTTCCTGGAAATGGTGAACAATGTAATTGAAAATATGGTAATTGAGTAAAAATTCCACTAAAAATATCTTTTTAAAGAACTGATGAAAAGCCGGCACATTCAGAAAGAATTAGCCTGGATTTTTTCGATATTGGTTTTATCAACTGTTATATTTAGTATTGCATTTGGTTTCCGGAATTTATGAAAAGTAGAAGTAGATATTCCTTTACACAATATTTATTTTGTTGTTTCTGCGGCTGGTTTTAATATTGCGCTGTTTGTATTTCTAATATATATAATTTATTTGATCAGGCAGCTGGCAAATAAATTTCAGGCGCTGCTTCCTAATATTATTTTACTATCAGCGGCAATTCTCCTCCTTGTTGTGTGCGTATGGTTTATGCGAAATATTTTAGAGCCTCTAAATCATAACATCGGTTGGTATATTTATCCTCCGCATAGTAATACGCCGGTTGAACGAGGCAGGCAGGACACAATGTTAAGTGCTTTTAACAATATTGTATATTGTATTGAGGCAGTATTATCTTTTACAATACTATTAACCGGTTTTATTATTGGCAGAAAAATTCACCAAAACTTAAAATCTGGAGTTTCGATATAAGCTAAAGGCGATTTTTTTTTAGATCGGGCACAAAAGTATTTTCCTTACGTGCAGTATATGGAATTTAACCTGGTATTGCCTCAGTATATAACTTGTGTAATTACCTCACCGGGTAAAAATTCAGCGCATCATCATAAATCGCATCTATAACCATTTCACCTTTAGGATTAATAAAACCATAGTATCCGTTGAGCTTTACAGCAGCTAATCCGTTGCTGAAATCGCGTGCCCACTGGTAACGGTAGGCGTTTAACAATTTACCATCGGGCAAAACATAGCCGAACCTGAAGCCCGCCTGAACGCTGTGGTTGAAAAAGCGCGCAATATCTTCAGAGAAAGGGTAAACATATGAAGATACGAGGTTATCGCCGTAAGGCAGATCGGTTTTTATTTTAGTGCCGCCTGCCCGGTAAACCGTATAGCTTATGGGCGTTGGCAAAACTGCAATACCGCGGTTGAAGCTAACCACATCATACATGTGCGGAAGCTGTTCAATGGTTTCTTCTCGCATATTTATTAATCTGTAGAAACCGCCAACCTGCACACTGGTAATGTTATCTAAAAAATTAGCGGCTGCATCATACGTACAGTTTATTTTCAGGTTTCCGCTGGTATCAATAAAGCCATATTTTCCGCCTTTCTTTACCCTTGCCAGCCCCATGCTAAATGGCTGAAAATCTGCAAACTCTTTACCGGGACGAAGTATTTTTCCGGATGGTAATATATACGCGGGGCCGTTTTTGGTTTCCGCCAGCGCAATGCCTTCCTGCATGTTTTCTATAGCGGTTACTTCCTCAGCAATTTTGCTTATTGTTTTTCCTTTGGTATCTATCATTAGCCAGTTGCCCTGCTTTTTAACCAGCGCTTTACCTTTATGGAAAGTATGCGCCTGCTGGTAGCTGTTTTTTATAACCAGTTTTCCGGTATTATTCGCATAGCCCCAGCTTTTATTGAGCATTACAGGTACAAGCCCATCTGCAAAGCGCTCGCCAACCGAATCGTAAAGTTTTTGGCTTACAATGGTGCCCGCTTTATCTATAAAAAACCATTTACCGCCCCGTTTTACAGCTGCCTGGGTTTGCGCTTGTGCGGGCGAATGAAATCCAACAAAAAACAAAACATATAATTGTAAGCTGAAAAATGCTTTAACCATGCGCGGACATTGAAAATTTACGATGTTAAAATCACGAAGCTCCAAAACAAATGCCATAATTCGCAATTTGAAACGTGTTTTTTGCTGAAAAGACGTAAACACTTTTTAAAAGGTAGCCTGCCAATTGAAAAAAAACCTCATGGGCAATACTTATGCGATGACGCAGATCGGTTTAAACAAACAATAAAATTTTAGGCTAACAAGCTGGCAGTAAACAGTTTATGGCATTAGCTAAGGTATAATGAGCTTTGCGGTGTAAGTGCCTGTTTCGGCCACAATATTTACCATATATATACCGCCTGAAAAATGCCTGGTATCAACTTTTAAAGCATTGCCGGTATTTACAAGCGCCTGTGCTGAAACCTGCCGGCCGGCCATATTGGTAATGGTTAACCTTCCGCAACCTATATTATGCGGCAGCTCAACAATAAGCTGATGGTTTTTTATAACAGGGTTTGGGTAGATGCTTATAAATTGTTTATCAGCTTTTTGTACTCTTGTGGCCGTGTGCCGCGTGGCGTTAAAAAGCGCTTTAACTTCTTTTTCGCTCAAGGCATAGCTGAAAATTTTAATATCATCCAGGCTGCCAGTAAAATACCATCCGCCACCGCCAATTTGTATATCGCGTGTACCGGTGATTAATTGCTCACTGTACACAGCCTCCGGTACGCCATCAACAAAAATGCGCGTGGTATTGCCATCATTTGCAGCTGTTAAAAGATGCCAGTTTCCATCAGCCACATAAGTTTTACTAATATCGCCTGGCTTGTTGTTGCCGCCGGTACCGTCAAAGGCCGCCATAAAATGGCCGGTTTTTATCCAGTTGATATACAAAACCCCAACCAGGCCTTGTATAACCTGCTGCTGCGGGCTTGTTTTGGTTGTTTTTACCCATACAGATACGGTAATGCCTTTAAAATCATCTGTAGAAAACCGCGGTACAAGTATATTTTCCCTGTTATCGAAAGCAAACGCGCCGTTTGGGTTGCCAAACCTGTCAGCAGTGGGTTTGGCGCCCTCTATAATACCATGCCGGTTCATTCCGCTGGAATCCTGCGCATTACCATTTAACGGCAGGTGAAGCTCCAGGCCGGTTACGCCATTGTCCTGTGCGTTGGTTTTTTGAAATGTACCATTAAAAAGGATGCATGCCAATAGTAATGCTAAAAGTAACTTTTTTCTCATATATTTCAGGGTGCAGGGTACAAATTAAATATTTTTTTTCATAGTATAATGATAAATCTCCCGAAACAAAATATAAATCCTTCATATTCAAATGCTTTCATTTATCTTAGCCCAAAAAAAATTCCTATATATAAGCGTGTAATTTGTATTGACCGGTTAACTGCATTAAACAATTTTCTCCAGTTAAAATATTTTTATTATTTGCCTGCAACCTGTACTGTGAAAATTGAATTATCAATTTAAATTTACTTATCAAAGTAAAATTCTCCATATTGCCCAACCCAAAAAAATGCTTTAACAACTCATTAACACATCACACAAAACCATTTCTACTTGAAAAAACTTATTTTTGGAGATATTTTTGAGGTAAAGCAACATTATGGATTTTCGTAAAATTATAACCACTATTGCGCGCGTTTTTGTAGGCGTGCTTTTTATATTTTCGGGTTTTATAAAAGCAAACGATCCGCTTGGCTTTTCTTACAAGCTGGAGGAATATTTCACTGTTTTCGGCACGCCGTTCTTTACGCCTTTCGCCTTGTTCCTTTCCATGGCCATCTGCGTATTCGAAATTTTCCTTGGCTTTACCTTATTAATGGGCGTTTACCGTAAACTAACGGCATGGCTGCTTCTGCTGATGATCGTATTCTTCACTTTCTTAACATTTTACAGCGCCTATTTCAACAAAGTTACCGATTGCGGCTGCTTTGGCGATGCCATAAAACTTACACCTTGGGAAAGCTTCTGGAAAGATATTCTCTTACTGGTGCTAATACTTATAATATTCTTCAACCGGAAATATATTACAAGATTTACATCGCGTAAAACGGCTAAAATAGTTTCGTACGCAGGTTTAGCGGCATCGGTGCTGTTTACCTTATACGCCTGGTATTATCTGCCGCCTATAGATTTCCGCCCGTATGCGGTTGGTAAAGATCTTAAAAAACAGATGGAGCTGCCGCCAAATGCTGTAACAGACAGTATTGTAATGGTTTATGTTTATAAAGATAAACAAACCGGCGAAAACAGGGAATTTTCTTATGAAGAGGTAATGGCCGGCGCAACCAGCGATGATACCAAATGGGAATATGTTGACCGGAAAGATAAAAAAGTACGCGAAGGCGATAAGCCCGCTATACATGATTTTGCTATTTATGAAGAAGACGGTAAAGATGTAACGCAGGATTTCCTCACAGAAGCCGGCTACCGCCTACTGGTTATACACTACGACCTCAAAAAGAGCAACGAGAAAGCGCAGGTTAAAGTTAACGGGCTTACTATGAGCCTGATACGAAATTCCAAAAAACTTGCCAATAAGCCTAAAGTTAAGGTTTGGGGCTTGCGTGGATCATCTGGCGCAGTGGCCGACTGGTACAGGACTACGCACCAGGTGCCGTATAACCTTTATAAGGCAGATGCAACCGTACTTAAAACAATCATACGCTCAAACCCTGGCCTTTTGCTGATGAAGGACAATGTTGTACTGAAAATGTGGCCTGCTACAGATGTGCCAACGGTTGATGAAGTTTACCGCTACACCAAATAAATGCTTCGCTTTGTTCTACAGCGTTTGCTTGGCGGCTTACTGGTTATTATTGGCGTAATACTGGTTGTTTTCCTTATGTTCATGGTTTTGCCGGGAGATCCTGCACGCCTCACTTTGGGCCAGCGGGCCGATGCCGGAACACTGGAAGCCATTAATAAGGAATTTGGTTTAAATAAGCCGAAAGCCACGCAATTTCTGCTTTATCTCAACGACCTCTCTCCTATTGCTATTCATGAAAACTCAGCGGAAGCACAACAGAAATACGGTTATGTAAAACCATATAACACATCGGCAGAAAATGCTTTGGCGCTGAAATTTCCGTACCTGCGCCGCTCATATCAATCTCAGCAGAAAGTATCGGAAATATTGCTTGGCGCTTTGCCGAATACTATTGTTTTAGCGCTTTCCGCATTTGCTTTGGCTGCTTTTTTGGGGATTTTATTCGGCATTATTGCGGCCATGAAGCATTCTACCTGGGTTGATAGCTTTGTAATGGTTATTGCTAACTTGGGAATTTCCGTGCCATCGTTTTTCGCGGCCATTATTATTGCCTGGGCTTTTGGCTTTGTGTGGAGCCGCTATACAGGTCTCAGCATGTTTGGCTCTTTCCACGAAATAGATTTTTACAAAGGCGAATACATTGCCTGGCGAAACCTGGTTTTACCGGCCATTGCTTTAGGCATTCGTCCGCTGGCCATTATTACACAACTTACGCGCAGCAGCATGCTGGATGTGCTTACGCAGGATTACATTCGCACTGCAACAGCAAAAGGCCTTAGCAAGCACAAAGTTATATATAAGCATGCGCTGAAAAATGCTTTGAATCCCGTGCTTACCGCCGTGAGTGGCTGGCTGGCTTCGCTTATGGCCGGTGCGTTTTTCATAGAATTTATTTTCGGCTGGCGCGGATTGGGAAAAGTTACGGTTGATGCTTTGCTGGCTTCGGATTTCCCGGTAGTAATGGGTTCTGTACTTTTTATCGCGCTAATTTTCGTTATCGTAAATATTCTTGTTGATATTCTTTACGGTGTTTTTGATCCGAGAGTAAGGATAGGGTAATTTTATCCGTTTTTATGCGTTTAATTTCAATATTTAGAGCGCTGCAAAATGAATTTCATCATTAAGCTACTTGTTTTTTCTTTTCTTTTGGGCTCGAACTGTTCGTGTGCAAATAAGAAAATAAACAAGAATGAAGAAATAATACAACGGGTTCGACAAATTGAAATTGGATGCTTTTATAAAGAATCAACCATTCCATCTGATGAAAAATATCCCTTCAACATTGCTGATAAAATAGAATTGGTATCGCATATTTCTCCTTGGGAAGAACCTGAAATTAAAGGCGACTCTATATTCGTAGATTCTTTTATGATCAGAAATATTCAGGAAAGAGTTATCCTTAACCAGATACAAACTGACAGTCTGAACACAATTCTTTATAATTACACAAGTAACTTAGAGTTTCATGGTTATGCCTGTTATGCTCCGAGGCATTCTATTATTTTCTACAAGGATAATCTTCCTATAGCTTACATTGATATTTGTTTAAGTTGCTATCGAATGAAAATGTCTGAAAAAATAGCCATTGCTTATTTTTGTTTAGAAAAAAAGTGTATGCTGCAGAATTATTTTAAAAGTCTCGGTTTAAAATATGGCTTTGCTGAAGGAATTTGTAATTAGTTCAAAGCTTATCTAAAGTTAGCCAACCAGCTACATCATTATATAGTTCTTTGCTTTCGTAATTTCGAACTCTCAAATCATATTTAACACAGGTTATTTTTTCACTGTCATGCAATTGGGCATGCTAAAAATAAATATATTCTTTGGATGTTAAAGTTTCAATGCTTCAGGTATCTTCACCTTTATAAGCAGCAATTTTTTTTCTGATCGAACTCAAAAAATCAGCCGGTTATTATCCCAAAAAATCCTGGTAAGCGCCACAACGCGCAACATAATTAATTACGCTAAAAAGCACAGGTTAAATATATTTTCACATATAGATTTAAGCGGCCAGAAACCGGTTACGTTTCGTCATGCTAATTCTACGTTTCAGGCATAAATTATGCGGTTTGGCGCTAAATGTTTTGATTAACCTGCGAAATGCCCGCATCTTTGAATCATAATTAAACCAGTCGGGTTTTAGCAGTGTAAGTTGCTTTTGTGGTATTAATTAGTTTAGTTTTTAGAAAAAAATATATAAATATAAGCAGCTAAGTACTGTTAAAGTATTAGGCCCGGCACCCCTCACACCAGTAATTGCAGGGCCTGAAGTTTTAGGTTAGATTGGTTTTATATTAGAGATTCCCCGCTTGTTTATATAAGCGGGGAATTTTGCTTTTAATGATAAGCCGCACGCTTTATTTATCGTCAGCGTTAATGTTTTGTGTAAGCGCATCGCCGGTTTCGGTTACCTCATCCAGGTAAATCTTGTAAACCTCTTCAATAAATTCATCTTCCCAGTCAATTACGCTGGTAATTTCCTTAAGGTATTCTTTAAATATTACAATTGGTGCAGATGACTGGAAATGTTTAGCGGCTTCAAAAGCTAATATTTCCTGTAAACGGGCTACCATAAGGTCCTTCGCAACTTGCTCCATCACATATAATTTGGCTCTTAAACTATGGCTGAGGGCTTATCGTTCCTGTATTTTCCACTTTTTAAAGCATTTTTCAAACATATTATATATGTAAATATTACCGGAGCAGGCTTCAGGCTCATGCTCAGTAAGTTCAAAAAACTTTATTTTTTTTAATAGTTATAGCCGGGAATTTAATGGTTGAGAATTTTTTTTTATTAAAATGAACTAATGTTTAAACAATATATGCTGTA
>DAIUCM010000166.1:0-8936 GCA_036846145.1 Bacteroidota bacterium
AAAAAATATATGTTTTTAAGTTGAAAAGTTTGAAGGTTGTAAAGTTGCAAGGTTTGTTTTCATTTTTTTTATTTTTTAACAGTGTTTTCCATATATCAATTAATCAAAAAATGCTTTTCAAAATGAGTGTGCGGGCGTATGCGATACGAACCTACACGATACCAATTCTTACTTCTTAATTCTTACTTCTTGCTTCTTAATTCTATTTTATCACCCTCAAAAATGCGCTCAGGAACCAGTTTTCATCCGCTTTAATTAAGGTTTCCAGCGTTGTATCTGCTTTGCCGGCGAAGTTCTTTATTCCGCTAATGGCATCTTCAAAGGCTTTAACTTCTTTGGTTTTTTCTTTTTCATCCAATTGCGAAACTTCATCCAAAACATGGAAAACAGGTTCAAGCTCTCGTTTGCGGCGCTCTTTGGCGATCTGCTTGAAAACTTTCCACATATCTTTTTCTGCCGCGAAAAACTCTTTCCGCTCACCGCTTTTAAATTCTTTTTTCACCAATCCCCAATCTATCAAAGCACGAATATTCATGTTGGCATTACCGCGAGAAATATTCAGCTGCTCCATTACATCTTCAGCGCTCAGCGAATCGGCAGAAACCAAAAGCAATGCGTGAATTTGCGCCATGGTGCGGCTTATGCCCCAGTTAGATCCTAATGTTCCCCATGCATTTACAAATTTCTCTTTTGCTTCTTCCAGTTTCATGATTCAAATATAGCAATGTTTCTATACTTTCAAAAAATATTGAAAGAAAATGTTTAGAATAATTTGAAATATTTGTTTGCTGATCAATAATAATCTGGAACCGGGGAATTATTAGAACGAAAATGCCAACTTGTTTTGCTGGCTGAATTTAGCCGGCGCAAGTGCAGTGCAACGAAATTTGTGCCTGTTCCTATCATTCATAAGCTATTTTACATATATGCCCGGACCGAAAAATGCTTTATAATGCTATAAATTTAAATTGATAAAATCAAGGCACAAGACCTATTCATGCTGCACCAAGCCCTGTAAGGGCGCACTGTGTCAGCATGGGGCAAAGCCCTGTGTATAAAAAACCCTAGTAACAACATCTATATATCAGTACAAAAAAACTATATCATCTGTTTTCATATATTCTTCCTCCCAAAAACACCTCTTTTTCCGTTTAACAAATAATATTAATTTATTACACAAAACAAGCTTGTAAGCAAAAGCATCGTAAATTTGCAAGGTTTATTTCCGGCAAATAAACTAACTCGCTGAACATTCCCCCCGCTGCAAACAATTATTTACCGGAAAGCATTTTTTCACTCGGGTATATATGTAAGGGTTTCTATGAGTTTATTACGCAGCAGGCTTTTTCTGGTTTTCTATATTTTCACCACATGTATTTTTTTATACAGTCACGCATCGGCGCAGCTAAACCGTGTTACCATTAGCGGTAATGTGCGCGATGCATCTACAGGCGAGGATCTTATTGGCGCTACGGTAATTGCACAAGGCACAAATATTGGCGCAACAACAAACGCTTACGGCCATTACGCCATTAATTTACCGCCGGGGAAGTATTTTTTGCGCATATCATATATAGGCTATGAAAGCGCTGTACGCGAAGTTGACGCAACAGCCAGCCGGCAGCTTAACATTACCCTGAAACCGGAAGCTACAGAGCTGAAAGAAGTGGAAATTCGCGCAAACACCACTCGTACCGACCTCGACCGTACACAAATGAGCAAGGTAGATATTCCCATAACTAAAGTAAAAGAATTACCGGCTATTTTCGGCGAGGTAGATGTACTGAAAACCCTGCAATTGCTGCCTGGCGTACAAAGCGGTAACGAAGGCACAACGGGCTTTTTTGTACGTGGCGGCGGCTCCGATCAGAATCTTATTGTACTGGATGAAGCTCTGGTGTACAACGCATCGCACCTGTTTGGCTTTTTCAGCGTGTTTAATTCCGATGCCATAAAAAATGTGGAATTTTATAAAGGCGGTTTCCCGGCAAAATTTGGCGGAAGGCTAAGCAGCGTGGTGGATGTGAATTTAAAAGATGGCAACAACCAGAAATTCAGCGGCGCCGGCGGTATTGGCTTAATTGCATCGCGGCTTACGCTGGAAGGCCCTATACAAAAAGGCAAATCATCATTTATCGTTTCCGGCAGAAGAACGTATTTTGATATTTTTACACGCGCTTATAACGAATCCAAGGCCGATGACCCCACTTGGAACCCGATTCCCGATTATTATTTCTACGACCTGAACGCAAAAGCTAATTTCCAGCTGGATAGCAACAACAGGCTTTACCTGAGCGGTTATTTCGGGCGAGATGTTTTTGGCTTCAACCGTAATAACTTCAATTTCAATTGGGGAAACGCCACAACAACTGCGCGCTGGAACCATTCCTTCTCACCCAGATTGTTCCTGAATACTACGGCCACTTATACCAGTTATAATTACGAAATTGCCAATAAATTCGACCGTTTTAACTTCAGCATTGGCTCAAATGTAGAAGATTATACGCTTAAAACCGATTTTGATTTCGCTGTAGCTGAAAAACATTACATGACTTTCGGCTTATCGGGTATTTACCACAGGTTTGGCGTTGGCCGCGTACAGATTGAATCGAGCGATAATTCATTTAGCTTAAACCAAAGCAGCACGCTTGAAGGTACCGAACTGGGCGCGTATGTTTCCGATGACTGGGATATTTCACCACGCTGGAAACTGAATTACGGCCTGCGTGGCAGCGGTTTTGTTTATAAAGATAAGTTTTATACCGGACTGGAGCCGCGCTCATCATTACGCTTCAAAGCAAGCGATAAAGTATCGTTCAAAGGCAGCTATACCAATATGAACCAGTATGTACACCTGGTAAGTAATTCGGGCGCATCGTTGCCAACCGATATCTGGTACCCATCTACCCAGAAAGTAATGCCGCAAATAAGCAACCAGGTAGCGGCCGGTGTTACGGCGCTAATTTTTGGCGAGAAGCTTTTGTTAACGAATGAGGTTTATTACAAATGGATGGACAGGCAGATTGATTTCCGCGATGGCGCGCAGCTTTTCCTGAATCCGGAACTGGAGAATGAATTTGTTTTCGGGCGCGGCTGGAGCTACGGCAATGAAATTTTCCTGGAAAAACGCGAAGGTAATTTTACTGGCTGGGTAAGCTATACATTATCATGGACCTACCGCCAGTTCCCCGATATAAACAACGGCGAAAAGTTTTTTCCTAAATACGATCAGCGCAACAACCTGAATATTGTGGCCAGCTATAAATTAAGTACACGTTTTACGGTTTCGGCCACCTGGGTGTATGGCGATGGCAACGCGTTTTCACTGCCAACCGGTTATATGTACCTCAACAACCTCGACCGCTCGCGCGCAACGTTAATTCCTTACTACGAGAAGCGTAACGATCTGCGCATGCCGGCTTACCACCGTTTGGATTTTGCCGCCGTATGGAAATTCGCCCCTAAATGGGGATCATCAGACCTTACATTCAGTGTTTATAACCTGTACAACCGCCGTAATCCGTTCTCTATTTATCTTGATGTTGAAAGGCCAACACAGCAGGACCAGGCGCTGCCTTTGCCAACAAAAGTATCCATCATGCAAATTTCTCTTTTCCCTATTATTCCATCGCTTACTTACAATTTCAAATTTTAAAACATGAAAAGCATTTTTAGCGCTAAGTATATATGGGTTTTACCAATGCTGATGTTTGTTTTTAGCAGCTGCGGAAACTTTGAGAAAGAAGTTGAAATTGAAGTCCCCGAATTTAAAAGCCAGCTCGCTGTAGAGGCATATATTGAGAACAATAAGGCAATAAAAGTGGCAGTTACCGAAACACAGGATTATTTCGGCGAGCTGGGCCTGCCTTTTGTAAATGATGCCGATGTTAGCATTATTTTCAAGGGAAACACTTATAAACCTGGCCCGAACCCGCCGGATTTGGTTAATTTCAAATATTTCAACTACATATTGAGAGACTCATTTACCTTTAACGAAGGTGATGTAATTTACATTAACGTTAGCGATAAAAAAGGCAGGATGGTAACTGCCGAAAGCCGATGGATAAATCCTGTGAAATTAGATTCGGTACGGCATTCTTTTTCCCCAACTAACGATACTTTATCGCTCATAACGGCCCACTTTAAAGATCCAGCAGGAACAAAAAATTATTACCGTTTCCGCGTAGTAAACCTCAGCGATTCCAACCGTGTACGCTCAGATTTTTTTACCAACGATGGTATTTTAGACGGGCAGAATATTACCTTCGGCACCGGTTACCGTTTTGGCAGGAATGATACAGTTGAAATATCGTTATTTACGCTTACAGAAGAGTTTTACCGCTACCTGGAAACTGCTGAAGCGGCACAAAGCGCCAACGGTAACCCATTTGGGCAACCGGCGGTAATTAAAAGCAATGTTACCGGTGGAACAGGTATTTTCTCAGTTTTACCGTATGACAGGAAGATTTATATAATTCCTTAAAACGCCGCATGATAAATTACGGTAGCATAAGCGTATGCTTAAAAGAGTTTTAAGATCAGGACAAAATTATAGCAACATAGTGTGAATATTGCGCATTTGAAAAGCATCCTGTGCGCTGTATTCATTTTTAAAAATTGCTTCTGTAACGCATACTTCATTCTAAATTAGTATAAAATTCAACCCCAGGCTGAGGTTAAAAAACAGGAAAGGCAACGCATAATGCATTGCCTTTCCTCTATAAGTTATTAGCTGTTTGGTTAGAACTTTACAAGCTTGGTGTTATAGCTTGCCGATGCCGAAGTTATATTTACAATATAGTTTCCTTTTACAAGATTCTCAATATTCAGGTCCAAACGGTAGTTTCCTTCTTCAATATTTTGCGCAGTGGTTACAAGCACTTTACCGCTCATATCCATTACCGATACGGTTGCCAGCTCACCGGCCTGCATGCCTTCCAGGTTTACAGAAATTTTGTTTGCAGCCGGGTTTGGATATACATTGGCAGTAGTTGCTGCAGCACCGCTTAAACGTAAAGCACGCGTTGCCGAATAAGCGAACTGGCCGTTAAAGTCAACCTGCTTTAACCTGAAATATACAACAGCCGAAGATGTATTTACCAGTGAAGCTGCGAAAGCATAGTTGCTAACCGAAGTAACATCGCCATTACCGTTTACAAAACCTATTTTCTGCCAGCTGACACCATTTGTGCTGCGCTCTACTTCAAAGCCAGCGTTATTTATTTCCCATGCCGTAGCCCAGTTAAGTATTGCCTGGTCGCCATTTTTTATCGCTGTAAACGATATAAAATCAACCGGCAGTGGTGTGCCGTTCCACGATGTATTTGCCGTACCCGGGCCTGTTATGCCATTAGAAGTTGAAGGGTTGTACCACGTACCGGAAATTCCCATTGCATATAAAGTTGAGCCGCTGTTAAGATAAAACGTGTTATAATTGCCTTTGTTAACGCCGCCTGAGTTGGATGGTGTTAAATAATTGATTGAACCATTAATTTCAAGTGTTTTATTTGCGCTTACAGCTACATGGCCTATGCTTGGCGATGAAGTGGAAGTATTGCCCAGGGTTATGCTTTTTACCTCACCATCCTGGTTTACAGTTAATGTAGCGCCATCTCTTACAACAATATCATCGGTTTTATTTGGCAAGCCATTTGTACCGCTGCCGCTTTTAATATTACTCCAGCTTGTATTGGTTGTAATTGTAATGGTTGCCGCATTTGTATTAATAGCCGATGCAGAGAAAAAAAGTGCCAGTAGAGCAAAAATGCTGTTTTTAAGTTTGTTTGTTGAAATCATTGTTTTAATTAATTAGATGTGGTTTATGCTTCAAAATTGATGTAAACCACAGCCCAAATCAATCAAAGGCCGATGAACCTGCATTTTAGTTTGCTGAACCGTAGAACTAGCCTGCTGAACCGCATTTGTACCTCCTTGCGCCTGTTTGATATTGATAAAGTACAAAAAACCGGTATAATTTACAGCTGAAAAACATCCGGCCAATAATAATTATGGCATATACACCAATGCCTCAGGTTGTGCTGCCACAGGTCCTGTAAACTGAAAATATCACCTGGCTGAACACCGTTTATTGCTATTCAGATTATAACAGCCTGCAAAAAGAATATACTTTGGAAGTAACCGATATGCTGGGCAGGAAAGTTTATATGCAAAAACTGATGCATGTAACCAAAACACAGTTGAATGCAGAAAGCTGGAGCCACGGCGCTTACCTGCTGCGTATTACAGAAACGAATGGTAAAACATACCAGCAGCGTATTATAAAACTGAAATAGTTTAATTTATTACACAAAACACCGGCAGAAATTACTGCCGGTGTTTTTCTATTAAAGCTTTTACCAATTAATTTACTTAAATTAGCCTCATTATGCCCATGCGCCATATATACTTATCACTAAAAATGCTTTTACTGCTCTTGCTGTGCCATACTGCACAGGCGCAGCAAGGAAATTCCTGGGCATTTGGTTTTAGAGCCGGACTTGATTTTAATGTTAGTCCTCCCAAAAAAATAACAACGGGCATTACACGTAAAGCCGGCGATACAGTAAACATTTCATGGGCCAGTACAAGTATTTCAGATTGTAAAGGCAAACTATTAATTTATGGCACTGGGAACGCTATTTATAATAGGGAACATAAAGTTATGCCTAATGGTGTCTTAAGATTAAAATGGGAAGATGGTCATGTAAGTAGTATTGTTCAGAGTCCAGGAGACACCAATTTATATTTTTATATTCACTATAATCACGGATATATATCAGTGAATTACAATTATCTTCAGGCCGATCTGTATTACTCTGTAATTGATATGAGACTCGACAGTGGAAGAGGAGATGTTGTTGATTCATTAAAAAACATCTTATTATACACCTCTAACATTTATGCCCGTCCAGGGGGAAAAAATGTAGGTATCAGTCCGGTTATTTTGCCACATGCCAATGGTTATGATCATTGGCTTGTGGCATCCATATATCCTTATGATTCAGTTGCCACCTTTTCTATTACAAAGTATGGGATTGATTTAAAAACAGAAGGCAAAAACCTGGTTTCAAATTTTGAAGGTGGATTCTCAAGAGCAAATCATAAGGGAAATAAAGTTGTTGCATTAGGCTACTTTTTAAATGAAAAGTATGGCGCTATTATTTATGATTTTAATAATAAGACAGGCAGGTTATCAAATCCAAAGGTTTTTTTCGAGTTTAGTAAATATACTAATCCTGGTGATTATGATTTACAACTAAGGAATGTTGAATTTTCTCCAAATGATTCTTTTCTTTATATCAGCAATGGTGGTCACTGGGAACGAGGAATTCCACGACGAACAATATGGCAATTCGAGACTTACTCAGGTTCGATAGATAAAACAGGAACAAAAGTTTACAGTGATACAACTCAAAAGTATGCAGGTCCATTTTCATTTCAGCTCGGGCCAGACAATAAGATTTATTTAATTGGTAACGAACTTTTTTCCCTAAGTATAATTCACCAACCCAATAAAAAGGGCACAAAATGCGACTTTGAGTTAGCGGCAATAGATATGTATCCGAATTATGTCGGTGCTTTTTTACCTAACCAATATATTCCGGTAAAAACTCTTGATTTCCGCATAAAAGCAGGCTGTACAGATACGGTAAGGTTTACTAATTTATCAGATACAAGCTATTTCAAAAGCTTCAGATGGTATTTCGGAGATGGAGACAGTTCAGCGAAATACAGCCCAAAACACGCTTATAAAACATCAGGTAAATACTTTGTGAAGTTATTAGGCATCAACCAGTGCGGCGCAAAACAATGGTATAGTGATACTATAGAAGTTTGGGTTCCTGCAAAGCCGGGTTTCAAAAAAGACACAATTATTTACAATTGCGGGCAGGCTGTATTATATCTATCTTCCACCTCTAAAGATTCATCAAAACATTACAGCTATACTTTCGGCGACAGCCTTTCGGCAGATACAAGCATAAACCCCATTCACATATATTACAAAGCCGGAAAATACCTGCTCAAGCAAGTTGTAGATAACGGCTATTGCAAAGATTCCCTAACGGATAGTGTAACCATAAACATAGAAGCTTTTCCACAGGCAGAATTTACAGCTCTACAAACAAAAGGCTGCACGCCATTTACCGCACAATTCAGCAACCAAAGCACAGATGCTTTCCACTACAAATGGTTAATTGATAATAAAACAGATACTGCAAAAACACCAACACATACCTTTACAGATACAGGTTATCATAGTGTAACTTTACTGGCATACAACAATCAAGGCTGTGTAGACTCTACGGTTAAAGACAGCTTTATTTATGTAAGTCCGCAACCCAAACCGCAATTTACTTACACCACTAAAAAAGTATGCGCAGGCATAGAAGTAAGCTTCCAAAACCAAAGCATTTTTTCGAAAAAGTATATATGGAATATTGATGGCAAAACAGATACAACTACCAATCCGGTTTATATTTTCCGCAACAATGGAAATTACAAAGTAAGCTTAACAGCCATTAACCAATATTGCCGGAATACCGATACGCAAACGGTACAAATTACACTACCAGATACAGTAAAATCCCAATTCAGTTCCGATAAAAAAGCAGGCTGCCCGAATACGCAAATAACCTTCATCAACCAAAGCAAAAATACAGCAAAGCAAACCTGGTATTTCGGCGATGGCGATACATCAGGCATTTTTTCACCCAAGCATATATACCAACAAGCAGGCAAGTACAATGTAAGCCTGGTTAGCTACAGTGCTGAAGGTTGTAAAGATTCTGTGACTATTGCAGACTACATAAATATTTTACCATACCCGGAAGCATTATTTTCTACAGACAGCGGCACTTACACCTGCCAAAGAGTAACCTACACTTACGATAATAAATCTACGCACGCAGACAGTTTCCGCTGGAGCTTTGGCGATG
>DAIUCM010000167.1:0-8850 GCA_036846145.1 Bacteroidota bacterium
GTGATTAACACTTAATTGTTACTTAAAAAAAGGATCACAATTTGAATTGACAGGCCATCAGGGTAAAAAAACAATTATTTAACAGCCACGTTCGCATTCATCTCAATGCTATGTAATATATTTTTACTACCACTGTAGTAAAAGCTTTATAAAATTGCCTACAAAAGATTATGCAATTTATTGTTGGCAAAACTGTTTACATGTTAAGGTTACTGATAACTGAATTTCCCGTAATTTTGAAGCGCAATTTACAGCATGAGCGAAGAAATAAAACACGAGTGCGGCATTGCCCTCATCAGGCTAAAAAAACCGCTTTCTTACTACAAAGAAAAATATGGCAGCAGCCTGTACGGCCTCAACAAGCTGTACCTGCTGATGGAAAAACAGCACAATCGCGGGCAAGATGGCGCCGGCATTGGCGTAATCAAACACGATCCTGTTCCAGGCGTTCCCTACATTTTCCGCGAGCGTTCTGTTAAAAGCACCGGCATTTCCGATATTTTTTCTGAAGTAAACCGCCAGCTTTTAGAGAGCGGATTTGTGAATGAAAATGGCGAAGAAATAAGCGAGAAATTTTATGGCGCACCTTTTATTGGCGAATCGCTTTTGGGCCATTTACGATATGCCACGCACAGCAAAAATGGCTTGCTGTATTGCCACCCGTTCATCCGCCAGAACAACTGGATGACCAAAAACCTGGTGCTTGCCGGCAATTTCAACATGACCAACAACGATGAGCTTTTTAAGAAACTGCTCGCGCTGGGCCAGCATCCTGAAAACCGCACAGATACGGTTACGGTGATGGAGAAAATCGGCCATTTCCAGGATGAAGAAGTTGAGAGATTATTTAAGCAATATAATAGTGAAGGTGTTTCGAACCAGGAAATTTCCAACCTCATTGCCAAAGATTTTGATGTAGAACTTGTATTGAAACGTGCCGCGAAAGATTTCGATGGCGGCTATGCTATAGCTGGATTATTTGGCCACGGCGACGCTTTTGTTTTACGTGATCCGAACGGAATTCGCCCTGCTTTCTGGTGGGAAAACGATGAAGTTGTAGTTGTTACTTCTGAAAGGCCGCCAATTAAAACTGCTTTCGATATTAATTATGATGATATTAAAGCAGTTAAGCCCGGCCATGCGCTGATCATGAAAAAAGATGGTTCTGTGGAAGAAAAGCAAATCCTGCCTGAGAAACCATTAACGCAATGTACTTTCGAGCGCATTTATTTCTCTCGCGGAACTGACAGAGATATTTACCAGGAACGTAAAAACCTCGGAAAATTTGTAGTGCCTGCCGTACTGAAAGCCATTGATAATGACCTTGAGAACACAGTTTTCTCTTATATTCCAAACACGGCAGAAGTTGCGTTTTTAGGAATGGTTGAGGCGATTGATGATTACCTGAATAAGTTCAAACGTGAGAAAATCCGCAGCGGTAATTTAAGCGATGATGAACTGGATAAATTGCTGGCTTTCAAACCGCGCGTGGAGAAGATCGCTGTTAAAGATGCAAAATTAAGAACGTTCATCACGACGGATGATCAACGTAAAGACCTTGTTTCCCACGTTTATGATACCACTTACGGTGTAGTTCGCTCGCATAAAGATAATCTTGTAATTATTGATGATTCTATTGTTCGCGGTACAACGCTAAGAAACAGCATTTTACGCATTCTTGACAGGTTGAAGCCGAAGAAAATCATCATCGTATCATCAGCGCCGCAAATCCGTTTCCCTGATTGTTATGGTATCGACATGAGCAAGCTGAAAGATTTTATTGCCTTTAAAGCGGTGATAGAATTGCACGAAGAAAAGGGCAACAAAAAACTGCTGGAAGATACATATAACCTTTGCAAGGAAAATGCTTCAAATCCGGAAGCGCCGAATTTTGTAAAGGAAATTTACGAAGCATTCACACCGGAACAGATCAGTAAAAAGATCGGCGAAATGCTCAAAACTGAACATATTAACGCCGAAGTAGAAATAATTTACCAAACGGTAGAAGATTTGCATAAAGCTTGTCCCGAGCATGCGGGCGACTGGTACTTTACCGGAAACTTCCCTACACTCGGCGGAAATCGTGTTGCAAACCGCTCATTTATAAATTATTATGAAGGCAGCGACGCGAGAGCTTATTAGATGAATAATTACTAATTACTAATTAAAGCATTTTATCGATGCAGCTTATATGTAATTGGTATGCAGAATTGAAGAACGTAAATTACTGATTTAAAGCATTTTTCGGCCAAAGCATATATGGAAAACGCATTATTAATTAGTAATTATTAATTAGTAATTACAAAGGTGGAAACGAAGAATATAGAAAAGGTAGTAATCCGTTTTGCGGGTGATAGTGGTGATGGAATTCAGTTGATTGGTTCGGAATTTACCAATGCAACAGCGCTGAGTATGAATGACCTGGGAACATTCCCGGATTTCCCGGCTGAGATTCGTGCTCCCGCGGGTACAATTCCAGGTGTTTCCGGTTTCCAGATCCAGTTTGGTTCGGTAGAAATACATACACCTGGAGATGATTGTGATGTATTGGTGGTGATGAATGCTGCTGCATTGAAAAAGAATATTTCTTACCTGAAAAAAGGTGGAATAATTCTGGCCAATGAAGATGGTTTCGATACAAAGAATCTACGTTTAGCGAATTATCCGGATGATGCGAAACCTTTGGAAGACCCGAAACTTGCAGATTTCCAGTTACATACATTACCGATTACAAAATTAACCCGCGATGGACTGAAAGACCTGAAACTCGGTACAAAAGAGGCAGACAGGTCTAAAAATATGTTCGTGCTGGGATTGGTTTGCTGGATGTTTCATCGTCCTTTAAAAGGAATTGAAGAATATACAGAGAAGAAATTTGCCAGAAATCCCGAAATAAAAGAAGCGAATTTACGCGCATTACACTACGGCTACAATTATGGCGAAACCACCGAACTATTTGCCAATCGCTACGAGGTAAAACCTGCGAAAATGGCTTCGGGAACCTATCGTGGCGTTACAGGAAATCTGGCTACGGCTTTGGGTTTGGTTGCCGCTTCCGCGAAATCTAAAATTCAGCTTTTTTACGGCACCTACCCTATTACACCAGCCTCCGATATTTTGCATGAACTTGCTAAGCACAAAAATTTCGGCGTAATTACTTTCCAGGCAGAAGATGAAATTGCAGCTATTAGCGCGGCAATTGGTGCATCTTATGGCGGACTTTTAGGTGTTACAGGTTCAAGCGGGCCCGGCATTGACCTGAAAAGCGAAGCAATGGGTTTGGCCATGATGTTCGAAATTCCTTTGGTGGTTATTGATGTTCAACGCGCCGGCCCGTCTACAGGTATGCCGACAAAAACAGAACAGGCCGACCTTTTATTGGCGATGTTCGGCCGCCACGGTGAAGCGCCAATGCCAATTTTAGCGGCCAATTCTCCAAGCGATTGTTTCCAGACGGTTTATGAAGCTGCGAAAATTGCAGTTGAATTTATGACGCCGGTTTTCTTCCTGAGTGATGGATATATTGCGAATGGTTCAGAGCCCTGGAAATACCCAACAGAAGCAGAATTACCGGAAATCCATGTTAATTGGGCTACCGCTGAAGATAATACTACCGGGAAATACATGCCTTATTTGCGCGATGAAAGGTTGGTTCGTAAATGGGCGGTTCCGGGCATTGCAGGATTGGAAAATCGAATTGGCGGCATTGAAAAAGAAGACCCAACAGGAAATATTTCATACGATGCTTTGAATCATGAAAAGATGATCCATACCCGCGCCAAAAAAGTAGAAAATATAGCTGATTATATTCCTGAGCTGAAATTGGAAAGCGGTCCATCTAAAGGCAAATTACTGATTCTGGGCTGGGGTTCAACTTACGGCATTATAAAAACAGCTGTGAACGAATTGCAGGCTGAAGGTTATGAAGTTAGCCAGGCGCATCTTCGCCACTTAAATCCTTTCCCGCGCAACCTCGAAAATATTTTGAATAGCTTCGATATAGTGCTGATCCCGGAGATGAATATGGGGCAACTAAACCTGCTGATTCGGAATAAATTCCTGATAAATACTGTTAGTTACAACAAAATGCAGGGAATGCCATTTACCGTGAAGGAAATTCGTGAAAAGGCGCTCCATATATTAAATGCGTAAAAAATGCTTTCGTATTATTACAAAGGCATTACAGGTTCTACCGGAAGCGTAATATAAAATGTTGAGCCAACATTAAGGTCTCCTTTCAGCCATATCTGGCCCTGGTGAAGATCAACAATTCGTTTACAAATGGCAAGTCCCATACCCGAGCCGGAAAATTCTTCGTGGGTATGCAGGCGCTGGAATACTTTGAATATTTTTTCGGCGTACTCTTCTTGTATACCTATGCCGTTATCGCTCACCGTAAATTGCCAGTAATCATCTTTTTTTTCAGCATCAACGACAATTTGTAAAGGGCGCTGTGGGCTGCGGAATTTTATGGCGTTTTGGATAAGATTGGTAAAAAGTTGCTGAATTAAAACTTTTACACCAACCAGTTTATCAGGTATATTCTTTATCAGGAGTTCTCCACCATTTTTTTGTATCTCGGGACCGAAAATGCTTGAAATTTCATTAAAAACATCCTTCAGTTCAAAAGTATTGTAGGAAGCTTTTACTGTGCCGACGCGGTTGTATTCCAATAAGGCATTGATGAGATTATTGATTCGGCTCACACCTTCGGTAATGTGATAAGATGCGTTTCTAAGAAATTCCTCATCAGATTCAACGAACTGACCGGCCAATGCCTGCGAGTAAATAGAGATCATGCGCAATGGTTCTTTCAAATCGTGGCTGCTGATCCAGTTAAAACTCTCGAGCTGCTCATTTGCTGACTGAAGCCTTTCACTAAGCTTGCGGTATTTTTCTTCTTCCCTTTTCAGATTTAATAAGTAAAGCTGATTCTCTACGTTTGTCGCCAGGCGAATAGCTGCATTCACTTCCGGCCGACGCCATTCCTGGCTCTGGAATTTTACCGATTGTTTCCACAACTCAAATGATTTTCTTGGAGAAAGCCTATGACCTTGCGGATCCATCACTTTGATCATGGCTTTGCTTGGATCTCCGGCCCAGTTAATGGTTTTTTCTTTCTCCGTTCGGAACCAGATCATGCTGTTTTTCGGTGATCTGCCAAGCGAATGATAAATGATTCCTGATGCAGTTTCTGAAAACGATGCAGCTTCCCCGAAATGCTCGGAAAGTGCATAAGAATAGAAATATTGTCGGCTTACATTTTTTCCAAGCCAGTCAAGTAATTTATCTATACTTTCTCTGGCAGGAACATTTCCTTTAGTGTGATAAACTCCGTTATTTACAATCAATACCCCATCAGCATTGGTAACTTTCAGGATGGCATCACTGCTCAAAATCTTATTGATAAAATCATCTTCCTCAGATACAATGCGCATCAGTTCATCCAGGTGATTATCAATTTTTACGGACAAGCGGAATTCTTCTGCAGTTTCGCGTACTGCAATCTGCGAAGTAAGAAAATAACCCTGAAGCTTGGCGGCCAACCTTGTATAATGCGGAATAACCAAAGGTGAATAATGATGGCAGGTAATTAGTCCCCAAAGCTTTTCATCTTTTATAAGCGAAATGGTTAAAGTACCGCTTACACCCATATTTTTAAGATATTCTATATGGATTGGCGAAACGCTGCGCAAAGTAGATAAGCTCATATCCAGCGTTTTATCCTCATTCGCATCGGCGAGGGTAAGCACAGGAACCGGAACATAATTTACATCGGCAATAAGTCGCATCAGGTTCCTTAAATACAGTTCGCGTGCCTGTACAGGAATATCAGTGTGCGGGTAATTCAGGCCAAGAAATGGTTCAATATCATCGCGCCTGGCTTCGGCAAAAACTTCACCATTATATTCATAATCGAACCTGTAAATCATTACCCTGTCATAGCCGGTAATTTTACGCGTTTCTACGGCAATGTAATTACAAAGCTCCTGCAGATCGTACGATTCTTCCATGAAAGAAACGAAATTCCGCATCTGCGCATACAGGTTGGGCAATGGCATGCTACCATCAGGGAAAGGTTCAATTTCCAGCACAATCGTTTCGCCGCTTTCATGCAAAAGCATATTAAACTCTTCACCTTTATAATGAAAAACAAACGCCGGCGACTGGTCTTTATCAAACGTTTCTACATAATTTTTCAGCCTGTGGAATTCTTCTTCGCTGGTCAGCGCACCTATATTCTTGCCAAGAATATCCTGCGGCTGTACTTCGAGGTAATTACTGATATTCTGGCTGCAATAAGTAACATTGTAATCTTTATCCAAACCCAACAAAAAGCCATGCGGCTGTATGCTGCCCGGAATGTGAATTGGCTCACTGGCGCAATTGGTTAGGTCAACCTCACCACGGAAAATGATATCTTTAATTTCGGCCATAAAAATTCCCTGCTTATGCCTGCTGCAGCCAGTTGTAGAACTTTAAAAATGTATTTTCAGAAACGCTGATAATTTCTTCCTGCTTGTTTTCCGTTACAGCTGTTTCACAGAAATTGTCTAAAAATTTCTTCCACATTGGCCCTGTTTCTTTTCCGTGGCCTTTGAAAAATGTAATTGATTTATCAGAAATATACGGCAATGCTTTTTGCAAATGCCTTGAAATAACCTGCCCGCCCAGAGTAGAGCCTTCAAAAACGTACATGGCGCCAAGGCTGCTGATGGTTTCATCAAACTCCGGCATATCGCTACAAAGCGGCAGATCTTTTATATTTTGTTCCGTGAGGCCAAGATTTAGAAGATCGTTATAGAGCAGCTGAGCCCGTTTGCGCGAAGCAGCATCCGGCAAGTATTTTTCAGCATTTGTATATATGGAATTTTCCAGCGGAAGCACAAAACCGTAAAAGCGGCTGAGGAAAGTTATATAATCTGCTTCGGAAATATTTTCGTTGACTATTGATCTGGAAAACCTGTTTTCTTCGAGTTTCTGGTGAGCGTTTGCCGTTCGTTCACGCAATTCTTTTAAAAATATGTCCTCCCTCTTAAGCATAGTTTTCCTCAAATGTGCAATAAGAATAATTAATCGTTCAACAAAAATATAAAATTTTGGATTTCTCAGAGATAAATTTATAATTAAAATTCATGCAACCCTCTGCAGAATTGTAAAAGCTGGTGAAATTTAACTGACGTTTGTTTAACATAGTACAGTTAACAAATGATAAAACCAAGCGGGTTTTTCACTGAAAGCATTTTTTGACTAATAGCTATATGGAAAAACATTTTTCCCGTACTTGAAATAAAATTCTAAATGCCATATATACACTCCCCGCTCTTCCGGATTTATAATCCGGAAGCCTGAGTATAAGGATATGTAATCTGAAATAAAAAAGCGAATGCCATTTCTAATTCGCTAAAACAACATTCAGCGAACCTTTTCCACCGTAATTATCAATGGCAGAACTGAAAACATAATCCTGCGGCTCACGAACCAGCATTTGCCACACCGAATTATCATGAATATAGTCAATTTTCTGCTGTAAAAATGCGTTGGTATGGATTTCCTTGGTTTCGTTGCCTTCCTGCCAGAATTTGTAGTTCTTGATTTTTAAGTCATTTCGGCCAGCGAATTTAAACCTGTCCAGCAACCATTTCCGGCCACTTTCGTTTTCTTCATCAATCAACCTGATTATTTCTTTGGACGTAAATTTCTTGAAATCCCGTAAAATATCGCTTAAAGTATTGGGCTGATTTTCCTTCGCGGCAGCTATAATTTGCAGATGATTACTCATCAAACACCAGGCAAAAATCTCGAGGCCTTTATGTTGCTGCCAGTATTTTAAAGAGCGAACCATTTCGAGATTATAATCCGGCCTAATAAAAATATCAACCCAATCGGTTACCGTCATTGTAAGAAAATACAAATGCCAGGCAGAAATTTTATTATTAAGTCCCCTTGTTTGTAATCTGCATATTGCTTACTATCAAAAAATGGTTTGAGATTTTTGTTGCGGATTGCAAATCCTTATACTCGGTGCTTTCGGATTAAAAATCCGAAAGAGCGCAAGAGCGCAAAGCCTCTTTGGTACACCAATGATTACAAATCCCGAAGAGCTATTAAGATTTCACTTAAATGACTTGAAAGAGGAAATGAAGTTTTTAACTTTTAATTTCCTCTTTCAAGAAATCGGATATATGCATAATAGCATTTGGATTAAGTGGCTTTACCATGTAACTTAACACACCCAATTTATATGCTCTTTCAATATCGTTTTCCAGCGAAGAGCTGGACAACATAACGATTGGAATATGATTTAAAGTTGGGGCAGATTTTAAATATTCCACAAACTGGAAACCCGTTTTTTCGGGCATATTGTTATCGGTAATAATCAGATCAGGCACTTGTTTGCCTGCCGATAGCAGATCATTCAGGTATGTCTCCGCTAATGCAGCAGATTCCAGGCTGACGATATTCAGTTCGCGAAACTGCTTTTTAAGGCTCCGGCTTAGTATGATCCGGTCAATATCGTTATCGTCTATGTGTAAAATATAATGCACTGCCTTTTTCTGAAGTATCGTAATCGCAAAACTAACTAATTACGTTGCGAATAATAATTACAAAATTGCTATTGAAATTACCAATGTAATTTAATATACTTCCTGTTTTGTAATAATGCTTAATTATTCATTTACAGCGTATTAAAAAATCACCATAGAAATTCATGCGTCAGTTATAATTAAAAATATTTTTTTTCTTACAGCGAACACAAAGCCTCCATAATTTACTTAAACTTTACTAAGCGAATATAAAACAAAAAAGGCTGCCCGATGATAGAGCAGCCTTTTACATATATAATAT
>DAIUCM010000168.1:0-8671 GCA_036846145.1 Bacteroidota bacterium
GTTATATTCTATAAAATATCTGAAACAACTTTATTCAGAAGGAAAAAAGATTTACATTTATTCAGACAATATTTTAGAACAAGAAGATTTTGAATAAATAATAGTAAAGTAAAATAAAACATAACTACAAAAACTCCTCGAAAAACCTGTACAAAACAATCCCAGCGGCAACAGAAACATTCAGCGAATGCTTGGTTCCCATCTGCGGAATTTCCAGCGCGAAATCGAGCAAAGGCAAAACTTCTTCAGAAATTCCTTCCACTTCATTTCCCATAATCAGCGCGAATTTTTTATCGGTATCCGGCACAAAATCATTCAGCTTTACGGAAGTATCTGTCTGCTCCACACCAATGATAATATAACCCGCATCCTTAAGTATTTTTACGGCATCGTATATATGCGGATGATAAGTCCACTCTACACTTTCCGTAGCGCCAAGCGCGGTTTTTTGTATCTCGCGGTGAGGCGGTTGGGCAGTAATGCCGCAAAGTAAAATCTTCTCCACAACAAAAGCATCGGAAGTACGAAAAACGGAACCAACATTAGACATGCTGCGTATATTATCCAGAACCACAACCACCGGTATTTTCTGTACGGTTTTGAATTCTTCAACCGAAGCGCGGTTCAGTTCATCAAGCTTTAATTTTCGCATGGTTTATAATTGAAAAATTGGAACATTGTAAAATTGCAAAATTAAGAGTTAAAGCATTTTTCGGCAAAGGCAGATATGGAATTCTTGTTTAGGACAATTGGCTAAAGCCAAATGCAATAGACCTTGTGCATAGAGCTAAATTCTCTTGCATTTGGCTTTAGCCAATTGTTTAAAACATTTCAAATTCCGGCTTTAGCTATCAGGCAAATATTTATTCCAAACTATATTTTACACTATATTTCTTCAGGAAATTATCCATTTCTTCGGTAAAAGATGTTTTTCTATGATGTTCCTCTTGGTTCCAGATATATTTTCGCAATACAGGTAAATGACTTTGGCTTACGCTTACAGCAAAATAATCATTCTGCCATTTGAATTCGCCATCAATCAACTTTTCTTTATTTATCCAAAACGAGCTTTCACCTTTAATCATCTGCGCAACTTTACTGATTGTTTGTTCATTTTCTAATGAAAGCAGGCAATGGCAATGATCTGAAAATCCCTTAACACTATCTATATGAATTCCTTTCTCTTTTGCGTTTTGCTTTATGTGTTGAAATACTTTTTCACGGATATTCTTGTTCAACAAAGGCTCTCTATTCTTTGTCGAAAAAACCAGGTGAATCCATATATTTACCCAACTCATACCATAAATAATTGACTATAAGGTGTTTTGTTCGTAATAGCTGAAGCTTTTTTTGATGAATTGATATATGGAATAATTTATAAAATTGTTGTGGCTAAAGCCGGAAATGCTCTCAAATACAATTGGCTAAAGCCAAATGCAAGTGAATTTTGCTCGGAGCGAAAAGTCCATTGCATTTGGCTTTAGCCAATTGTAAAAAATATTCAAATTCTGCTTTAGCAAAACAAATCTTTCAATCCCACAAAACTTAACTTTGAATTTTCAACACAATAGTAACGGTTTGGCAGCAGGAAAAGATAAGTCGGAAACACCTTTAATGAAACAGTATTACAAGATCAAGGCGGAAAACCCTGATGCGATACTGCTTTTCAGAGTGGGCGATTTCTACGAAACATTTGGTGACGATGCCGTAAAAGCATCTAAAATTCTGGGAATTACGCTCACAAAACGGGCAAACGGTCAGGCAAGTCATATAGAACTGGCCGGATTTCCTTACCACAGTTTAGATACGTATTTGCCGAAGCTGGTAAATGCCGGTCAGCGCGTGGCCATTTGCGAGCAGCTGGAAGATGCCAAGAAAACTAAAACCATTGTACAGCGCGGCATTACCGAAATGGTTACGCCCGGCACATCTTTGAATGATAAGGTTTTACAGCACGATAAAAACAATTATTTAGCTTCGATATATAACAATAAGGAAAATACCGGCATTGCACTTTTAGACCTCAGTACCGGCGAATTTTTTATCAGCGAAGGAAACCTAAATTACATCAATAAAATACTGCAAAGTTTTTCGCCGACAGAGGTTTTGTACCCGAAAGGGAAAAGCGCCTGGCTGGAAGAAAATTTCCAGGATAAGTTTTATTCTTTTGCGGTTGATGAATGGATCTTCAGCCACGATTACGCGTACGAAAAGCTCCTCTCCCACTTCAAAACATTGAATTTAAAAGGTTTCGGTATTGAAGAATTGAAGGATGGAATTATTGCTGCCGGTGTAATACTGCATTATCTGTCTGAAAATAAATATTCCGCGCTGCCTCACATCAGCCGAATTAATAAACTGGAAGGCGAACGGTATTTATGGCTCGATAAATTTACCATTCGCAATCTTGAGCTGCTACAGGCTTCTCATCCGGAAGGAACTTCGCTGGCCGATATCATGAGTTTCACCAAAAGCCCGATGGGTTCGCGCTTGCTGAAAAAGTGGATCGCTTTGCCATTACGCGAGGAAAAAATCATCAACGACAGGCTGAATGTAACAGAGTATTTTTTTGAGAATGTGGATATGGCGCGCGCTATTCAAAAAGCGCTGGCGCATGTCGGCGACCTGGAAAGGCTTATTACGAAGATCAGTTTGCAGCGTTGTAATCCGCGTGAGGTTGCGTTCCTGCAAAAGGCGCTCACATATATAGAAGAGGTAAAAAATGCTTGTGCCGAAGCTGAAAATCCTATCCTGAAACAATGGGTGGACCAACTGAATCCTTGCACCGCCATCCGCGATAAAATTGCAAGAACCATTGAGGAAGAACCACCAATGCAATTGCAAAAAGGTGGCGTTATAAAAAAAGGTGTTCAGCCTGAGTTGGATGACTGGCGATTCCTTTCTACTTCGGGTAAAGATTATTTACTTCGGATACAAAAAGAAGAAAGCGAAAAAACGGGCATTTCATCATTGAAAGTCAGCTATAACAATGTTTTCGGTTATTATCTGGAAGTTACAAACGTACATAAAGACAAGGTTCCGCCCGAATGGATTCGCAAACAGACACTTGTAAATGCCGAGCGATATATTACAGAAGAATTGAAAGCATACGAGGAAAAAATTCTGCAGGCTGAAGATAAAATACTTGAAATTGAGAAAGCATTATTCGATGAACTCGTATATGAAATCAGCGATTATACAGTTGTCATTCAGCAGAATGCAAATATTTTAGCGCGTTTAGATTGTTTACTTTCTTTCGCACAAGCTGCACGTGAAAATAATTATGTGCGCCCGAATGTAAATTCCAGTTTGTTATTAGAAATAAAAGAAGGGCGTCATCCGGTAATCGAGAAGAAACTTCCATTAGGAGAAACATATATTTCCAACGATGTTTTCCTGGATAACGAAACGCAGCAGATCATTATCCTTACCGGCCCGAACATGAGTGGTAAATCGGCAATTTTACGCCAAACTGCTTTAATTGTTTTGATGGCGCAAATGGGTTCATTCGTTCCGGCAAGCAGCGCACAAATTGGTTTGGTAGATAAAATTTTCACCCGTGTTGGTGCCAGCGACAACCTTTCTGCCGGCGAATCTACTTTTATGGTGGAAATGAGCGAAACGGCAAATATCCTCAACAACCTTTCGCAGCGCAGCTTAATTGTTTTAGATGAAATTGGCCGCGGAACCAGTACTTATGATGGTATTTCCATTGCCTGGGCCATTACGGAGTTTTTGCACAATCATCCGCACCAGCCCAAAACGCTTTTCGCAACGCATTATCATGAGTTGAACGAGATTGGTGAGAATAATTCCCGCATCAGTAATTTTCATGTAAGCGTTAAGGAAATGGCCGATAAAGTTATTTTTCTGCGCAAGATGTTACCTGGCGGAAGCGAGCATAGCTTTGGTATTCATGTGGCGCAATTGGCCGGAATTCCAAAACATGTTGTGGAACGTGCAAACGTGATTTTACACGAACTGGAAACGGAAAGAGGACAAATGAGCGCCGCAGAAAGCATCAAAAATGTAGAGCCGCAGCTGCAATTAAAACTTTTTTCGATGGATGATACACTCGGAACCAGACTCAAAGAAGAGATACAAAAAGTTGATATTAATACGCTTACACCCATAGAGGCATTGATGAAGCTGAACCAGCTGAAAAATTTATTAAAAAAGAATGCATAATTGTTTGGAAGATAAAAAAACGCTTCATACTTTTGCATCGCTTTAAAGGTAAAACAATAAGGCAGCTCTTTAAAAAAGCGGGAATAGCTCAGTTGGTAGAGCACGACCTTGCCAAGGTCGGGGTCGCGAGTTCGAGTCTCGTTTCCCGCTCATCTTTTTCTTAAAAGTCCCCATACTTAGGAATTTATTAAATCTAAACTTTTAATGCCTTGGTGGTGGAATTGGTAGACACGCAGGACTTAAAATCCTGTGGCCAGTGATGGCCGTGCGGGTTCAAGTCCCGCCCGGGGTACTTTTAAGACTCTATCCCTCTAATTATCTTTGAGTTACATTTTATCACTCTTGTTTTTACTCTCGGTTTTATAAATCTTTGTTGAAAATTTAAATTGGCTTAACAACTAAATCATAATTTTTTTGCTTGCAATAGCTTCAAAAAAAATTAAGTGTGCTAAGTTGGAAATTATTATTCTTTTATTACTGCTTTGGTTTCATTATCCAATTATAACCAAATATAAATCTTTAACTGATAACGATGAATTCAAGCATAAGCACAAATTACTTGTGTGGATACTTTTGGTTAAAGCAGAATCGTTCATTCCTGAAACGATATAAGGATTGTTAGCTGATTCACTGAGACTGTAGGCGATCCTATAATTTATTGATTGTCGCTGGCAAAACTGCTTCTTCACAGTCGTACTTTATCCGCTTTAATTATTGTGCAATTACATTTACTCTGGTGGCGCAAGGATCGTGGAAAATCCTAAAAAATCCCTGTGAACCAACCTGGTATAATAAAAACCCAGGTTCAAAGGTCTTTGAATTATTATTTACAGAATTATTTCACAGAAGATATAAATTATGAGAGAATATTAAATTATTCCGTATTTTGCTCTCAATGCCGGAGACATTCTTCTGGAAATACCCAGATTTCCTTTAATTTGATTAATTAAATCACTACTTATTTCGCCCTTATAATAGGCCTCTACTGATCTTTGAATATGATCATCTATCTCATTTTTGTTCTTTTCTATAAGAATTGATGAATCTATATATGAATTATAGCGCAGCCAAGAATATTCTGACTGTAAAATTGGTATTTGGAAACCCATAAGGTATGGAGTTGGTGCATATCCATTCGTATTAATATACACAACGCCGATTTTTTCACCACAAGCTGATATCCCAATGATTATGCAGTATTTATCCTTTGGTGGCGTAGTATTTATTTGGTAATAGTATACTACTGCACCAACCCCGGCTGTAATCCGTTTTGCTGCTTCGGCTTTCAGCTTATCAGGTAAATAATCACCAAGCACAGTACTATCTTAGGATTGGTTGGCGATTGTCTAAAGTAAATTGAATGTAGTTCAACATTTCTGCTGAAGCTCCAACCTCTTTGGCAATTTCCTGGCGCGGAATTACGCCTTTACCATGAAAAGCTTCCCATGCTGGTCCATGAGATTTTCTTTTCAGTGCAGTAAAACCTAAATGTGCATTTTTTTCAATGGATTCATCAATACATTCAATAACACTCTCGGATAACATATCCATATCCGGTTGTACAAGTACTGAAATTTTTGTTTCTTCTTCAATAGCAAAAAAATTTGACAGCGCTCCCTGAATACCTCTTTCTGATAAATTTTTAAGTTGTTTAATATCATCATACATTGCCGTGGGTACTGGGCCATACGGTAATGCATGAAATTCGTCATCCAAGATACAGTCACCATATGTACTGAGGTGTAACTGTTCAGCAAAATATAAAACCTTAAATAAGGTATAATAATCAATACCTTCGGCTTTTTTTGCTATATATAGAAGTATATTTATATCCTTGGGACTCATGGTTATTGAAAATTTTGTAGTGAATATACATTTAAATTTCGAAAATGTAAATCATCTGCAAAGATAACTTATTCTTGGCTATTTGTCAACATACCAACTTGATGAAAGTTTTATATGTAACGATCTTTACTGATAAATAGTATTAATTGATTGAAAAGTTATATTGCGCGGCCAGTTATTTAATATTTGGCCAGGGTTGGACTATGAAAATATTTTTGGTTAAATTCATCTTCGTCACCCAATGACCGTATATATACCGTTTTCCCGGACATCGTTGTATAATCAATACCTTGTGGAAGTACCTCAACCATTTGTATTGAACGAGGCGTTGCTACAACCAATACATTATTGTAGGTAAAAAATTCTTCATCATAAATAAGCGACCTGTAAATAAGATAGTAACCCTCATTGTAATCTATCCAGCCTTTTTTGTATGGTCGACCGAGTACATCTAAAAGCTTATCTGGATAATAACCAATTAGCTTCTCTCTTAACTGATGTAATGTAAATAAAGGCTTACCTTCCATGTTTACCCGGTTACCATTTTCATCGTAGAATTTACAGTATCCTTCTTTCTCTTTTATACACGAACACATTACATTACCGTCAGGGTAGTATCTGACGATTTCATGTAGGTTCCCTTTATTAAATACCTGTTGAGCAAGTTTCTTCCCTGTTGAATCTCGCACGATCCATTCGCCATCTTTGGTGTCGTTCCTGTACCGCCCGGTCCTGGATATTTTGTTACGATGATACTCAACAGATAGCCCAATTCGTTCACCGTTTTTAAAGGTGTCAATTTTATTTATGGTACCATCTTCATGATAAATTATATGAACACCGTCCGGCTTACCATCAATATAAAACCCCGACCTTCTCAAAATTCCATTCTGATACCATTCCTTATCTTCACCATTTCGATTTCCATCTTTATATGAAGTAAGATATTCAGGCTTACCATCAGCATAGAAAGTTTCAAGATTTCCGGTAAAGGGGCTGGTAGTATCATCCTTTGAATAGAACGTACCATCCTTAAATACAAGATCATCAGCGTTTTTAATTACTTTAGTACTACAAGACCATATAATTAGCATCCCGCAAAAAGCAATAATCAGTTTCTTCATAATAATGATTTATTTTTTGCCAAACCTAATAAAAAATTGCAATACCGACGCCTAATACGCCACAATTTTTTTATAAATAAAATTTGAGCTTTGGGACGTGCCCAAGAGAAGACCTAAAGGTGTTGTATTTGAAAACCTGGAAATGGGTATTGCTTTCGGTAAACACTTCAGAGCAATACGCATAGAACAGGGTTTTAGTCAAGAGAAACTCGCTCTCGAAGCGGGTGTAGAGCGCAGTACAATCGCCAGAATCGAAGCTGCAAAAATGAACGTAACTGTTGATCTTGTTTTTACCTTGAGCTTAGCATTACGCGTATTTCCAGCAGACTTGTTTGGATTCGAATACCAGAGCAAAGAGAAGCTTAAATGATACTACCAATATCTTAGTGCATAAGGCGGACAATCATTACATTTAATTCAGTTTACGATGATCTATAATATCAAAATAAAGTATTAATTGAAAATTAGGCGTAGAGACTTGATGTGAAAAAGAAAGTATATCTATTGTTACAGAGGTGATTACAAGCCGAATTACCGGATACAAGTTCCAGGCATTAGCGGTAGAAAATCCAAGATTACAAAAAACACTTAATGTTTATTATGATTGTTTATATTATTAATGTGATAGACAGCCATATAAGCACAACAATCTATAGCACTAAGTATCAGACACCTAACTGGTTTTTACTAAAATCTTAGTTTTAACGCTTTTAGATTCACCATAGGGGATTAAAAACACAAAACCGTTAAAGCCATTACTGAAAAAATGATAACAAAAATCAGCGTGACCGTTTTCAGTACTTAGTGTGATTTCACCTTTTTCATGGTATTTCTTTCGGAAATAATAATCCTTGCAAAAATTCCATTTATATCCGAATTTTTCGGGCAGATCAATTTCACCAAAAGTATCAATAAATTTTACTGAAGCGAAAAAATCTTTCTTATAACAGAACGGCGTAGTACCATTTGCGGAAACGTTCTCTAATACAAGGAGAGCGCATCTGTTTTTAGAGCACTCTACATACTTACGTAATGTTGCATGTACTGAAGCCCCAAAAAGCTGGCTCAAGTGCATTGGCGCTTTAATTCCTAATTCTAATTTTGAAACTTCCTTCTCAAATCTGTCATGTTGAAATAATGTGACGGAAGCAAAGTAATTAGCTTCAGCTTCAAATTCTTCTACTGTTTCCGGATCAAGTGTTGAATCGTCATCTATATGTTCAAACGTGGCTTTTTGCCAAGGTAAAACATCATGGCCAACTTCATGGAGTTTTACAAAATTTTTCCGTGACTCGCCTTGTGACATATCCAGGACAATTACCCTTTCTCTTCTATCAATAAAACCACGTACTTGATTAAGCGCATTTATAAAAGTATCTTTTGTTACTTCGCTGAATCTCGATAAGAAAGATTCATCAGGTTTAGACAGGTCTATTTTATCATCAAAACGTAATTCTGAATATGAACTGGTTTAAACATTAAGTAGAATTAAAAAAGCGGCGAGAAAATGCCAG
>DAIUCM010000169.1:0-8605 GCA_036846145.1 Bacteroidota bacterium
TAATATATCTTATGGCAGTTAAAATATAATCCATTAAATATTAAATGCTTATAGAAAAAATATATATTTATAGTCTGCAACGCGCTGATATTACATTGCTCAAAGAAATAAAATTAAAACCCAGTGCAACGCAAATCTATATTTCCAAAATAATAATATTACAATAAATATGCAAGCATTTTTTGGCAACACATTATATGTAAAATCCAGAGTTGAAAACTTTTTAAAAATTGTCAACTCTAAAAACCGCGACTCAGCATTCGTAATTCGTAATTGTTAATTCGTAATTGAATCTAATACGGATCAACGTCCAGTATAATTCTTACACCTTTATGCTCCTTGGAAGTCTTAAAATTCTCAACTTCTTTCTGCAGTACCAGTTTAGCTTCGGGCATATTCATATTTCTGCGCTCGAATTTCAGCATAATGTGCATGGTGTAGCGGCCACGGATGCGCGCAACAGGCGGAAACTCAGGGCCTAGAACACGCGGACCGTAAATATCGCGCAACCTGTCGGCCAAAGCGTGAGCGGCGGTTTTTACTTTTTCCTGGTCTTCATCGCGGATGGAAATTTTCACCAGCTTGTAAAATGGCGGATATTTAAAATCGAGGCGCTCCTGGATTTCGTTCACATAAAAACCCTCGTAATTATGCTCCAGCAAATACTCGAAAAGCGGGTGATTTACATTGAAAGTCTGGATGACAACCTTGCCGCGAATATCTCTTCTGCCGGCGCGGCCGCTCACCTGGCTCATCAGCTGGTAACTTCTTTCCACCGCCCGAAAATCAGGATATCGAAGCATCTGGTCCGCATTCAGGATTCCCACCAAACGCACATTTTCAAAATCCAGACCTTTCGTAACCATTTGTGTACCAACCAATATATGCGCCTCGCCATCTTCAAACGCATTGATTATCTTGCTGTAAGCCAGTTTTCCGCGCGTGGTATCCTGGTCCATCCGCAGCGTTTTATATTCGGGAAAGAATAGCTGAAGTTCATCCTCGATTTTCTCCGTGCCGTAACCCAGCATTTTCAGCGTGAAATTACCACAGGCTTTACATTTTTTCGGGCTCGGCTCTTTATAACCGCAATAATGGCAAATAATATCGTGCGTGGATTGATGATACGTAAGGCTGATATCGCAATTCTGGCAAGTCGGCGTCCAACCGCAACTGGTGCACTCCAGCAAAGGCGCGTAACCACGGCGATTCTGGAAAAGGATTACCTGCCCGCCTTCCGCCAGAACCCTTTGCATTTCCATATATAGCACGCTGGAAAAATGGCTCTTCATGCTCTTTTTGCGGTGCTCCTCCTGCAGATCGGCAAGCACAATTTCCGGCATTTGTATATTCCCGAAACGCTCGTGCATTTTCACCAGTCCATATTTATTGCGCTGCGCATTGAAATACGAATCGAATGATGGCGTTGCAGTACCAAGCAAAGTTTTTCCGCCATGCAGGTTCATGAGGAAAATTCCCGCATCGCGCGCATGATAACGAGGCGCCGGCTCGAACTGCTTGAAAGTATGTTCGTGTTCTTCGTCAATAATCAGCAAACCCAAATCTGCAAAAGGCAAAAACAGCGCAGAACGCACGCCAAGCACAATTTTATATTCTTTATGAAGCACTTTCCCCCAGATCTCCACACGTTCATCTGCATTGAATTTGGAGTGATAAATGCCAATATCTTTACCATATTTCGCACGTAATCGCTGAATAAGCTGGGCAGTTAAAGCAATTTCAGGAACAAGATAAAGCGCCTGTTTTCCTTGCGCAATGGTTTCATCCATCATGTGCATAAAAACATGCGTTTTGCCGCTGCCGGTTACGCCATGCAAAAGCACCACATCTTTATCTGTAAAATGATTTTTTACGCTGGCAATGGCTTTTTCCTGTTCAGGATTTAAAGTGTATTCCCAGCCTTTACCTTCTTCCGCTAAAACCCTGTCAACTTCCGCTTCAAATACTTCTAAAATACCTTTTTCAACCAATCCATCCAATGCGGCGGAAGTGGCGTGAGCTGTTTTCAGCAGTTTGCGTTTTAAAATAGGCTCGTCTCTATAAAGCTTTTTGAAAGCGAGTAAAATATCGGATTGTTTCGGCGCTTTCTCCAGTATTTCGAAAAGGTTTTGCCAGGTAGATGCGTGATCGGTATCGAAAGCCGGTTTTACGAAAGTTTCCTTTTTGGCTTTATAGGTTTCAGCAACTTCTTCCCGCAACACAATGCAGCCTTTTTCGTACAGCGATTTTATATGCGGAAGAATGGTTTTCTGGTCCAGTAATTCGCTGATATCGCCAATGGTAAGCACTTTTTGCAGTTGCAGCGCTTCCAGAATTATCTTCTCTTTTTCTGATAAAGTGTAAGGCGTTGTGGCATAATTTGGGTGAAGGGAAATTTTGGTTTCGCTCTCCATTTTCATGTTGCCAGGCAAAGCGGCATCCATCACATCGCCCATCGAGCAGCAATAATAATCGGCTACCCATCGCCAGAATTTCAGTTGCAACTCGTTGATGATCGGCTTTTCATCCAGTATTTCCAGGAAATATTTTGCAGTATAAACTTTCGGCGGATTCTGGTGAATTTCAACGATAAGCGCAGTATAAATTTTCTTTTTACCAAACTGAGCAACAACCCTTTGCCCAACCGCTACCTTTTTATTTAACTGATTCGGAACACGATACGTATAGGTTTGCGGCAAATTCAAAGGCAAAACAACTTCAACGAACAGCGTTTGAAAATCACTGTCATTGGAATCATCGCTTTTCTGAAAAAGGAGTTGAGAAGCCATCGTCTGGAATAGATAGCAAAGGTACTTAAGAACCTGTTAAAACTTCGCCTCTACTATTAAAAACCCAATGCTAAAGCAAAGGGCAATGGACTTTTAATGCAACGAAAATTTGGCAATATAGCGCGTCAATTGCGTTGGGCTTCAGCCCATCGTAACCAAAGTATTTTTCAGTATAAACATATATGCAAAGCGAATATGATATTCTATTTCTTCCTTATTCCAATAATATTAGGAATTTCCCAAGCGCCGACATTCGTGTCATTTTCGCGGAAACCTGTTTCATAGCTACCAATCAGGTCGCGTTCAAAACTTTTATGATTTAAATAAAAAGTTGCTTCCGGGCCTCCTTCCAGGTACATGAGTTTTTTTAATCCTAATGGTGATTTTTGCAGAATATCTACAAATTGCGGCATGGTAAATGGCGAGCGGCAAAATATCCACAGCGCATTTCCGGCAGTATCCATTCCCCAAACCACAACACTCCATTTCCTGGCTGTTTTACCCCAGGAGTTTTTGCCGTTACAATCCATCATCCGCAAATTCTGGCTGTAATTGTTGTATTGTGTTTTTAGCTTTTCCCAGTTCTGGCAGGTAAGATCAATGATCTGCATTTGCGGAACAGTGGAATCTTTCGGGTTGAAAGCCAGTATGTTATTGTATTTTTTATTGAGAACCGGGTTGTTCATGAACTTACCGTTTTTCATGTAGCCGCAATTTCTGCCATCGGGCTCGTACATGCCGGCATTTACAGCGGCAAGCAGCTTTTTCTCTTTACACCAATCCTCGGCGGTTTTTCGCTGATCGCCGGTTTGTTTGGCTTCCACCATTTCGAAAGCGTAATGCTTTGGATCAATTTTAAGAATGGTAATTTTATTATCGCCAAATTCAGATTTTACCGGAGATAAATATTCACCTAAATATAATCCTACATCAATTTTTTCCCAGGTAATAACTGAATTCTGTTTTGTAAAACCAGTGCTTAAAAATAGAATAAAAACAAAATAGGTAATGCCTTTAAATTTCATAGATCTATGCGTTTGAGAATAAACGGCCTTTGCATATTTTTATTACTTCTTCAAATCTTTACAGCCAAATTGTCAGTTAAATCTATAGCAGCAAATAGTAAGTTTTGCCCGGCTTTTGCTTAACTTTGAGTACATATATAATCACCCCAAAAAATACTTTTATTATGAGCGTTTGGCGTAAACTATTGGCTTATATTACTTTTAACAGCAAAGAGAATGCATCGAAAGGCAATGCAAACCTTTTCCTGATGCACGGAATAAACCGTATATCAATTTTTATGTTTCTTATTGCAGTTGTCATCATTATTGTTCGTGCCGTTACTCGTTAATTTCAGCATGCATTTTGTATTATTGCACGGAGAATAAAATCTAATTTAAAGGAAAAAAGATATGGAATTTTTATTATTGATAGGCGTAATGGTTGCCAGCTTTGTTGTGCAAATGCGCTTTAAAAGCAAATTCAACAAATATTCGCAAATACCTACAACCAGCGGCCTTACAGGTAAGGAAATAGCTGAAAAAATGCTTAGTGACAATGGTATATATGATGTACAGGTTTTGAGCAGTAATGGTATGTTAAGCGACCATTATAACCCGACAAATAAAACAGTAAACCTTAGCCCGGAAGTGTACAATGGCAGAAGCGTAATTTCCGCTGCGGTTGCAGCCCACGAGTGCGGCCACGCGGTACAGCACGCTACAGCCTACAGCTGGCTGCAGTTCCGCAGTAAAATGGTTCCGGTGGTTAGCGCTACAAGCACTGTAATGCCGTTTTTATTAATTGGCGGTATTCTTACCATACAGGTTTTCCCTTATTTATTAGGATTCGGGATCATACTTTTCGCGCTTACAACCATTTTCAGCTTTGTAACTTTACCGGTTGAGTATGATGCCAGTAACCGCGCTTTAAAATGGCTGGAAACTACCAATCTTACTTTCGGCGAAGAGCACAAAATGGCGAAAGATGCTTTGAAATGGGCAGCCAATACCTATGTTGTAGCGGCAATTTCTTCCCTCGCAACTTTGCTTTATTACGTAATGATATTTATGGGCAGAAGAGACTGATTTCAGTTATCAGTAACCAGTAACCAGTTGAAATTAATGAGCTGTAACTTGATGATTTACTGATAAAATAACAGTCGGAGCGCCAGGTCCCCCGTTGAAGGGGGAAAGGGTATGGAAAAAATTTTCCAATTTTCCAATCTTCCAATTCAACCATATATTAAAGCCGCCAAAAATGCTTTGGCGGCTTTTTATTTTTTAACGCAGGCAGATGTAAGTGTAATTGCAGTACGAGCAAACATTCCTGTCCTCTACCTGTACAATTGGCTGAGATTCATCTAAAATAGTGTGGATAATTTCCTTAAGCTTATTTTCAAAGGCTTCAAAATCACTGTCTTTAAGCTCTCCATCTTTCTCATTAATTACTACAAAACCTTCGTTTACAGCTTTTAATGGAAGAATGGTTGGTTGCAGCCTGCTTGCGCCATACAGCTTCTTATACAAATAGGTGTAGAAAAGCGTCTGAAAGGCTTCTTTATTATCGCTGGTAATGCTTTCTTCCTCACTGCTGAAATTGAAATATTTGCGGTTCAATTGCCCGGTTTTATAATCAACAATGCGCACCAGGCCGTCTTTTTCATCCACGCGGTCAATCGTTCCTTTCAGCTTTATTGGTTTTGATGTTCCGTCTTCAAAAGTAATGGTGTGGTAAAGTGTTTCTTCGAGATGAAGGATTTTAAAAGGCGCATACTTCAAATCAGCATCCAGCGTTTTTTCTGCCAGCACTTTAACTGTTTCTATAAGCAGGCTGTTGCGCCGCTCCATAAATTCCTTCTGCGATTCCTTTGTATACATGCCAATCAGCACATCATTCATGGCATCGGGCAGCCTGTTTTTGCAGTCTTTAATACCATCTGCATATATTGTATGTCCTAAAAATGGTTTGTAAAGATTTTCCATTACACCATGATACAAAATACCCAGTTGCGATGCGTCCATATCTTCAGAAATATCTTCCCTGGCTCGCAACTGAATTACATGGTTTATAAGGAATTGCAGCGAGCAGCTGAAGTAAGCGCTGATTAAGCTCGGCGATAAGCCGGTCTTCTCGCTTTTAGCTGAAATTCTTTCAAAATAATTAGTGTCCTTTTCAATTATTATTTCCTGTGGCGACTGTGTTTTAAGCGGCAGTGAGTAATAGCGGTGCTGTATTTTTAGCAGAGGGTTTTCTTTTACGAGATAATATTCCACTTGCCTGATGTACCTGCTTTTTTCTTCACCTTTGCTGCCCGTTTCTGAATTATAGAAAAGGTAAATTTCTTTTGCGCTTTGCAGCAGCCTGAAGAAATAATACGCGTACAAAGCGTCCTGTTCATCGAATGTAGGCAGGCCAAAATTTTTGCGCAGCTGGTAAGGAATATAAGAGTGGTTTCGTTTGCTGCCGGGCATTGTTCCCTCGTTTACCGATGGCATAAAAACCGTTTCGAAACTAAGGCTGCGTGTTTCCAGTACGCCCATAACCTGCAAAGCGTTGTTTTTTGGCGAACTCATGGGTACGCGTGCTTTGGCTGCGTGCTCGCGGAACAGCCTGATAAAGGTATTTTTTGAAATATAAAGATCGTGATGTAAAAGTACCTCGCGCAATGATTGCAGCAATGTTTTAACTTCTGCCATCATAATGCGTTCGCTAACGCTTAGTCCTGTAGTTTCTAATACAATATTGTCATAAACATCTGTAATATAGTTATATATCGATTGCGTATCGGTAACTTCCCTGAAAATTAATTCAAGAATTGGGCAGGTAAACAAATGTACAATTGCATCCTGTTCTACATAAACCCATTCTTCTGCCTCAATTTTATCTACCAGTTCTTTTACTTCGGCGTGGTTACGGGTGCGAATAAAAGGGTGGGAGAGTATGCCGATCACATCTTTAAAATACCAGGCTTTGCGCTCCTGAACAAGATTTTCCTGCAAAGCAAACAAATGCTCGCATAATGCGTAAAATGATGTATTTGCCAGCGGGTAACCGCTTGTAGAATAAATGGTTATAGCATTATGCGGAAGCGCGTGCAATACCGGCAAAAGTAAATTTTCATCGGGCAAAACAACGGCTGCATTTTCCATATATACAATGTCCGAAAAATGCTTTTTAACCTCTACACCTAATGCTTTTGCCTGGCCAACCTTCAGCGGCACACCAATGATGTTGACCGTTTTAGGCTCAGTTCTTAAGCTGTTATCGAATTGCCAGATTTCGGTTGGCGGCAGTTTTTTTATGGCCTGGCGGATGAAATGGCCGGCTTCTTCACGCTCATTTTCAAGGTAATACAGGTCGGCATCCCAGTAAACAGTTGCTGAGCCGGCCCGTACATGCGATTGGATGATCTGTTCCTCTGCCTTGCTTAAAGCGTTAAAGCCTACAAATACCAGATGATTCTGCGCCTTAACCAGCGTTTTTCCATGGATACAGTTTTCAGCTACTTCACGGTAAGCCATGCCGGGATAAGCCAGGCCCTGGTTCTGCAAATGCGCTTTGAAGTCGAAATATAATGCGCGGAAAATTTCCCAAAGCTGCGTGAAGCGTTTCTGTAAATAATGCGGTTCGGCTTCATTCAAAGCTTCTTCAAAACCTTCATTTTTAAAATCGCCGGCAAACTCCGCGTCAATTTCTTTTATGGCTTTAAGGTTCGCGAAGAGTTTTGGCGAATCCACCAGGTAACGGTCAATTTCATCATAATCCTTTAAAAGCAGCGTTCCCCAGGCATAAAAGGTATCAAAATCTTCATCCTTTACATATTTTTTGTAAATCTTATAAAGTATAAATATCTGCTGCAGCGCATCGGCCTGTTTCAGCGTGGAATGCGAAAAAATAAATTCCTCGATGGATAAAATTTTTGGCGCCTGTACCGGGTTTTTAATCAGTGCTGCAAGGATTTGACTGAGTGCTGATTCAGGCCTTTTATTGGGAAAAATAAAGATGCAGCGGCTTATTTCATCGCCAAATTTCTGGTAAACTTCTTCTGCTACGCGCTGTAAAAAAGGTTTTTGCAAGGGTTTATTTTTTATAGAATTCAGATTTGAATGGAATTGGTACAATCATTTTAAAATCTACTTTTTTACCATTCTGTGTTCCGGGAATCCATTTTGGCATTAAAGATATTAACCGTAAAGCTCCTTCATCGAATGCTTTACAAATACTTTTCTTTATAACAGGATTTTTAACGAAACCTGAAGTGTCAATTGTAATCTGAATATAAACGCTGCCTTCAGTACAATCAGTTCGAACAGGTATTTTAATGTTTTCCTTTATATAAGCATGAAAATCTGCATTATTGCCTGTAAACCTTGGTATTTCATCTGTATTGCCACAATCGTAACAATCATCGAAATCTATCTCAGTCTGTGCATGTAAATTCAACCCAAAAAATAATGAGCTGAATAGGATAAAAATGTATTTCCAACGCACAATCATTCCAATTCAAATATACAGAAATGTGAACTATGATTGGAAATGATTTCAGGATGAACTATGATTTTTCTGCCTGGAAAACCTGATGGATTTAAATTAGGCTGATATATTTGGAAAAACATGAACTCGGAAATTAATCCTCTGTATTTCAGTGTTTTTAAAAGTATCCTGAATGAAATTATATACTAAAAGAAAAGTAGGGGCACACGTAAATACGCGCACCAGCTGCACGCTTTTTTCTATTGATAGAAAAATTGACTGAAATGCGTTGCTGGCGCGTATTTACGCGTGCCATTGTCAACAAATTCCCGAGTTCA
>DAIUCM010000170.1:0-8572 GCA_036846145.1 Bacteroidota bacterium
GGGTTTGGGTGGGGCTAATATTCAAAAAACAACTTTTTCTTTCCTTACTAATTCGTAATTGAATAATATTGCAAGATGAAGCTGATCTCCTCAACCAAAAAGAAAAAACTAACCCTGGAAACAGCACATGATTTTTCTGCATTGGGAATATCCAGCGCCGAGAAAGATTACAAGTTGTGTTTCAGGATAAACAAGCTTCTGGAGATGGATCTGAAGAAAGACGGAAAGCTCATCATTCATGATAATTTAACAAAACAAAAGCAGGAAGCCGAGTGCTATATATATAAAGATATAGAAATGCTTTGCACTTTTTTTCTTGTGCGCAATAGGCAGGAAGCATTTTTCGTTCAACCTATATATAAACAGGCCGACTATATATTGCTGATGCAGCCGCCGCCAAAAGCCAGTTTAATTGACGATTTTAAAAAACGGCTTTCAACCATTTCAAATATTCAGAGTACATTTGCCATACCAACCGACCAATTGAAACATATAGATGCTGAGTGAACTAAAATCCCCGAATTTCAACCGAACAAAAGTAATTGCAACCCTTGGCCCTGCATCCAGCAGCGAAGAAATTTTAACCCAGATGATTTCTGCCGGCGTAGATATCTGCCGACTGAATTTTTCTCACGGAAATCATGATGTACTGATAAACACCATCAAAACCATCCGTACCATTAATGAAAAACACAATCTGCATGTATGTATTTTGTGCGATTTACAGGGACCCAAACTGCGAATCGGCGAAATGGAAAACGGCAGTGCAGAATGGGAACGCGGCGATGAAGTAGTTTTCACTACGGAAAAATGCATTGGCACGAAAAACCGCGTTTACATGACGTATCCGCAATTTCCTGCAGATGTAAAAGTAGATGATAAAATACTTGTTGATGACGGAAAACTTGAGCTCCGCGTGGTTGAAACAAACCTGATGAACGAGGTAAAAGCGATTGTAACGTATGGCGGAACCATCAGCTCCAAAAAAGGCGTAAATCTGCCAAATACAGCTATTTCATTACCATCATTAACACCAAAAGATTTAGCCGATTTGGAATTTGCTTTGGAACATAAAACCGAATGGGTTGCATTGAGTTTCGTACGTTCTGCGCAGGATATCACAGAGCTTCGCAAAATAATTCAGGACAGAGGAAGCAATGCCAAAATCATAGCCAAAATAGAAAAGCCTGAAGCTGTACAATTTATAGATGAAATTATTGCTGAAACTGATGCGGTGATGGTTGCGCGTGGCGACCTTGGCGTTGAAATGCCGATGGAAGATGTGCCGATTATCCAGAAAATGGTTGTGAAAAAATGTGTCGCCGCCAGCAAACCGGTAATTATTGCCACGCAGATGATGGAAAGCATGATCACCAACAACAAACCAACCCGCGCAGAAAGTAACGATGTGGCCAATGCGGTTCTGGATGGTGCTGATGCCGTGATGCTGAGCGCTGAAACTTCGGTTGGTGCTTTCCCGGTTCGCGTAATTGAATATATGGATAAAATTATCGGAAGTGCTGAAAGACAGAATATTATCTACAATCCAAGATATTCGCTTAATAAAAATTCTCCTACTTTTATTTCTGATGCGGTTTGTTTGAATGCGGTTCTAATGAGTAAAGAAGTTGGCGCGAAAGCCATTATTTCTATGACAAAATCGGGTTATACAGCTTTTAAAATTGCCAGTTTCCGACCGGAAGCAAAAGTGTTTATTTTCTCCGATAATCCGGAATTGCTGAATACGATAAACCTGATTTGGGGCGTTCGCGGATTTTTGTACGATAAATTCTCTTCTACAGATGAAACATTCGATGATGTAATGCAGATCCTGAAAGAACACGGCCATTTACATTCCGGCGATTTAGTAGTGAACACTGCCAGCATGCCATTACAGAAAAAATCACGCACCAATGCGCTGAAAGTGAGTGTGGTGGAGTGATGCAATGAAAGATTGGATGAATGTAAGAATGAAAGAATAATTGGGAAGTCGCCTTTTTTGTAGAGACGCCGATTTATCGCGTCTCTCGCGCAGAATTTGCCATATATAGAAATATCAAAAAATGCTTTAAGTTTATGACGCGAATATATTTGTACAGACGTTGCAGTGCAACGTCTTTCCGCGAAGAAGCATTTTTAATTTTTAATTATTAATTTTTAATTGATATCAACTGCCAAAATAACTATAACTACAAACTACAATGCAACTAAACATAGACCTCTTTAAGGAAATATGCAAAGCACCGGGTGCGCCGGGTTACGAAAACCAGATCCGCAAGGTAATCAAGAGAGAAATAAAGGATTTTGTAGATAGCTTTTCTACGGATAATATGGGTAACGTGATTGGTGTGCGCAAATCCGTTAACGAAAACGCTCCGAAACTGATGATCGCCGCGCATATGGATGAAATCGGTTTCGTGGTTTCATATATTGATGATCATGGTTTTCTGCGTTTTCATACTTTAGGCGGATTCGATCCGAAAACTTTAACGGCGCAACGCGTAATTGTACATGGAAAAGAGGATTTGATTGGCGTAATGGGTTCCAAACCAATCCATGTAATGTCAGTAGAAGAGCGCGCAAAATTGCCTGTTTTGACTGATTATTTTGTAGATCTTGGAATGCCTTACGAGGAAGTTATAAAATATGTTTCGGTTGGCGATGTAATAACCCGCGAGCGTGAAATGATCGAGATTGGCCATTGTGTAAACGCGAAATCTATAGATAATCGTGTGGCGGTTTATATTCTTATTGAAGCTTTGCGCGAATTGAAAGGACAGGATTTACCTTGCGAATTGCATGCGGCATTTACAGTTCAGGAGGAAGTTGGTTTACGTGGTGCCTTAGTCGCTGCGCACCAGATAGATCCTGATTTTGGTATTGCTCTGGATACAACTATTGCTTACGATTTACCTGGCGCCAGAAACCACGAAATGATTACCAAACTTGGCGAAGGAACGGCTATAAAAGTAATGGACAGCAGCGTGGTTTGCGACCAGCGCATGGTTCGTTTCATGAAAGAGCGCGCGGAGAAAGCAAAAATTAAATACCAAATCGAGGTTTTACCTGCCGGCGGAACAGATACGGGCGCCATTCAGCGTTCCGGAACGCGCGGCTCAATTGCCGGCGCTATTTCCATCCCAACCCGACATTTGCACCAGGTAATTGAAATGGCGCATAAAGAAGATATCGGTGGAAGTATTGACCTGCTGAAAGAATGTATTTTGAATATTACGGATTATGATTGGGAGCTGTAAATCAATTAAAAATTAAAAATGATTATAACTTAATTCCCTTCGTAAGACGCGTTTCGCGATTTATAACCAACTGCTTTTCGGGATTTATAATCCCGAAGCCTGAGTATGAGGATTTGTAATCCGATATAAGCAAATTCCATATATTACAATGCTAAAAAATGCTTTGAACCTCGCTTAAAATCTTAATAAATGGAGGATCAAAAATCACGGGAAACACTTTGGCATTTTCTTAGTCTTCCGCTGGGAATTATAGTTGTTTTTGCTTCCACTATTGGTTTGGGTTATGTTTTCGAAGCAATTAATCCGCCGAGAAATGGCACAGATAGTTTACCGGATTTTAGTAATGCAATAACTACTATTTATATTGGCAGCTTTCTGTTGGTTGTTGGTTTTATAATCTGGACGATATGGATTATTTCTGATATTCTTAAAAACCGTCAAAACAAAAGCTATATTATAAGCAATACAGGTATTCTACTTTTACCTTATCTGGTTTTCGCAGGTTTCGCTTTATATAATTGGATATTACAAAAATCTTACGAGGTTAAAAAACAATCCATTACAAGGCCGGTAAATTACATTTCCTTAGATACAGAAATTCCGAATGCAGCAATTACTTATTATATCTCAAACGACTCTGCATACATAATAACATCAGATATAAATCAAAACTTAAATGCCGCTTTTTTAAAGAAAGAGAATACCTGGCAAAAATTAACCTATCATGTTAATCTGGAAAGCTTAAGATATTTTGTGCTGGCCAATAACACCATACATGAAATTGATAATAATCACGCATTTGTAAAAGCTCAATATAAAACAACAAAAAATGAACTGTTAATAGCTACTTCACCAACTCCTCAGCGGGAATTCTATGATAATTCTGATAATCCGGAAATAACAGTTTTTGAAATGGATTCAACGCAGTATAATTGCCTGAAACCCAATTATAAAGATGCAGAATTAGCCATTTATGATATTTGCAAAAATAAATATGCTGAATTTAATGCTTTAACCGGTTATAACTTCCATCATTTACACCGCAATTCCCAGAACAGAACACAATTTAGCGATAAAAATGATGGTTATTTCGCTTTTGTTATCCCGAAAATAAACGAGAACAGCGCCACCGCTCAAAAAGCAGATGCATTACAATACACTTACATTGCCCATTTCAATAAAAAAAGGTCCGAAGTTCTGAGAATCAGGATTCCCCAGTCCGACATGCCAATTGATGAGATAGATTTTTCATTTAAACTGGGAAACAGTTTTTATGTATTAATTAGAAAAAGAATCTATAAAATTGATATTTAAAATTTTACACTTTCCATATTATTACATTTCCGCTCTTTTGGATTTATAATCCCGAAGCCTGAGGATGAGGATTTGCAATCCGAATCAAAACAAATTCCATATATACAAAGCTCAAAAAATGCTTACATTTTTCTGCATGAAATCAATGAAATCAATTTAATCATCATTAATCAGCGGTCAAAATGCTTCAACTATTTAAAATTGGCGAAACCACTTTTTGCGAAAGGAATTTTCCAGCTTTGATTCATCTCTATAGAATCGTAAACAAGATTATTGAAGAAAGCACTGTTCAGTACTTAATTGTATTTTGCTAAGGGCTTATTAAATAAAAATGCGGTATACCGAAATTGATATACCGCACTTAGAAATTAATGGAATAAGAAAATCTATTTCGAAGCCTTCACAAATTTGTATTGCAGCATATCTGTTCCCGAAGCATTTTTCAGGTAAAGCATATATAGGCCGGCAGGTAAATTTTCGATATTTACCGCATTTAACTGGCTACCCAGTTGCAGATTAAGATTTTGGCTGTACACTACCTGCCCGGTAAGGTTGTAAATAACCAGGTTTGTATTTTGTGATTTGCGAAGCACAGTTTCTAAATACAAAATATGCTGCGCAGGATTCGGATACAGTTTTGGCTGCGTTAAAAAGTCTTCCGTTAATTGCTTACGAATGCTTGTAACAATGCCTTTAGAGTTTACTTTTACCTCAACATTTTCCACTTTTGGATTTGTGGCTGATATAGAAACATCGGCCGATTGCGTTTTCAATCCCAAAACTTCTGTATAAACTTCATAGGTACCAAAAGCAATATTCTCAAATTTAAAGCTTCCATTTACAGCAGAGTATGTGTACGCTACAGGATTACGGTTTGCATCGAGCAACATAACCTGAACATCCTTCAACGGATCGCCCTCTTTTTTATTAGCGCCTTGCGAAACTTTTCCACCTATAAATCCAGGGCCGCCAGGATTATTGCCCCTTTTTAACTGCACCCATGCATATCTTGGATAAGGTGTTTCGCCATCTAAAACTATTACACGCGCATCTTCCCAAAACAAAACAGAATCGTAATACGTCGGCAAATAATCGTTATACCAGCCCGATGTTTTAGCTGCTGCGATTTTAACCCTGTATTTTCCGGGCGGCAGAGAATCGAAAACATAATACCTGCTTGCTCGTCCTGTATCTACTTGTTTACCAAAATAACCGGTATCTATAGCTTTCAGCGAGCTGTCGGTTTCGTTATAAGTTATAAGATAAGCTATAAAACTATCTATTTCAACCGGTGAGTAAACTATTATTGGCGCGTAGTAAACTATCTTTTTTACAGTTACTGTTTTGCTATATGTATCGCTGCAACTTTTACTGGCGTTGGATACAACAAGTTTTATGGTATAGGTGCCATCTTTAGCATATTGATGATATGAAGATGAACGTCCCATACCGGCATCAGTATTTCCATCGCCATAGTCCCATTCAAACTTCGAAGAATAACGACCGACAAAGTTAGAATCGCTAATTAAGCCAATGTTCCTGTGATCATCCACATTGACCTTAAAACCAGCATAGCACCAAACCGGGTCTCCCACGGTTATTGTTTTACAAATGGTATCTGTACAATTAAAAATAGTATCAGTTTTAAATAAACAAATATTGTAAGTACCGGCTTTGTCGTAAAAATGCACAAAACTTGAATCGCTTCGTGAAGTGTCACGCTGCGTAAATACTGTTCCGTCACCAAAATCCAGCCTGAATTTAGTAGCAGGCGTCTGGAAAAATTTTACCAGGTACTGATTCAGATTCTGCGCGCCCCAATCCCACAACAAAAAATCGGCACTGCAATAGCCAAGGCTTACTTTAACAGATTTATATATTGTATCGCCTTCATATAAGGCATTTCCGGAAACAACCAGCTTTATATTATATGTACCAGCTTTGGGGAAAGAATGTATCGGATTTCTATCGGTACTCGTATAACCATCGCCAAAATCCCAGAAATGTTTTGTGTGGCAATTGGATCCTGAGTTAAACTGAATCGTATTATCTGCTTCGAAATAGCTGAAATTTGTAATGCATTTTGTTTTTACATACGCAGGTATTGCAATATCTTTACATACGGTATCGCTGCAACCGGTTTTTGTATTTAGAACAATCAGGCAAACATTATATGTATCTGCAGCGGCATAATATGTATATGTATAATTGTTATTAAAATAATATCGCATCTGGTCGGCAGTTAAAGAATCTGAATCTCCGTTGCCATAATTAAAGATGTAAAGAAAATTAGGATTGTATTTTTTGGCCTTTACATTGAAATATGCAGTAGGATAAGAATTTCTTGTTGTTACGCTGAAATCTGCATCGCAAACAACTGCGTAATTCAGCCTCACAACATCGGTAAATGTATCTCGGCAATTCGCCACACTATCATATACAATAAGAGTAACCAAAAAAGTATCTGGCTCTGAATATTGCCAGGTAACTGTATCTGAATATTGAAATAAACCGTAATTGTTATTTATATTCCAATAAAGCTTTAGTGGATTCCCATTGTTGCTTGTAGAAGTGCTTTGATAAGTAACAACATCTTCATTTACTGTGAAAATAAAACCTGCTTTACATTGCGCCTGCCCATATTTTGGAGCTGCAAATAAAAACAGGAATAGAAGGAAAGCATTTTTCAGCCACCTGGTATATGGGCATGAAAATAAGTTTGATAATTTGTAGTTGTGTTGCATAGGCTTGTAGTTTGATGATTTGTCAAAAAAGAAAGATTTAAAACAGATAATTAATATAGGGACTGATTTTTAAGCAGAAAGGTTGCCCGGAGAAAATATTAATTAATGTGAACTTATAAATCTTTCTAAAAAACGTTCCTGCCAGTTGCTCAGCTGCAGTCGAGCAACTGAATTACAAGTTGCAGTTTCAATGGGTCTAACCGCTCTTTTAACCGCTAACCGCTCTTCGGGATTTATAATCCCGAAGCCTGAGGATGAGGATTTGCAATCCGAATCAAAACAAATTCCATATATACAAAGCTCAAAAAATGCTTACATTTTTCTGCATGAAATCAATGAAATCAATTTAATCATCATTAATCAGCGGTCAAAATGCTTCAACTACTTAAAATTCGCAAAACCACTTTTCGCGAAAGGAATTTTCCAGCTCTGGTTCATTTGTATAGAATCCTGGACAAGATTATTGAAAACCAAAGTATCGTCTTTTAATTTGCCTGATTTATAAAGATTCGATATCTCCTGCAAAGTTGCGCTTTCAATTGTTTCGCCATCAGCCAGGTAAGCCATTTGCATCCTATCGAAAAGATTAATATCGAATTTCGATTGTAAAGCCTGTATAAATCGTACCGATTCATCTATAGAACAGCCGGAAGCAGAAACCATGCTTTCATCTACTTTTATCACCAGGAACCTGTTATACAATACATCGAAAGTTGCGGTGAGCTGCTTTTTATGCGCGGCCCATTTTTCTACAAACTCCTCTCCTGCCTGCTTTATATTTTCAACTTCTGTAGCTGTTAAATTGCGGTTGCACTGGTAAATCCAAACCTTTTCCATATTGATTAATGCAATAATGTATTAATGAAATAATATTATTTTGTTGTGTTTTTGCGTGCTTTGGAAAGCACGTTAATAATTTCCTGCGCTTCTTGTTTTAAAGATCAAAATTTTTCTGCCGGAACAATTTCTGTTTCGGTTAATATTTCCAGCCAGAATAAACATTCGTCAGCTTCTTCTAATGTAACACTTATTTTTGAATAAAACTTCGCTTTACTTCTTGCAATACAAGCTGCACGATAATTTGCTGCGACAGAAGTCGCTGAACGAAAGAGTTGTCTCCCAATCAATTGCGCATCAACTGCTTTTGGGAGCTTCCGAAACAGATAAATACATCTAACAGCAAAAGCCTTTGTACGAATCTTAAAATCCTCTACAAATTTACCTTTATCGTTATTCTCATCCATTATTCATTAATAC
>DAIUCM010000171.1:0-8559 GCA_036846145.1 Bacteroidota bacterium
AATATATAAAGCAAATTTTTACTTTATTTTCTTTTGAATTTATAAAAGATTGTGAAATTATTTCCTCAAAAGATGCTACAAATTTTCACTTTATAATGCCAGAATGCTACTGATATTGTTCCTCAGCTTTGGTACTACATCCTTCTCGAACCAGCTGTGTTTGCGGAACCACATAATATTGCGCGGCGAGGGGTGGGGAAGCGGTAAAAATTGTGGCAGGTAATCTTCATACGCGGCTACAGTTTCGGCCATTGTAGCCTTGCGTTTGCCTTTGAGGAAATAAGCCTGTGAATGTATGCCAATAGGAAGTATTATTTTAAGCCCGGGCATATGCGAAAGCAGCTGGCTAAACCAGAGCTGCGCGCATTCCTCGCGTGGCGGAAGGTCGCCGCGCGTACCTTTGCCGGGGTAGCAAAAACCTTTTGGCAAAACTGCAAATTTTGTAGGATCGTAAAATGTTTCAGCATCTACACCAAGCCATTCGCGCAGGCGTTTGCCGCTTAAATCGTTCCAGGGAATGCCGGTTTCATGCACTTTTGTACCCGGTGCCTGCCCGCTTATTAATATTTTTGCCTGCGGATGAATACGCAGAACAGGCCGTGGCCCGAGTGGAAGATGTGCCTCGCAGGCTCTGCACGCACGTACCTGCTCCAGCAAAATTTCCAGTGTATTGTTTTCCTTCATAAGTCGCTTGTTAAACGCTTATAAAAGATTTTTCATTCACTTAAATTCCTTACTGCTCCATATATCGGTTCAGCCAAAAATGCTTCAAGCACTATATCAGCAGGTATTAATTGATCTACTGCTGCTAATTTTATCAGTGTTTTACCGGAACCGGCGGGCCGAAAACATAATGAATGCCGAAGTGGATGCCGCCCAGCGCGTTTTGCGATATGCTTGATGTACGGCCCGGATTCTGAATCTTAAAGCCATCTGCATTAATATCCCAAAGGCCATAATTAAAGCGCAGGCCGGTGCTTGCATAGAAGTTCTTATACAATACAAAGTCAGATCCTACATCGAGCACCAGCTGCAGATCGCGGCGGTTGAAACGCTCCGTGCGGTTTTCGCTATAATTCCTGAAAACAGACTGGTCGGAGCTTGAAAATGTCTCCTGCGCTTTGTTTAAAAAGCTGAATTGCGGGCCTGCCAGTAGGTAAAAACGTGTTGCATAATGCCCGCCACCCGAAAATTTAAACAGTAAAGGTATATGCGTATATTGCAGCCTTACACTGCGGTCAACATCAACACCACGTACAATATCGGCGTATTTCTGGCCTTGTAACGAATGTTTAACCTCTACTTGCACGCCCAGGTGATTATTGAAATTATAGCCTGCCGAGCCGCCAACCGTATAACCGAAAGTAGGCGCATATTCCAGCTCGCCGGTTTCATGCCCGTAATTATTCTGGTTGATAATAAATGTACCGTTGAAGGCGCCGTCAACACCAATATGCATGCCGGTTTGCGCGTGCAGCCGTACGCCGGCAGTGAGGATAAAAAGCAGAATCGTAAATTTTATATTTCTCATATATAGCTTCGTTAAAAAATACCTGGGCAATGATTATTTCAGTTAAATTGCCCAGGCGTATAATGTTAATTACTGGTTTTTCGGATTCTTGTTGTTGCGGAATATGTAATGTACACCCACATTTATACCGCCATAAGCATTAACCAGCCGGTCTTCCAGCTGCTTGCTGTTTGGCAATGGCGAAGGTGAAATTACCTTATTGTTTTTATTAACCTGTGTAAAGCCGTAAAACATACGCAGCCCAAGGCTCAGGTAAAGATCATTGGTTAAGGATATATCGCTTCCCGCAAAAACCAGCAGCCCGATTTCTGTACCGTTAAAATCGTTCTTAGCCGGACGAGCTTCACTATCGATTTGCCTGCGGTTCCACGCATTTTGCAGAAAACTGAACTGCGGCCCGGCCATAGCGGAGAAACGCGTTTTGAAATCGCCGCCGGTAAGCTTTAACAACACCGGAACCTGGATATAGTCAAGCGTAATTTTCCCGTTTCTTTTTGTAAAGCCCGGCAATTGGTTTAGCGAATCGTTGTATTCATAGCCCATGCCAAGCCTGGCGTAGTTTACTTCTACCTGGAAACCGAACTGGTTGGTAAAATTATTGCCGGCTGCAACCCCAACAATTGGCGCAACAGTAAAATTGGCTTTATAATCAACATCGCCATATAGCTTTGTATCAACCAAATAAGTGGTAACTGCGTTTCCGTTTACGCCTAAATGGAAGCCTTTTTGCGCAAAAGCGGAAGGCAGGCCAAGGCATAGTAAGGCTATTGGAAAAAGTAGGTTTTTTAGCATAATTTATATTATTTTGGATGGATGATATATTTTTAACCGCCTGCATAAATGAATTGTTTACTCGAAATGGTTTGCAGTAATTTGCTAACTTTCGCCCTAAAAGCTAAAATACTGGTTAAAACAGCATGAAAAATTATATTAAATATGGCCTTATTGCAGGCGCCGTTACTGTGGCTGTAGGCATGGCAACTTATCATTGGAAGTTAGAAAGCGCCGCCATGAGCCTGCTTACCAAGTTTATAACCTATGGCATAATGGCTTACGCTATTTTCATGGTTTTGCGCGAGAAAAGGCTGCAGCAAGGCGATTATCTCTCATTCACACAGGGAATAGGGCGCGGTATGCGCGTAGTATTTGTGGCTGCCGTTTTTATTGGTTTGCTGCATTACCTGGATGCCGAATTTCTGAATAACGATACCGTTGCGCTGAATGAGGCTATGCAGGAGGAGATTGAGCGTAAACAGCTGTCTGACGAGGACAGGGAAATAGCCCAAAGGTATATGCCGTATATGATTTCGCCGGTTGGGCAGGCCAATATACTGTTTTTACGCACCCTTTTTATGGGCTTTATTTTATCACTTGTAGTTGCTGCGGTTTTGCGTAAGGAAGATGTTGACAATAAGCACAATAACCCGATGTACGGCGAGGATGAAAAATAGCTCTTATTTTCCATATATACATTGGATGAAAAATGCTTTAAATCAAAATTATACCGATATAGAATGATATTTGCGTAAATAATGCTGGTTTGTGTGCCACGAAACCAGGGACTATAGTAACGAAACTCCGTGGCCTGTGGCTTCTAGAACACTTTTCTAATGCGGACCTTCATGCTATTAATATTACACCCCAAATTGGCCAAGATGATGATCTAAGTGTTTGTAGAACATATTGTTCCACTCGGTTTTATTCAGCTTGCCAAAAGAGTTGGATTCTTTAATTTCACGATGCGAAGCAATATTATAACGATACATTTTACAACTTTACAGCCAAATCCCATATCTCAACCATCCAAAAAATGCTTTTAGTATCAACATTTAAACCTTTGCGCCTTTGCTACTTTGCGCCTATGCGGGAAATTAACCGCGGCGAAGCATTCGTAATTGTTAATTCGTAATTGTCTTCCCACTCTTTGTTCTTAACTCGCCTAAAATCCCTAATTTTGTATAATTTTTTAATTGCAGAGGATGATTCAAACGGAAGAAGTGAACGAAAAAGTAGATACTAAATTATTGCTCAACGCCTACCGCCTGATGTGCACCGAGCGCGCCATGGCCAATATTTACGAGGCAAACAGAGATATCACAAAATACGTACATTCCACTTCCCGCGGCCACGAGGCCATACAAATTGCAACCGGATTACAGCTTAAACCACAGGATTTCGCCGCGCCCTATTACCGCGATGCGAGCATGTTGCTGGCTATCGGCATGCAGCCGTACGAGCTTATGCTCCAATTGCTTGCAAAAAACGATGACCCATTTTCCGGTGGCAGAACATATTATTCACACCCAAGCTTAAAAAGAGAAGGTTTCCCAACCATTCCGCACCAGAGCTCTGCAACCGGCATGCAGGTAATTCCCGCAACCGGTATGGCGCACGGTATATCTTATTTAGAGCGTCACGGAATTTCACAAAACCAGGAACCGCCAGTAGTTTTATGCTCATTAGGCGATGGCTCTGTTACTGAAGGCGAAGTTTCAGAAGCATTGCAGGAAGCTGTTTTGCATGGCTTGCCAATCATTTACCTCGTGCAGGATAATGAATGGGGAATTTCGGTAAGCAGCCAGGAAATGCGCGCCATGAACGCTTATGAATACGCAGCCGGTTTCAAAGGTTTAGAGCGTATGCAGGTAGATGGAAGCGATTTCGTGAAGAGTTTTGAAGCTGTTGCAGAATGCATCGATTATGTTCGCCGTGAAAGAAAACCAATTTTACTGCATGCAACCTGCCCGCTTTTAGGTCATCACACATCCGGCGTAAGGAAAGAGTTTTACCGTACTGCAGAAGATCTCGACTTACATTCACAAACCGACCCGATTCCCGTTTTAGAAAGATATTTACTGGCATCAGGAAGTTCTCCGGAAGACCTGGAAAATATAAATTCACAGGCAGAAAGGGAAGTTGCCGAGGCTTTTGAAAAAGCCAAAAACGCTCCCGAGCCTGCACCTGAAACGCTTTACGAAAACGAATTCGCGCCAACGCCGATTACTGAGGAACGCGGCGTTCGTGCTCCCGAAGGTGGCCGTACAATTATTATGGTTGATGCAGCGCTTTTTGCAGTAAGTGAAATAATGGCGCAGGAAGAAACTGCTATACTTTACGGACAGGATGTTGGCCGCAGATTGGGCGGTGTTTTCCGTGAAGCGGCAACCTTGGCTGAGAAATATGGTGATGACCGTGTTTTCAACATGCCGATCCAGGAAGCGTATATTATCGGTTCTACTGCAGGTATGAGCGCCGTTGGTGTAAAACCAATTGTAGAAGTTCAGTTTGGCGATTACATCTGGCCGGGTTTCAACCAGTTGGTGACAGAATTAAGTAAAAGCTGCTATTTAACAAGAGGAAAATTCCCTATACAAAGCGTAATTCGCGTTCCTGTCGGCGCTTATGGCGGCGGCGGCCCGTATCATTCCGGAACTCATGAAAGCGCTTTGTTAACTGTAAAAGGAATAAAAGTTGTTTATCCGAGCAACGCAGCGGATATGAAAGGTTTAATGAAAGCTGCTTTTTACGATCCCAATCCTGTTGTAATGCTGGAACACAAAGGCTTGTACTGGAGCAAAGTTCCAGGCACAGAAGCCGCAAAAACCATCGAGCCGGATGCGGATTACATCATTCCATTAGGTAAAGGTAGAATAGCTTTGGAAGCCGACGAGAGCCAGGTAAAAGCCGGAAACTCGCTTGTAATAATTACATACGGAATGGGCGTACACTGGGCTTTGAATGCGGCGAAAGAGCATAAAGGTTCTGTGGAAATTGTGGATCTGCGTACGCTTTACCCAATGGATGAAGAACTGGTGATGGAACGTGTAAAGGCGCACGGAAAATGCCTGGTTTTATGCGAGGAGCAATTACTCAACTCATTCGCGGAAAGTGTTGCCGGCAGAATATCACAGCAATGTTTCCAATATTTAGATGCGCCGGTATTTACCATGGGCGCTGCTAATTTACCGGCCGTTCCGCTGAATGTTGGCCTGGAAAAAGAAATGCTTCCGAATAAGGATAAAGTAAGCGCCAAGATTGCCGAAATTCTGGAATACTGATTACAGTTTCCAGTGATCAGTAACCAGTAACCAGTTTCAAAGCCCTGAAAGGGCGAACTGTAAAAGCACAGGGTGAAAACCCTGTGTGCCCCGCGTACAATGTTAAATGTTGAATTTCATCTCTCGCGGCAGCGAGACGCAAGGCATGGCGTTTCTACAAATACTTAAACCATTTTTCAGCCATTGCATATATGGAAATTTATAGTTGTCAGCTTTTGAAAAGTTGACAACTATTTCTTCGTAGCAGAACGTTCATTCATTTTCAATAGAATTCCCACCGAAAATGCTTAATAATCTCTAATTTCGCAATCAAATTCTAAGAAAAACAACAGAAAATGTCATATTTATTCACTTCCGAGTCTGTTTCCGAAGGCCATCCGGATAAAGTTGCCGACCAGATCTCCGATGCTATTTTAGATGCAATTCTTACTTACGATGCTGAGGCAAAAGTAGCCTGCGAAACTTTCGTAACTACAGGTTTGGCGGTTATTGGCGGCGAAATTAAGGTGAAGCCGGAGGTGAAAATGAACCTCGATTACCAGCAAATCGCGCGCGATACGATCAACAAGATCGGTTACAATAAATCTGAATATTATTTCGATGGAAACAGCTGCGGAATTATGGTTTGCCTGCACGATCAGTCGCCGGATATTAACCAGGGCGTAGAGCGTGCCAAGGAGGAAGAGCAAGGCGCGGGCGACCAGGGAATGATGTTTGGTTACGCAAGTAACGAAACGGATAATTACATGCCGCTTTCACTGGAGCTTTCGCACTTATTACTGCGCGAACTGGCTGCCATCCGCAAAGAAGGCAAGCTGATGAAATATCTTCGCCCGGATGCAAAAGCGCAGGTAACTATCGAGTATGACAACAACCACAAGCCAATTCGTATAGATACCATTGTAATATCTACACAGCACGACGAGTTTGTAAGCGGTGGCGATAAGAAAGCGGATGAGCAGAAGATGCAAGACCAGATAAAAGCGGATATTCTGCGTGTTTTGATCCCAAGAATTAAAAAATCTTTGCCAAGCCGAATCAAGCGTTTATTTACTGATGATGTCCGTTATTTGATAAATCCTACCGGCAAGTTCGTAATTGGCGGCCCACATGGCGATACAGGTTTAACGGGTCGTAAAATTATTGTAGATACTTACGGTGGCCGCGGCGCACATGGTGGCGGTGCTTTCTCCGGTAAAGATCCAAGTAAGGTTGACCGTTCTGCGGCTTACGCTGCGCGCCATATCGCTAAAAACCTTGTTGCGGCTGGTGTTGCTGACCAGGTACTTGTACAGGTTGCTTATGCGATTGGCGTTGCCGAGCCGGTTGGTATCAATTTAACTACTTTCCGCAGTGTGCGTGTAAAAGATGAAAGCGGTAAGAAATTATCTGATGAGCAGGTTGCAGAAGCTATCCGCGATCTTTTCGATATGCGCCCGGCTGCTCTTATCAAGCGTCTCGCATTGAAAAACCCAATTTACTCAGACACAGCAGCTTATGGACACATGGGCCGCGAGCCTGAAACAAAAACAATTACTGTAAACGGCAAATCTCGCGAAGTGGAAACCTTTACCTGGGAGAAACTGGATTACGTAGATCGTATCAAAGAAATCTTCAACCTAAACTAAAGCAGAATGTCCCGGCACTTCGGGGCATTTTTCCAGGATATTATATGTGGAACAGCCTCAAGATTTTGGGGCTGTTTTTCTTTTTATAGATGAGGAACGTTTATTGCAGCTGTTTCAAGTCTTTAGCGCAGCGGGACTTGGAACGGTTCATAGCAGGAAGTCTTTCGACTTCCTTGAAAGTCAAAAGACTTTCATTTATCAAAAAATCACAAGAGCCGCTACGCTAAACTCTTGCGATAACGAGCAAGTGGCAGGACTAAAAAGCTCCACTTAAAGTTAATCCAGCTCTTACACTCGGAAATATTCCTCTTCTCCCTAGTAGTTTTAAAACATTATTAGAGTCAGAAAAATCTAATTGCGTTTCATTTACTGCATTTGTAGAGGTAATAATTTCTCTAGCTGTGTAATTTAAGCCGGGACCTATAAACACTTCCATGCCAACATGATTTTTAATTAGCTGCAAACCAATTAAACTTAATGGATTGATTTTTACAACCGTGTTTTGCCCATTACAAATCACCGGGACAACCAACAAAAACATGTAAATCAGGACAATTCGCATATATACCAAACGCAAAAAATGCTTCAAGATTACATCCCGAAGCATTTCTTACAAGATATCCTAAAAAAAATTATTTTTTCTTTTGCTGTTCGGCCCAGCCGAAAACTTTTTTCAGTTGCGGCGAAACACGGGCTGAAAGGTTGTTGCGAATGTCTTTTTCCTCTTCGGAAACTTTGAGGAAAAGGCCGTCCATAGCTTTGTTTGTGGCATAGCGTACAAGGTCGGTATCAACAGGTTTTACGCCGGGTATTTTGTTGTAGGTTGATGTTAACTGGCTCCAGTATTTTGTAGCTTCAAACTTATCGAGGCTTGTTTTAATTTTCGGCGAAAACGCTGTGTATAAAGCGTCTGAGGTTTTTCCTTTAAAAAACATGGTTGCCGAATTATCAGCTCCCAGCACAATATTTCGCGCATCGGTTAAAGTCATTTGTCGTATTGAATTCACAAAAATCGGCGCGGCTTCCTTAGCGGCATCTTCAGCCCCACGGTTCATAGTTTCTATAAATTTATCTACCTGGCTGCCTAATCCCATATCGCGCAAGGTATTGGCAACTTTAATGGCATCCTGCGGAAATGGAATTTTAAAACGCTCATTATTAAGGTAGCCGCCAGGTTTATTCAGGAAGCTCGATGCGTTGTTCGTGCCTACTTCCAGCGCTTCTTTCAGGGCCGAGGTCATTTCCGCCGATGTCGGTTCCATGGCATATTCGCCAGCCTGTTTGGCAACCTGGTTCAGCGTATCGCAAGCGCCCATTATAATTGTATTGATCAGGACAAATA
>DAIUCM010000172.1:0-8517 GCA_036846145.1 Bacteroidota bacterium
GTTTCCATGATGCTAAGATACAGCTTTTTTCGCTGTTATAAGTAGAACTTAGCCAATCAAAGTTAACTAATTTTTGTTTGGCCCAATGCACTTTAAATCGATTTAACTCGCTTTGCGTGTGCAGTATACACAAAATGCAATGTCCTATTTTTAGAATTTGGAAAGGACATTAAATGAGACACATTTTATTTGAGAATTATTGTTATGCTTTGATAGGACATAAAATGGAAAACGCCCTTAATCATATAATTAAGGGCGTTTTGGTGTATTTTGACACTTAGGTTGCGGAGAGAGAGGGATTCGAACCCCCGGAGGTGTAACCCTCAACGGTTTTCAAGACCGCCTCATTAAACCGCTCTGACATCTCTCCGGGGCAAAGGTACAACAAACCTTAATTTTTCAAAGTATGATGCGAGAATTTTTTAAAAAATTTTTAGCTGAAATAAGATTTGCGCTGTACCGCAAGCTTGGCATGGCCCAATGCGCGGTTAAACTCATGCCCTATAATTAAAACCATGGCGTTAAAGTAAAGCCATAACATGGTGATTATCATAGCGCCTAAAGAGCCATAAAGCCTGTTGTAATTAGCGAAGCTTTCCACATAGTACGCGTATAAAATAGATGTAAGCACAGTAAGTATGGAAGCAAGCACTGCGCCCGGAAAGGTATATCGCCATTTTTCTGAACGCCGGTCGCCCAGGCGATATAAAATTACGCACGCGCCAAACAGCAAAAGGCCTAATAAAAGCCAGCGCATAAACATAAGCAAAAAGGCAAGCAATGTATGGTTTATTGATGTATAATATATCAGCAGCTCAATGGAGAACTCGGTAAGCAGGAAAAGTGAAATTACCGTAACCAGCAAAATACCCAGCGCAAAAGTCAATCCTATTGCAACAATCCGCTTTTTCCAGAAACTTCTTTTATCGCGGCTGTTAAAAGCTTCCATCAGCGAATAAATGCCATTTGATGCGAACCATAAAGCAGCCAATAAACCAAATGATAATAAACCACCGCGCGGCCTCGATAAAATATCCGATACCGTTGTATTAACCGTTTGGTACGCTGAATCAGGCATTAACGACTCCAGAAAAATCATTACCTGGTCGTGCAAATCTTCTATGGGTATGTACGGAAGCAGCGTAAATAAAAATATTAAAGCCGGGAAAAGCGATAAAACCAGGTTAAAAGCAATGGATGAAGCACGCAGGTTTATAGATTCCTTAACCAGGTTCCTGATGAAAAAAACAATAATCCAGTATAGCGGCAGGCCGCCCATAAAATTCACTGTAAAAGTCTTAGACCTGTCAACACCTCTATCGTAAAGTACCTTTGGATTATATCTTTTAAATACCTTACGCATATATAACTTACACGAAAAATGCTTTGAGTTGGTCGAGTATATAATTTGGCGCTTTTACCGGCCTGCGGCGGTTGCTGTCGAAAAACACCAGGGTTGTTTCACCTGTATTTATTAATTCATTATTGGGATTAAAAATCTCGTAGGCAAAATGTATGCGCACGGTTGGCATTTCTGTTATGGAAACTTTAACTGTGAGCAGGTCATCATAATAAGCAGGTTTAATAAAAGTACTTTTCAGATCTAAAACAGGTAGCATTATGCCTTCATCTTCCATTTCCTTATAGCTAAACCCAAGACTGCGTATTGCTTCTACTCTTCCCACTTCGTAATATTGCGCGTAATTGCCATAATACAAATAACCCATCTTATCTGTTTCGCCGTAACGGACGCGTATCTGGGTTTGGTGGGTGTACATTTTTGAGTTATGAGTTATGGGTATGGGCTATGGGTTATGGGTTATGGGTTATGGGTTATAGGTTGTGGATGAAGTTTATTCGTTAAATGCTTGTTCTTTTATAGTTTGTATGTATAGGATATATGTATTGTGTATTGGGTACGGAATAATACTGATTCGAATTGCTTATAGGTATCTTACATTTTCTTCAATGAAACTTGATTAAAGCTAAGTTCGTCATCATCCTTATGTTTTAGAATTTGAAGTATTTTTTACGTAAACGATATATGTGAAATTAACATGTCTTAATCTATAATCTATAATCCATAATCCATAATCCATAATCCAAATCCATAACCCATAACTTTACCTAATTTGCCTTCTGTCCAATTCCTCGCGGTATTTTTTAGCGTTCTTTTCGTGTTCTGTGTCGCTGGCGGTGAAATTATGGTAACCTGAAAAATCTTCCTTCGCTGCAAAGAAAATAAAATTGTGCTCCTCGGCATCTAATACCGCATCAATGGCCCATTCCTCAGGTGCAACTACCGGGCCCGGCGGCAGGCCTTTGTAGTAATATGTGTTATAAACATCGTCTTTTTTAAGGTCTTTATAATAAATACGTTTGGGAGCGCCGGCAGCTGGGTTCTCTTTCATTACTACATATTTTACTGTTGGGTCGGCCTGTAATTTCATGCCTTTTTTGAGGCGGTTAAGGTAAACACCTGCAATTCGCGGCGATTCGTCCTTCCTGGCAGTTTCTTCCTGTACAATAGCTGCCAGGCTCATCACTTTTTCGGGAGATAAACCTATTCTCTGCGCGTCTGCAATTCTGCCGGCCGTCCACACTTTATCCCACTCGTTTTTCATGCGGATAATTGCCTGCCTGGCTGTTGTATTCCACTTAAACTGGTAAGTATCAGATATAAAATACGCCATGGGATCATTCGCCGTCATACCCAAACTATCGAGAAATTTTTTATCTTCAAGCAGCTGTAAAACCCTGAATGAATCGGCCTCAAGGTTCCTGCCAAAAACTCCTGCCACCTGCGTTCGGAAACGGATATTACGGAAAGCGATATTCACAGGCACCGACTCGCCCTGACGCAATAAACGCACAAGCACCAGGTTATTCATGCCATCTTTAATAAGATATTTACCCGGTTTTACGCGGTATTTCATGCGGCGCGCAAGCCAGCCGAAACTGGCAGTATCGGGCATAATACCTTCACGGTAAAAATACTTCTGCACATCGGTAAAGTTGTAGTGAGAGCGCAGATAAATGTATTTCTCATCTTTTCCTTTAAGCTTTATGTTGGCCTTGTAAACACTTTCATACATTGGTTTCGCCACAAAAATGCTAACCAGCGCAATTACAAGCAACAAGAACAAAAATATATATAAACCTGATTTACCTTTTTTCCTCGCCATTTTTTCAATGATCAATAATCAATGATCAATTAACTTAAATATTTTTTCATATATGCGTTTGCCGAAAAATGCTTTCGCCAGATTAATAACCGGAAAACAACATCCCAACAAAGTTAAATTTTAAAATGTAGCTTTTTATAATTGTGGAAATGATTGTTGCGTATGCACGTAAGCGGCTGAATTTTCCACATATATACAACCGTAAAAAAATAGTTACGGTTATTGGATCATTTGCTTTAACTGCAGCGCCGCGCTGTTTTTCGGGTCGCGTTTCAGGATTTTATTCAGTTCATATCGGGCTTTGGCGCTTTCTCCTTTCACCATGTAAACCTTGGCCATATTTAAAATAGCCGGTTCATAATCCGGATCTAAGCTTAATGATTTTCGAAGATCGCTTTCGCCCTGTACAATGTTGTTCTGCACCAAATACAGGAATCCGCGGTTATTCCATGCTTCGGCTTTTTTAGGGTTTTCTTTAATCACAAAATCGAACTCGTTTTTAGCTTCTGCAAATTGCTGTACCTGCAAATATGTTGTACCGAGCTTTATCCGATAATCAAGCTGGTAAGGCAACAGTTTAACCGCTTTCTGAAGCCATGGTAAAGCTCGCTGATGATCATATAAATTTAAATACGACTGGCCTACCTGGTAATTTGTAACTGCATCGTTGGTAGTGATCTGTTTCTGCTGAACCAAGCCTGCAATGGCCTGGTAATCGCCTTTCAGGAAATAATAATAAATATAGGTAGATGACTGCACAAGTGCATCATACTGAGATAAATACCGGTAAGCGGAATCTAAATGAAAAGGCTTATGATCGAACTTTTCATAGAAATACAGGAATGCCTTCGCGCGTGTTAAAGCATCAGGATTTTTTCGCGTCATGCTGGCAAGCTGCTGAAATTTTCCAATGCCAACTGTTGTTGCCTGTTTGTTTTTATCCGGTACGCGAATATAATGGTCGGTAATGGTAACATGCGGAATATCAACGGTTTCCGATTTCGGCATATGGCAGCTTATACAATCGGCGCCTTTGGTTTGAAGTATTTTTGGTGTTTCCTGGTGAGGCGTTTTATGGCAATCCATACATTTGGCAATGAAGTATTCGCGCTCCGTAACTCTAACGCTTTTATGCGGATTGTGGCAGGTTATGCAGTTAAAACTTTCCACGCCATGTTTATTCGTTTGTAGGAAGCAGGGCGATTTTCTTAATCTTTCCGCATGGCTCGCCATCATAAAGCCTTGTTCCTGGTTCTCGTAAACCGGCAGAAAAACATCCATTACATCGCTTAAAGGCATGCCTGGCTTGTGGTCGAAAAATGTTTTTCCATCCTTTAAAACCGCATTGCCCTGTAAATGGCACCGCTGGCAAACATCAATCTGCAGCTGGTATGGCAATTTACGCGGATTAACAATGGTAAAATCGGTATCATGCTTTATGTCAACCAGTTTGCCAAGCTTTTTTTCAGCAACATGTATGGAACCCGGGCCGTGGCAACGTTCACAGTCAATGCCTTGTGGTATCTGGTGATATTTATTGAAAGATTCTTCTACAAATTTAGGATAACCGTTGTGGCAGGTTAAGCATTCGGCGCCCAAAGCACGGTTAAAGCGCGAGTTATAGCCACCTTCATAGCCAGGCGGCAGATCCCATTTCTGCTTCTCCACATAAAAAGTAAAAGGCGCCTGGTAAAGATAGCCGTTATGGTTATAAATATGCGAATTGGTATGATGCCCGCTTCCAACAACATAATCAATTTTTTCCGTTCTGCTATGTAAAGTATCTCTTCCCTGCAAACGGTATTCCTTCACATACAGAACCGAATCTTTCCAGAATGGCTGGTAATACAGGTCGCGGTGTTTATCGTAAATAGGTTTGTTGTGATGAAAATCGGCGGCTGATTTTTGTATTGTCGCAAGTCCCCAGCTTTGCCCCATGCCGGTTTGCATGTAGGTCTGGTACATATCTTCGTGGCAGGTACGGCAGGTTTGCATACCTACATATTTAGCCGAATCGTGCAGGTTTCGCCATTTATGCCCAAGTTCGTCCGCAGAAGCCTGGGGCTGCTTAGTGCCTGTATTACACTGAAAGTTAAGGAGAACCAAAACCACAGCAATACATATATATATAATGAAAAAAATGCTTCGCCTGAACATAGAAACTGCTGGATTTTATGCTTGCAAGAATAGTGCAAGTTACGGCTACCGGTTTATTTAAATCAACAGGTAATTAAATCATTTTTGCTGCGTTATTTACCTACATATAGTTTAACAAAAACTTTAAATTATGTTTCGTCAAATTATTCATTTCAGCTGTATAATAATGTTACTTGCAGCAGTTTCATGCAAAAAAGATAAAGATCTGAAAATTGAAGAGAAATATGTAATACAGGGAAAAATACTGGAAGATACCATAAACTGGCGTATTAATACTACAACGGTACAGCCCGTAACAACTGGCGCCGGGTATTATAACGATTTTGATAACCAGCCAAATACTTTTAAACCGTTTTTTATGTATTCGCATATTAGCAGTAAAAACGTAATACAGCAGGTTAGAATTTTTTCGCCTGCTTATAAAGTAGATGATTCACTGGCAAAAAAGGAAGCCATATATGCCGTTGGGAAAAAAGACTTTACCGATGAAAACGTTTCGAAATTAACAGGCTTTGCCATTGAAGTAGATTACAAAGGGCAAACTTTTACCAGCAGCCTCGGCAGCCAGGAAGGTAAATTATTCGAAATTACAGATGTAACCTTTGCGCCTTATGATACCGATACAAAAGATTATATTGTTGCCCGTACAATGGTAAGTATAAACTGCAGCCTTTATGATGCGAACAAAAATTATGTCGGCGAAATAAAGAACCTTAAAGCGCATGCAGATTTCAGGTTCAGGAAATAAACAACCAGTAAATTCATTAGCAGCCAACAGTATAAAATAGTGAAGTACATTTTACGCTTTATAGCAGTAATACTTTTGCCGTTAATTACCATAATTGCCGTTAACAAAACCGGGCCTGCGCCAACTAATCAATGGCTTGCGGGTGAATGTACGCGTTACTGCCATAACCACTCCTGCTTACATAAACCCGAAAAATCCATCTTCGATATACCTTACGAAACTACAATTTACTGGCTGAAGAACAACGCATTCGGCTTAAGTTACAAGCAGATGAATATACTTGTTTTTGTGGTTGCCTGGCCGGGTTTACTGCTTTTTTTATTGATGTTTATTTGCTCTAACCATTTTATTTTGCAAAGGCTTAAACGCAGTTTGAAATGATTGAAGACCTTTACTGGTATTGCACCGATTTTATAATCAATACAGCCAATTTAACCGGCAGCAGCTATTTTACGGTAAATTCATTCCTTTTCTTCGTTCTGCTTCCTGCAATTACATTATTATTTTTATTAATATCTGTATATCAGCTTATTAAAATTATGGCTCTTGCAGCAAAAATTTTAATGAAGATTTAAAAAAAGTACAGTTTAACGGTAATTAATACATATTTTTAATCATTTTTTCATATATTGCTTTGTCAAAATAAACCAAAACTACTATTATGAAAAAAACTGCAGTACTAATTTACCTGGCATTCTTGCTTGTTCCGGCATTTAACGCATGTAAAAATAAGGCCGATGATCCGCATCCGCATGATAATAACCATCATCACCATACACCAAACAAAGCCGAATTAACAATTGCTTCGCCAACCGATAATACAAAATACAACCATGGCGATACCATAAACATTAATGTTGTTGCAGTAGGCGAGCTAACTTTACATGGCTGGAAAATAACTATTCGTAATACCGATGATAATTCAGTTCTATATACAAAAGATACGCATGAACATGCCAAAACCTTAAATATCAGCGAAAAGTGGGTGAATGATGTTCATCATCATTCCGACCTGGAGCTGGAGGTTGAAGTTGGCCTCGACCATGATGGCAATAATGCCACAAAGAAAGTGCGTTTCCATTGCATGCCGTAAAACCAGGACTTGTTTATATGTAAAAGGGCGAATATTTTGAAAAATATTCGCCCTTTTACATATAAGGTTTCGCTAAAAAGTGCTTTGGGAATATATCAGCGCATTAAAAGCCAGTTTGCAATATCCTGAAGTACTGTTTGTGCCGGCTGGCTGGTTTGCTTAATGAACAGGTTATGCGTTACATCCTCGTAAGTTCTTAATTCAACTTTTGGATTCTGGTCCGCGATTTTCTGCCAGCTTTGCCTGTTTTTTTCGAGCGTGGTGCCAGGAAAATTTTCATCGCTTCCGGAAAAAACAACCAGGCCCGGCACACCGGCATCAGCAATATGTTTACCGGCATTCTGGCTGTAATCTATCCATTGTTTCCAGTAATCTTTACCTGCACCTAAAAAAACCTGTCCGCTTGGAAATGTATTGTTGCGGATGGCTCTAAAACCATCCTGAACCTGTTTTAAAGTTTGCTCGTTAACATTGGCATTCAGTCTTAACTGCTCAACAACAAGGCTGTCCACCGAAAATGCAACAGCATTTACCATAACAATTCCTTTTACCGACCTGTCATTTTTCGCCGCGACAGGCACCAGGTTACCACCTTCGCTATGGCCCAGCATGTAAATAAGCGCAGGGTTAATGTCCCTTTCATTCTTCAGGTAATTAACCGCTGCCAGTGCGTCATTCACCTGATCGTTCTGTGAAAACCTGCTTACATTAATATTCGGGTGTGTTACAAATCGTTTATCAAAACGTAAAGTAGCAATTCCCTTGGTTTTAAAATATTCAGCCCAGTCTTTATAAAACTTAGGAAATCCTGCTGGCAGCTGCGCGGAATATCCGTCACGATCGAAATTGCCCGAGCCTTGCACAAAAACCACAACCGGCGGCCGTTTATTTGTTGTGGCAGGAATGGTTAGTGTTCCATGCAGGGTAAAAGTGTCGCTTTTAAAAGTTATATTCTTTTGCTGCTCTGCATATTCTGTTTTTGGTGTGGGCGTATCGTCAGCGTTATCCCCTTTCTTTTTACAAGCTGAAACTAACAGTATAAAAATACACAATAACCATAATTGCCTGTACGTAATAATTATATGAGCCATAAATAAAATTTTGCTGCTGTAAATTTACACATCTGCAGATTATTTTGATTCAAAAAAACTAGAATACGAATAGGGTAGGCTGAATCAATATCGTTTAGTTAAGGAAAATTTCTCAGTATTTGCTACGTTGCCCCAATCTATGAAAACCTCAGCCTTTCTGGCTGTTGGTGAAAAGCATTTCTTGCTGAACCAATATATGAAATAAATTCCCTAAACGAAACGACTTTGTATGCTGTATAATAA
>DAIUCM010000173.1:0-8454 GCA_036846145.1 Bacteroidota bacterium
TGATTAATTGGTGTGAAAGTTTATTAATTCGTGTGAAAGTTTATTAATTCGTGATAAAAATTTTTTTAAAAAACTTTTGATCAATGTTGTGGGGATTTATTATTTGTACCAGATAAATTCCATGTGCCAATGAATATGCAGGAATCTGAAATAAGTTTTCTCCATACAAAGTATTCAACTTCTGGTCAATTATTCGTCGCCCAGCTAAATCATATAAACAAAAGTAATAATCATTTTTATTGTCCGTAATTATTTTAATGTTAATTGATTTGCTGGAATTATTAAAATGCACATTTAGCAATTGTTCTGTGAACTTCCAAGGCTTTTCACACGCATCGTAGCATACAGCAAATATTTCTTGTTCATTAACATTATAATTAAATTTTGACACATCATATGTTAGCCAAGTTGCATATTTCCCAGAAATTCGTATTCTAGTATTAGTGAAATTCTCTCTAGGGTCAGATACATTATATATAATATTATTACTGTATGCAAATACTTTTTTTATAAAACCACCATTATTTAGCTTAACATTTACAGCAAAGAAATCTTCAATATCAGAAAGTTCAGGAAAAGAAGTTATACTATTAAAAGGATATGTTCCAACTTTAAATAATTTACCCATTCTTCGAACATAATAACTAGGTGAGTCTTTGGATACAGTACAATCAAGAAAAGTATATGTATATGGATCAATCCAACTTCTGCCTTCAAGCCCGTCTCCGCTACATGTAAAATCCATTTTGTTATATATAGCAGTACTATTATATAATTTATTATCGACAAAAGCAAAATATTCGTACTCCTTAGAAATGCGATTATAGACGTTAAAATAAAATGCTTTTGATTCAATAGGTTCAATATTGAAATCGCTATTAATAGCCTTATAAATTTCTATGGTGTCTTTAAAATTATAATATCTCAAGCTAGTAGTTACTGAGTCTTGAATTTTGAAGAAATATATATTATTTCCATTATTATTCAATCCAATTATATAGGTTGAATCTTCCGAAGAAGCGATATTATTTTGGATTTTATTACCATCATAAAGATGATAATAATATTTAGATTGTTCTTTCTCAATATTATATAATCTTGTTTGCCAGCAAACTTTATCTCCAGAAGTAAAATATTGTAAGATGTCTCCTTCCGAAAGCTGAGTATAATTCATTCCGTCATAACAAATTAATAAATCATTCCCCCTATCTTGAGAACCGATTTTACTTTTCCGCCAAACAACATATACTGAATCTACTATAGGATCGTAATCATCAACAAAATCATGCGTTAACCGTATTGTTCTACCATCTTTAATCATAAAAATTTCACTTTCTCCCTCACCAAAAACCCTATGCGACTCCCAAACAATAACACTTTTATAAACGGAAGGATTTTCATCGCGGAAGCTGTCATCAGTAATTCTTAAAGGAGCTTGCCCAAAACTATTAATGAAGATAGAAAATAATAAATAGGTACTAAGAATAAATTCTCTTTTCATTCAAAAAATATAATTTTATTATTATATTCAAGTTTAGTAAGTTTATACTCATTAAAAAATCAATAAATTAAACTCATATCACCACAAACTTTTGTGAAGCCAAACGCTCTCCGCTACGTGTAATGCGCAAAATATACTGGCCAGGTTTAAGATTTCCTGTTGAGAAGCTAAACTTGTTTTTACCGGTCTTCACGCGCTCATTCAATAAAAGGGCAACATTATTCCCGCGCATATCAATAATTTCGAAGATGGCATAAGCTTCCACATCGTTTGTAAACTCAATATTAATGCGTTCAAATACCTGCACCGGCGAAGGATACAGCAGCGGCGCTTCCTGTTTCCTCGGTTGTAGATCAGCCACAGAGGTAGGGAAATTTACAGATGTGTTGTGTACTTCGGTTATGGCTGTTCCACTAAGGTGCTGAATATTGCCGGCCCCAACGTTTCTGCGGTAACCAAAATATCCGCAAACCCAAACCTTACCCGGCTGATTATAACGTAACTGAGCGCCGCTGTAATCGCCCCAGCGCTCCTGCCTTCCGTTCATAACATTCACGTAACTGCTTCCTTGCTTCAACCTTATAATTTCGGAATATTCGCCGCCATTGTATAAAATGGCTGAATTACCAGCCGGGATTGTATCGGCGGTATGGTTAAAGAAGATAGTAAAAGCATCTTCCTGCGGCGTTCGGCCAGAGTAAGCGATGGAAGGGTAACCAAGCTCTAACCTGTTGTCATCTATAACATTAAAACTCAAATTCGGTGAAGTTGCGTAATTATTAATTATGCCATGAAAAACACCTGCGCGGCCGTTTTCTGTAACGCTGTTCCCTACAAGATGTATTTTATCTTTCTCCATTACAGCATCCAGCACACGCGCATCATTGGTCTGGAAAGAATCGCGAATTTGCTGCGCGCTTGGCGGAACGCCATATTTGCCGGCCTCAGAACGTAAAAGCTGAATATTTTTAACAGGATTATTATTGTATATATTTCCGTCTAACGAAATAAGAAAAACCGTGTCGCTTTCCGCAGAAAAATTCATGGTAGAAACGAAATAAGCTTTTCCGTTTGCCGGTTTGCTGCCGCCTTGAACGGGGCAAATATTGCGGATGTTTTTCCCGTTAAAAGCATTTCCTGTATGAAGCTTCGTGGCTAATTCCTTGCCTTCGTAACCTAATTTTTTATCGATCTGCCAGATGAAGCTCTGCTTAAAACCTTCCTGCCAGCTTTTGTTATTATGTAATGCGTTGATAGTGAGGAATAATTCACCATTGTGCAGCGCAATGATCGGGTAATCGCTCCAGGAGGCATCATCCAGCGGATTTCCGGGCAGGGTATAAAGATTCCAAACGCCAACCGGATCGTTGGTTTGCGAAAATGCTATAACAACAAAGTTTGTGCTGTCATTGCTTCCATTTAAAATAACAACTATAAAACGGTCTGTTTCAGGATCATACAAAACGCGCGGATCGTACTTGTGCTGCTGCAGGTTTAGCTCTGTTGAAAACGCGGCCAGTGAAACATCTTTCAGCTTTTTGCCTGTTGTATCCAGCACGGTTAACGATGAATTTTGCACGGCTACAATCAGGCCGCCGTTAGAAATAGCCATATCGTTGTCATTCGGAACGCCAATGTTAACGGCATGTACTTCAAAACCTGCTTTTTTCTCAATACCGCCTTCCATCTGTCGCTTGTTATGTTGGCCCGGCTGACTGCTGCGCTGTATATTGCTTTTTATGCGCTGTAAATAATTGAAATACGTATCGGCACCGGGTTTCGGCATTTCCATGTGCTGTAAGAACGGCGAATAATCTACCGAAATTTGCTGTACGTTTACTTCTGCTTTCTTCGGAAACTTCTTTATTTCCGGCTGATCCTGAGCAAACGCAGAGAACGAAAAAAATGCGCAAAAAGCTATGGTAAAAATGCGGTGAAGCATATATGTAGTTTTATAAAAATGGTTTAAAAAGTAAATTCTACCAGTAAATAACCTGGAATAAATATTTGCAATAAATACAAATATCGGCAATTACGCTGATTTTACGGTTATGCGCAATACCTGTTTTGTACGATCGGTAATTTTAAACCTGTCATCTGTACGCAAGCCAACAATCCACAAAATTTCGCCATTGCCGTTTACAAGTACAGTTTGTAAGGATTTTTGAGTTGATGAAAATTTTTGATCGCGGTAAAAATCACTCAGCTTTTTGCGCTTGCCAAAACCAAATGGAATAAAATAATCGCCTTGCTGCCAGCTTCTTAAGCTTAGCGGAAAAGATATTTTTTCAAGGTCGAAATAAGCCTGATTTTTATCTTTCAACTCGCCAAAATCAGTAGCATTAACTACTTTCATTTCGAATTGCTGATCTCTGAATATCAAAGCATTTTCCGGCGATTCTATATATGCAGAATCTTCCGGATCAACATTCTCTAAAGGCTGTAAAACTACTTTATCTCGCTCCTTAAAAACCTGGTGTGTTTGCGAAAGGAAGGTTTTGCTTTCGGTTGATTTTAAGCAGGCAACAAGCTCAATACTTTGCTGGAATGAAAAGCCAAAATTTGAAAGCCACTGATTAAAAATAGCGGGATTAAAGTATTTTTCGGGCAAAGCATATATGGAAACTGCCTGTCTTTCGCCTTCAATAGTTACATTTCTATTGATGAAATCTTCGGCTTCCTGTAAGAAAAAACCAGTATAAAACTTCCGGTTCTGCGCCGACTGGTAAACCGTTTCCGTAATCCTTGGATTGATATTTTTCAACAAAGGAATAACCTGGTTACGGATTAAATTGCGCTGATATTTATCTGAACTGTTCGATGAATCTTCGCGGAAATTCCACTGATTTTTTTCGGCAAATTGCAATATTTCAGCTTTTTGCGCGAATAGTAATGGCCGAATAATTTTTTCGTTGCGAACCGGAATTCCTTGCAAACCTTGTAAAATACTTCCTTTTATTAAATTAAGTAAAACCGTTTCCGCAAAATCGTCCAGGTGGTGCGCGGTAGCAATATACTTAAAACCGTGCTTTTGTAAAATTTCCCTGAACCAATTATAGCGCAATTCCCTGGCAGCCAATTGTGTAGATAATTTATTATCTGCAGCATAAGTTTTTGTATCGAAGCGCTTTACGAATATTTCAACGCCCAATTCCATTGCCAGCTCACGCACAAACTGCTCATCGCCATCCGATTCTTCTCCGCGCAAATCAAAATTGCAATGCGCCAGCGCAAAACGAAATTCCGCCCGCTGAAAAAGATGCGCCAGAACCACAGAATCCACACCGCCGCTTACCGTCAGCAAAACCTTTTCATGATCGTAAAACAAATTATGCTCCCGAATAAAATTTCTGAAACGGCTGTAGAGAGAATGCAAATCAATTAAAAATTAAAAATGAATAATTAAAAATTACACCATCGCGGCGTAGAGACGTAGCAATGCTACGTCTGTACAAAATAGCATTGATCACATTTAGCTTCAAGGCATTTTTGCGTGTTAGCAAATATGCGAGCTACAAATTTAACTAAGCTCAACACTATTAAATTGGCACATTGGCACATTGGCTAATTGGCACATTAAAAATTATTCTTCTATAAAAATATGCAGCTGGCCTTTTAGCGGATCAAAATTTTCGAGCAGCATGGGAATAAAATCTGCGCCGTGATTACAATATAAAGTCAGGAAATTATCGTGCCGCTCCTGGAAACTACCATTCGGATACAAGGAATTATATGTTTTCTGAATTTTTTCTATAGATTTCTCCTGCCCGGCTTCAACACTCTTTTTTACTTCGCTTTTCCACTTTTTCAGCTCCTTGGCTTGCGTATTGATGCTGCGGACAACGCTGGCTACCAGATCGGACGACAAACCCTGGATTTCCTGTCGAAGATTTTCATAATCGCTGATTAAATTAGCCAAACGGTTCTCTGCCGGGTGCGCAATTTCATTATTTTCATAGTATTGCGTTTTAAGATCATCAAAACTCAGTAAAACATCCTCCGGATGTAATTTACAGCCAGCCAAAGTTTTAGCCGCACCTTTCCCGATCCAAAGCGCAGAATCGCGAACAACAAGCTGTGAAAAAAATATATTATTCTGCTCGAAAGCATTTTTCAGCTCTAGCCAATATGCAATTTCGTTTGTACCGCCAATGTATGCCAGGTTTGGTAAAATGGTTTCCTGGTACATAGGTCGCAAAACTACATTCGGGCTAAAATTTTGCGGATTCTCATGCAATTCTTTCTGCAATTCTTCCTTTATCCAGGTTTTTCCGGCATCTTTGGCTTCGTAGTTTTCACCATTCCGTATAATTCTTGTCCTGATATTTTTATCCAGCCAGAAAACATTGATTTCTCTTGGCTTCACCGGAATTTTATACTCTCTTTCGAGATGCTGAAGCGTTTGATTGATGGCCTGAAAATTAGCATTATCAAAAATATCGCGCTCAAAAACGGGAATAAAGCTCTTTTTCAGATCCGCATCATCCGCATCAATAATCACCAAACCGTATTCTTTAAATAGCTGGTGAACCAAAAACCTCGTTGCCTGGGCAAGCGTATTATGCTGTAAATATGCCTGTTTGAAAATGGAAATTATCTCTGCCGAATTTTGGCGTGTTCCTAAAATTTGCTCCAGTTCAACAATTACATTTTCCAGATTTTTCGGACTTAAATAACCAACAGCCGTTTTACTTTCCGTTTGCCACTGAAGCACTTTTCCCCAAAGGTTAATATGGTTAATTTCTTCAAAATCATGGTCTTCCGAAGCCATCCAATAAACAGGCACAAAATTATTTTCCGGAAATTTTTCTTTTAACTGTTGCGCAAGCTTTATGGTAGAAACGATCTTGTAAATAAAATAAAGCGGACCTGTAAAAATATTCAGCTGGTGGCCGGTAGTAACAGTAAAAGTGTTATCGTTTTGTAAGGATAAAATATTGTCTGCTACTAACTTATGATCCGGGCTTTCAGTAAAACCTTCTATAGAATTGTATTGACTCTGAAGGCTTTTAACCAGAACATTTCTATCAATATTTGTATTTCTTCTTGCTTCGATTGCTTGTGCAAAACCACCAAAGCTAAGCGGCCATTTGTACAGATCAGCAACTGAATCGTCGCCCTGCAAATAGCGGTTTGTGAGCTTATGCATGAAGCTGGTTTCAGCTAAAGGAATATGTTGTACCTGCATTTTTTGCTAATGTGAATGAACCCGCAAATTACTTAAAATAAAAAAGCTTTACCGAAGCATTTTTCAGTAAAGCTATATATGGAAATAATCGGCAGCGTAGAGACGACATGCCTGGCGTCTCTTCTGCGAAGTAAATTTCTGATTATAAGAAACAAAAAACTAATTTGGGTATTTTCTTAATCACGGCAACGAGACGCCAGGCATGTCGTCTCTACTTATTCTCGGATTTTTATACAAGCTTGCCGAACAGATCGTATTCCATAGCATCCGTAATTTCTACATTATAGAACTCACCAATGCGCAAATAATTATCTGTAGCGGGTATTAAAACTTCATTATCAACTTCCGGCGAATCAAATTCTGTACGGCCAACCCAATGGTTACTTTCGTTCCTGTCTATAAGCACTTTAAAGGTTTTACCGATTTTTTGCAGGTTTTTCTGCATGGAAATATCACGCTGCAGATCCATAATTATTTCCTGTCGTTCTTCTTTCACTTCTGCCGGAATATCATCTACCAAAGTGCCGGAATGCGTATTGTCTTCGTGCGAGTACTGAAAAACACCCAAACGGTCGAATTTCAGGTCCGTTACAAAATTCTTTACGTCTTCAAAATCCTGCTCCGTTTCTCCCGGATGGCCTAAAAGCAAAGTTGTACGCAAAGCAATATCCGGAGATTTCTGGCGAATCTGGTCCACCAACTCGTAAGTTTTACGGCGTGTAATCCCGCGGCGCATAGATTTCAGAACATTGTCGCTGATGTGCTGCAAAGGCATATCCAGGTAATTGCAAATGTTGCTGCGCTCATTCATCACATCCAGAATTTCCATCGGGAACTGGGTTGGATAAGCGTATTGCATCCTGATCCACTCAATGCCTTCCACATCGCTCAGGTGGCGCAGAAGATCATCGAGCTTACGTTTGCCGTATATATCAATTCCATAATAAGTTAATTCCTGCGCAATAAGAATTAACTCTTTCGTGCCGTTTTTAGCTAAATTTCTTGCCTGGTTTACCAACTCTTCAATCGGCGTAGAAGTATGTTTTCCACGCATTAAAGGAATAGCACAAAAAGAACAAGGCCTGTTACAACCTTCCGCAATTTTGAAGAATGCATAGTGGCTTGGCGTGGTTAATTGCCTTTCGCCAAGTAATTCATATTTATAATCAGCGCCTAAAGATTTTAAAACTTCAGGTAATTCGCGCGTTCCGAAAAATCCGTCAACTTCCGGTAATTCTGCAACTAAATCATCTTTATATCTTTCAGACAAACAGCCCATTACAATAAGCTTGTCTATCTTTCCTTTGCGTTTTGCCTCGCTCCATTCCAAAATAGTATCAATACTTTCCTGCTTTGCACGATCTATAAATCCGCAGGTATTAATAACAACTGTATCGCCTTTACGGACTTTCTGCTCGTGCGCAACAGGCATATTGTTATTCGCCAGCTGGCCCATTAATACTTCAGAATCGTAAATATTTTTGGAGCAGCCTAAAGTTATAAGGTTTATCTTGGACTTGGTAACGGGTTTTGTACGCATTTTTTACAATTATCAATGAACAGTGATCAATGATCAATACCGATTTTGTGCCTGCTCAGGAAATCACTTAACAGTAATTTGGAGGAAAAAAGTTTGAGTTATTGTCTGAACTTTGATTTTTTTGATTTTCTGATAGACTATGATTTCAATTTTTAATTAATCATAGTTTTCATTTCATCATCTAAAATCATAGTTCAAAGCATTTTTTGGCAAGAGTATATATGG
>DAIUCM010000174.1:0-8423 GCA_036846145.1 Bacteroidota bacterium
TTTCTACGTGGTGATGTAGTAATTAATTCCACTTTAGAAAAAATACATGTTATTTTTATGCTTAAAATTTGTAACATTTTCAACTTGTTTGCATGTTAAGTACAAATATGCAGCTCAAAAAACCTTAAGGTTAAGGTGTGCAAAAAATTTAAAACCGGGTTTGCTTTGTAAATGAAGATTTTACATTTGATAGCACAACACAGAGATTGAATTTTTTGAGCTGCCAATATATGATTTTCATCAATTTAAGTTCTATTTACAGCTTATAGCTTTGCGGTAAAACCTGCAAAATGAAATTAAGAAACCTGGCCGCATTCTTTTTCCTGGCTTATATTATTTCCTGGCTTATCTGGTTGCCATTGTATGTGCCGTATTTCGGTATTACGCTAATTAATCCCTTGCCATATAATCATGCTTTGGGTGGATTAGGTCCTGTGATCGCGGCATTTATTGTTTATGCTTTTGAAAGTGGTAAAGCAGGAATATCTTCACTTGTAAAAAGCATGATCAGCGTAAAAGTAAAAATTTGGACCTTGCTTTGCGCCATAGCTGGCCCTTTTATATTATTACTGATTGCGTGCCTTATATCTTATTTACAATCAGGTATAGTTCCCGATATCAGCAGGGTGGGACTGAGTAAGGAATACCCGCAATTCTCTGTAATAGCTTATGCCATCTTCAACCTTGTATTTTTTGGGTTTGGCGAGGAAGCAGGCTGGCGCGGATATGCTTTACCGAAGCTTCAGCAAAAGTATAACGCCTTTATTGCCAGTATAATACTTACTTTGGGATGGGCATTGTGGCACTTGCCATTGTTTTTATACAGGCCAGGTTATGTGCAAATGGATGCAGCGGGAATTTTTGGCTGGACATTTAGTTTGCTTACCGGGAGTATTTTACTAACCTGGCTTTTCAACAGCTCACGCGGCAGCGTATTGATCTGCGCTATATTCCACGCCACTATAGATATTGCTTTTGTAACCGATACTTCCACCCCGGAAATTGTAAATTACATTGGCATGCTCATCACTTTACTTGGAATTGCCGTCCTGATTTTCGCGAAGCCACAAAATTTATCACGAGGTAAAAAAGTAACTTCCTTAGAACGTACATAAATGTATTTTGAGGTTATAAAGCCGGAATATAATTTTAGCTTTTCCCGGTTTGAATCTTGTATAGATTTTTCCGTACAGATCCAAATTTCAAAAACCTGTAAACACTTATATGCTAAAACGGCACACTTATACACTGGTTTGCCACGCCTGCTAAAATGGTTAAATTTAAATTGAAACCGCACGTAATTTTGATGCATGAATATAACAGGAAATTTTCTGTATGCAGGTAATCAATAGCTTTAACAGGCCGAATATCTGGAAAAAGCACAGCCTAATTATAGTTACAGCGGGCATTCTATCAGCGGTTATTTTTGTGAGCTGTTCATCAAAACCACGCGTAGTAAAAAGAAGCTTCTACCACTGGAAAAGCAATCTCAGCCTGTACAGCTGGAGCAGCAGCCTTAAATTGCTGGATACTATGCAGGTACAGCGGCTGTATGTTCGCATGTTCGATGTGGACTGGAATGAGTACCGCGGCCCGGTTCCCATCAGCATTGCAGAAATTGATGGCCAATGGCCGGATAGCGTAGATTTTGTACCAGTTGTTTTTATTACAAACAAAACCATGCTGCGCGCCGACAGCAGCCAGGTTGCCGAACTTGCTGAAAAAATAAAGCAGAAAGTCTGGCGCCGGAAACCAGAAGGAATAAGCGAGCTGCAGCTGGATTGCGACTGGAGCGCAGGTACCAGGCAAAAGTATTTTCAGCTGGTAAGGCATATGCGGGAAATATGCAAGCCGGCCAGGATTAGCGTTACCCTGCGCCTGCACCAGTACAAACATCCTAATAAAACGGGCGTACCGCCTGCGGACAGGGCCGTGCTTATGTACTATAATATGAGCGATGTTAACAGCCCGGAAACAAAAAATTCGATACTTGATAATGACGAAGCAGAGAAATATCTCAAAGGCACGAATAAATATCCGTTGAAGCTTGATGTGGCGCTGCCGCTTTTCAGCTGGGGTGTGGTTTTCAGGTATAATAAATTCCTGGTTTTGCTCAATGATTTCAATAACGCGCAGGCACAAAATACAGATTTCCTCAGGCAGCGTGATGAAACGCATTTTACATTTTTAAAAGATACCGTCTGGCGGAATATTTTCTTCAGGCAGGGCGATATTATACGTGTTGAAGAGACTGATTATAAATCAGTTGAAAAGGCTGCACAGCTTACACGCAGCATAGGCGATACCGATACGATGCATGTTATTTTTTATCATCTCGACGAAAACCTGCTACAAAATTACACATATGAAAAGCTTGAAAATATTTATAATATTTACCGTTAACCTGCTGCTTTTTTCACTTCCCCTGCAGATCAGCAATGCCTGCGGTCCCGATTTTCAGGATGATGACGTAATACGTTTTATGCTGTTTCAGCCCGATGCAAATGGCATGGCCGAGTATGAGCCGTTCTTTTTCACCACGCATTACCTGAACGATGCCGACAACCATGCCGGTGAGGCGATTGCAAGAAATAAAAATATAATGGAATGGCAGCAGAAACTCGGTAAACAAATTAGCGCAGAAGCAATTGAAGCGCTTGTTTACACTGTATCGCCCTCGCAATATGCGGAAACTTTGCGCCACATAAAGGAAGGCAATGCAGGCAGAGATTCAATTATGCAGAACCAGATGTTGCAGGCGCTTTTAAAGCCGGTTAACGCCGGGTTGCTTGCTTATCTAAGCTTCGCGAAGGAGTGCGAATATTACATTTTTGAACCCGATCCATGGCAGGAAAGGCCATCTGAGAATATATACCAGAATGCAGGCGCATATATAAAGTTGCAGGAAAATGCTTTGAAAATGGCGTCTTCCGAAAAAGATACTTTCCTGAAGCTTCGATATGCTTTTCAATACCTGAAACTAACCCGCAGGAACGATAAGGAAGACCGTATAAAAGTATATAATAAATATATTGCGCCATTAAAGTCGGGCAGTATTGTAGCATATTGGGCGCAGTATCACAATGCCATCTCACATTATAACAACGGCAGTAGCGAGGCAGATTACATGTTCGCGCAGCTATTTGACAAGGCAGAAGATAAAAGGGTTGGCATTTACCAGAATTTTACCGGTGAAGAGACTGAGCAAACACTTTCCTTCTGCAAAAACAATCATGAAAAAGCGCTTGTACATGTTGTTAAAGCGCTTAAAAACCCGGGCCGTTGCCTGGATGAACTGATTACCGTTTATAAGCTTGAGCCGGGCAGCAGGGAACTGAAATTTTTGCTTAACCGAGAAATTAACAAGCTGGAAGACTGGCTAATGACGCCCGCATACAAAGGTTTTTCACCTTTAAGCCGCAGCGATTATTGGGAAAGGGAAAGCTTCAATCCGACAATGCTTATCAATATAAAAGCAGATAAAAAATACCTGCAGCAAGTAAGAGAATTTACACAAAATGTATTAGCCGATAATAAAGCGGGCGACAAGGCTTACTGGCTTATTACAAACGCTTATTTATCTTTACTTGCCGGTGAGCTTGGAAATTGTGAAACGTTCCTCGGCAAAGCGGCGCATATAAACATTGGCGATAAAATGCTTAAGCACCAGTTTCATTTAACAAAGCTGATGCTGACTATCAATCAAACACAAAAAAACAGTGTAAAATTTGAGAAAACCCTGGCCGATGAGCTGCAATGGCTTCATAAAAACAGGGCCGATTTTAAAGACTACTGGAAATGCCGGCGCGAACTGTTTACTTACCTCGCAAAACGCTATGAGCAATGGGCTGATATTGGCCGTGCCGCGCTTATGCTTAAACATGCCGAGTACGAGCATATTATTGAAGGTGTATGGGTTGAAACAGATTATTACAACTACCTGGAAGCCAAAGCGCAACCCACCCATATAGATACTATTTTAAAAATACTTGATAAACCTGAGAAGAGCGCTTTTGAGCTTTTACTCCTTAAAGATTCGGTGCCTTTTACCACGTTTGCTGAACATAATGACAGGCTGCTTAATGAAGACTATTGGGATCACGGGCAGATCTATACAAAATATGCTTACCGTGCCTTTAACCGATTCAAATTGCTTGATATCAAGGGAATGCTGCTGTTGCGGCAGCAGAAAGTAAGGCAGGCTTATAAAGTTTACCAGATGATTCCTGATTCCTTCTGGCAGCAGGAACCTTATACTTCTTATCTTGATGCGAACCCGTTTTTTGTAAACAGGGATAATCCGCACGCACCGCATTTTCTCGATTCCATACGCTATAACAAAAGAACCATTTTACAGCGCATGCTGCGGCTGGAGGATGAAGCGGAGAAAATAAAATCCAAACGTGCACATAACTATTTCCTGCTGGCAAATGCCTGGTATAATTTTTCTTATCATGGAAACTCATGGATGATGCTGCGAAATTACTGGAGCGTTTCCGAATCGGAGAGCAGAAACGAGGGAAGTGAGGACTTCTACAAAGTATATTATGGCAATAGTGTTGCCCGTAAATATTACTCGCTCGCACTGAAACACGCCACAAACGAAAAATTCGCAGCTTTATGCGCTATCCGTGCCTGGGAATGTTCAGAGAATTATTACACGCAAGTTAGCGGGAAAAATAAATACGCCAACCATTATATGCGAAGTGTTAGAACTAAATTTGGCAGTACAAAGGCACTTGACGAACTGCAGGAATGCGATATGTTTAACAAGTATGTGGTGAACTATTATTAAATTTAAATCAGTTTTTCCTTATAAAATAAATGGACTGTATAAGTTGAAAAATGTTTAAAATATTTCAGCCTAAAAGCATTTTTACGTAATACTATATATGGAATAAATATTTTGTATTTTGTGGGCATAACATTTAACTGGCTTTCTCTCCGGCCATGAAAAAAAATATTGCCCTACAGTGCATGGAAGCTGTTTTTACGGCTTTCATAAGTTTTTATGCTTTTTATGCTGATGCCCAGCAGCAAACTACACCGCAGCACAGGCCTTTTTCACGCGATTCGGTGCGGATGATATGGGATTCCGCGCCGCATAATGCATTTACCGACCTTATTTATTTTAAGAAAAAATGGTATTGTGTTTTCAGGGAAGCCAATCAGCATTTTGCTAAGGATGATTTTGGCAAGATCAGGATCATTCGCAGTAAAGATGGCCGCCAGTGGAGCTCTGTCGGGCTGTTATCGGAAGATAGCGCGGACATGCGAGACCCTAAACTTTCCATTACCCCCAACAACAGGCTGATGCTGAATTATGGCGTTATTCGATACAAGTATGCAGATTCAGTTAAGAAAGATATCTATGTAAAAGAATCGGCAGCGAGATTCAGCCGCAAAGGTACTAAATGGAGCTGCCGCCATAAAATGAACTTTGATGATGAATGGGCATGGCGTGTAAAGTGGTATAATGATACCGCATATACCATTACTTATACCTATAGCGGCGTTAACCTGTACAAGAGTGCCGATGGCATTAATTACGATTTTGTATCGGACATAAAACTAAAGGATAAACCAAATGAAGCAGGCATAGTTTTCCTGGCCGATACCATGCTTACCTTAATTCGCTGCGAAGAAAACAATACTTTTTATATTGGCGAAAGCGTTCCGCCGTATAAGGAATGGTATATCAGGAAGTCGGAACGCTTTGTAGGTGCGCCGAACCTTATAAAGCTGCCCGATAACTCTGTTTTTGCAACATTCAGAGGTTATGAAGGCGGCGCCGGAATGCTAAAGCTCGCAATTATAAAACATTACAAACTATATCCGCTCATCAATATTTTATCGGGCGGCGATTGCGGTTATGCCGGTATGTATCTGCAAGATAACGTGCTATGGGTCAGCTATTACTCAAGCCACCAGGGCAAGGCAAGTATTTATCTCACAAAAATAAACTTCAGGTAATGGCTTTTTATTTTACGCTTTAAACGCAAAAAGCGCAGCCCAAAGCATTTTTTGGCATAATTATATATGTAGCCTAATCTTTCAGAACCGAATCCAGGAAATCATAATCTCTATTTTGCGCCGATTGTACCAGCACATGTTTATAAAGCTTCATGAATTTATGCTGAATACCGCAGCAATTGTGTGTTTTAAGCTCAAGTAGTACAATCGATAATCCAGTTAAATACCTTCGCAGAAACTCTTTTTTGGCTTCACCGGTAAGCTTAAGCCGGCTAATATCTTTATAAGGAAGCTCGATATTTAAGTAGCTGGCAATTACAAATATAGATGTCAGAGCAGCCGGATCATCAAGTAAAGCATCTACTTTCTTATTATTAGTAGCGATTTTTACATTGCTGAATATATTCTGAAGAAGAGAAAACGGCAGGTAGTTAGGGGTTTGCATAGTTTTAACTTTTAGGTTTGTAAATTGTTAATGAACATGGTGCTAAACCACAGGCTGCAATGTTGAGCCTGAGTGTTTTACAGCTTTTGCTGTTACCTGGCAATACAGCTTCTGCCTGCGCAGAAGCTTTTACTCCCTACCGCTCTACCCCTGATAAGCTAAGTAATTTTTTTAAAAAATGGTTCCCAGTGCCTTAAGCTATTGCTGGTTATTTTTTTGATTTATAGTTTATAAGTCGCCTGCCGCTTACTGTGCGCTCTGCATAAACCCGCCTAAAAAGCCGGTAAACATATAAAGCACTAACATACAAAGGTTTATCATAAAAAGCAGCAGCGTAAAACAATTGGCGCGCGTGGCACGGCTCGCGGTAACAATTGCGGCAGCCATTAAAAGTATAGAAAGTACGAATAATATTATGGACGACCTGTAATAAAATGGCATGCGCCCGGCATCAAACATTATTAAAACATTGCAAACCAGGTTTATAAACTGCGCAACAAATACAAGGTAATACAGCATTGTATGTTAATATTTTATTGTACAAAGATGCCTAATTTGCCGGGATGCCACCCTCGGTCAGCCAATTTATTTTCGAAGTGGCTCATAACGAAGTATTTTTAGCCATGCATCTATATGTATAAATCTTTTTTATTGCTGACAATAATCATTTTTCAACTAAAAACTGTTTACTGTTTACTGTTTACTGGCAACTGTATTTATCTTTGTAAAAAGCATTCTCAACATATGCATTATTATTCGTTAGGAAATATACCGCACAAGCGCCACACTATTTTCAGGCAGCCCAACGGAAAATTATATTCGGAAGAACTGTTTTCTACGGAAGGTTTCTCCAACAATTATTCGCTGTTGTATCATGTTCATCCGCCAACGCAGGTGGTTTCTGTAGGCAAGGAATGGGATGTTACGCCCAAAGTGGCCATCAAGAACAACATGCAGCACAGGAGCTTTGTAACATTCCAGACGGAAGGCCACAAAGATTATCTTAAAAGCCGCAAACCTTTGCTCGTCAACCAGGATCTATTCCTGGGTATTTCTGCGCCAAAGGCAAACATGGAATATTTTTTCAAAAATGCTGATGCCGATGAAATGCTTTTCATCCATGAGGGATCAGGAAGGTTAAAAACGGCTTTCGGTGAAATTCCTTTTGCTTATGGCGATTACCTGGTTATTCCGCGCGGCATTATTTACAAGCTGGAATTTGATTCGGAAAACAACCGCATTTTATATCTCGAGTCTTTCAGCCACATTACCACGCCGAAGCATTACCGCAGCAAAATGGGCCAGCTTTTAGAGCATTCACCATTTTGTGAAAGAGACATCCGCAAGCCGCAAAACCTGGAAACACATGAAGAAACCGGTGAATTCGAGATCATGATCAAAAAAGGCCATCATATATTTCCGTATGTTTATGCCAATCATCCGTTCGATCTTATCGGTTGGGATGGCTATGAATATCCGTACGCATTTTCCATTCACGATTTTGAGCCGATAACAGGTCGCGTACACATGCCGCCGCCAATTCACCAGACTTTCGAAGCGCATAATTTCGTGGTTTGCTCTTTTGTGCCGCGTTTGTACGATTATCATCCGCAAGCCATTCCGGCTCCATACAATCACAGCAATATAGATTCTGATGAGGTTTTATATTATGTAGATGGTGATTTCATGAGCCGCAAACACGTGGAAAAAGGGCAGATCACGCTTCACCCGATTGGTATTCCGCACGGCCCACATCCCGGAACGGTTGAGAAAAGCATCGGCAAGAAAGAAACCGGCGAACTGGCTGTAATGGTTGATACTTTCCGTGCGCTTTGGATCACCGAAGAAGCCATGGACTTAGAGCAGAAAGAATACTATAAAAGCTGGATAGAACCGACCGATGTTGGCAAACCGGATATTGAGTAGAACCCCACCTAAATCCTACCCCCAAGGGGAGGACTTTAGAGATAGCGATTTGTTAAGCAAACTATTTTAAGATAAATAT
>DAIUCM010000175.1:0-8359 GCA_036846145.1 Bacteroidota bacterium
CGCTAATTGAGAATGATATTGTACGTAAAATACAGTATCGTTATTGATTTGGCCCTAAACATAAATCTAAATTACATATATGATCCGTACAAAAAATGCTTTATCAGGCTGCCACGTTTTTTCAAAACTTAGCACTTTAACCCAAAGTATTCTTTTTTTACTCTTCATTGGCCTAACCCAGGGTTTTTCGCAAACCTTAAGCCAGCATAATTTCAGTGGAATTATTGTTCCGCAATATATGGCAGCAACAGGTACAAATACCAGGCTGCCAATAGTTTTCAGGGCCAAAGTAAGCGGATTGAACCCAAACAGCACATATCGCTATTATGTACAGGGCACTTTATCGGCCGATTTCGGAACAAGCAATTCCGGCTCGGGTATGTCTGTTTTAATAAATTCATCGGCAGCAACATATGTAATTACCAGCAGCCCTGGCTTATCTACTGCCGGCGCTTATGAAACCTTCACTACCGATGCAAGCGGCACATTTACAGGCTGGTTTGGGATGATGAATACAACCGGAACGCGTTTTACGGCAGGCAATGAGATTTTCCCTACATTAACATTGAATAATGGCAACAACGGCACTACGCCGGCGCATAGGTTTGCGCTGGACCAGGCTGTAAAAGTTATAACAATTGGTACAACAGCCGGTGCAAATTTTGGTACCGGCATTTGGGGAACATCTTCCGCAACAGATAAAAATATTGTAGCGCTTTACGATAATACATCAGGCGCAGGAAAGCCTTTGGCTATGACGTACGTAGAAGATGAAGGTGTTGCAGGAACTTCACAGCCTGCGTTTTACAGCAATAATGTAAACGGAAAAAGCCGCACCTGGGGAACATTGATCCCGAATGTAAACGCAAACGGTGTTCGTAAAATTGAGCAGTTTTCCCTGTTAAATGGCTCTTCTGTGGGTTGCGCTACAGATGCGGATGGTATTTGGCCAACAGGAAACAGAAATACGGTAAATCCCACCGGTGGAACAACAGCAATCCAGATAAGTGAACCGGATGCGCCCTTGGATGCACTTTGCGGCAATTCGGTTTCGAGAATGTCAGATATTTCGGCATCAAATACCTTTAGTTATCCGGAGAATATAAATTACATGATTTACCAGGAAAATAATAATATTAGCCTGTTGAACAGCAGTTCTGTAGCGGTGGCCTCTTTCGATCTGCGCGATGGCGGCGGAACTACAGATGCTGATACCCTGGGCACAACTTTAACATCTGTTACATTCAACATTACAAACAGCGCATTTATTCGTCGTGCTGCTTTATATTCAGGCAGTACCGAGCTTGCGGAAACTGTTGTAAACGGCTCAGAAATAACGTTTAGCGGCTTTAGTTTAACTGCTTCAGATAATAACGCTGTAAACTTCACATTGCGTGTAAGCTATACCCAAAATGTAACTGATAATGCACAAAATATTTATACCATCATTGCTGCAACGGCAATAAATACAGGCTCGGGGTTTGCTGCAGCAAATGCCGGTGGCAGCGCATCTGCAACTTTTGGCGATTATAACAGGATTGAAGTTATAGCATCGAAATTAAGCTTTACTGTGGAGCCGGCAGCAAACGCTACTGTAAATAAAATACTTGCCATAACCCCGGTTTTAAGCGCCAGAGACAACTTCAACAATACAGATCTTGATTTTACTGGTGAAGTAATGCTTTCGAATACCAGTAATATAGCTATCGAAAACACTTTTGCAAATATGCAGGCCGGTATGGCTGGCTTTCCGTTAATGTTATTTAACGAAGCAGGAACCACAAGTTTAACAGCGAATACAAATGGTTTATCCCCAGCTGTTTCAGCAATTGAAATTAAGGTTTCCGATGCTAAAAAATGGACAGGAGCAGCCGGAACGAATTTGTGGAACGATGCACAAAACTGGACAGGCAACTCAGTTCCCACCGCAGATGATGCAGTAATACTGGATAATACTTTTACCGGTGCTTCTTATAATGTTATGCTGCCCGATTTTGCAACAGCTGTTACGTATTTGAGAATTTCGCCTGCCGATAATAAGAATATTACCTTTACATTACCGGCTACAAATATAGCTTGTCCTGGATTTACTGTTGGTGATAACAGTGCCGGAACCGAAGATTTTGTAATTGAAAACGGTGGAATTTTCATCAACGCGAATGGTTGCGCGAATGCCCAGGGATTTTCCATAATCGCACAAGGATCTAATAAAGCAATAAAAATTAATGCCGGCGGTAAATATATTCACAGGAACTCCAAATCGCATACAGAGTTTTTAGACGCCGCTACCTGGGATGAGAACAGCAACTTAACTTTTGATGTAGTAACTTCCACAGCATATTCTATTTCGTTAGCCAACAGAAACTTAGGCGGATTGACCTTGCTGGCGGAAGCAAAAAACGCAACGCAGGCCTATTCATCTAACTTCGCGAACACTGCAGTAATAAAGGGCGATCTTACTACCGAAACAAGAGCAACCCTGGCACTAAGCGGGCACGGAAACCTGGCTGTTGGCGGCAATATTATAAACAGAAGCACTTTCAGCACAGGCAATACAAACCGTAAACTGGTTTTAAATGGCACAAAAGCGCAAAACATTTCAGGCACTGGCGCTTATACCATAAAAGCTATAGAAATTAACAATGCGGAGGGCGTAACATTACAAATTCCTGTTACGCTTAGTAATACAGTTGGTTCCGGTTTATTTCTTACAGAAGGAAATCTGAATACTTCGGCAACAAATATTTTAACATTACCGGAATATGCAACCATAAATGGCGGCGGTAAATTGAGCTTTGTTAACGGCCCTGTCGCCAAAACTTTCGGTGCGAATTCAGCCGCGAATATTATTCTGCCAACCGGTAAAGATACAAGCTACAGGCCTGTAACAATTACACCGGAATCGCTTGCTTCTGCATCGGTTTTCAGGGCAGAATATTTTAACAGTACTGTATTACATGATGTTACAAAGCACGATAATTCCTTAGAAAACATAAACGGTAGCGAATACTGGAACATACAGCGAACCGGTGGAACCACTAACGCAAGCCTTGCTTTTGATTTTACCGCAAAAGCTGAAGCGCAATCGCTCAGAATAGTTAACTGGGATGGCGCAGCATGGAAATCCGTAAGCCAGAACAATGTTGATGGAGTAATATCTACAGAAACTTTAAGCCAGTTTGGTACATTTGCGCTTGGTACGCAAAAAATTGTGCCGCTACCGGTAAGCTGGTTGTATTTCACTACAAAAATGCAGGATAAAAATGCAGTTCTGAACTGGGCGACCGTGTGCGAAATTAACAACCATGGCTTTGAAATTCAACGCAGTACAGATGGTGAAAATTATGAAACCATTGGCTGGATGAACGGAAACGGAACCAGCAGCCAGAAGCATTTTTACAGCTATACCGATATGGGCGCGGCGAGCATCAACGCCAGCATAATTTATTACAGGCTAAAGCAGGTAGATTTCAACGGTGCGTTTGAATATTCAGCCATACAGAGTTTGCGTAAAAAAGGCAGCAGTTTAAGCGCAGTTTCCATATATACCGATGCCCAGAAATGCCTTCATATTCAGTTAAACTCCGAGGTAAACGCTACTGCGCTGATTGAGGTTATAAATATGAACGGCCAGGTTTTGCAAACCGTAAACGCTTATACATCAACCGGTAACAATAATATTAAAATGCACGCACAACCAAATATGGCTGGTGTTTATGTTGTGAGAATTTTGCAGAACGGAACTATTTACACGCAAAAGATTGTATTGTAACTGATAATTTGGTTTACTTAGTTGGTTTGGTTTTGATCTAAAGCGCGGTGCGGATATTTTTCTGCACCGCGCTTTTTCATTTTCAATGAATTCATGCATTAATGAAATAATGAATTAATGTCGTTTAGTTATTATTAAGAACGCCGGAAAGTGTGCCACAAACCAGGGGAACGTGAAACAACAGTCTGGAACGACTGAAACAACACAGCTTAGGGCAACGCCCCAAGTGAACTAATCTTCATATTTGCGTAATTTTGCTTCATGAAAAATATTGTTGTTACCGGTGCAAGTAAAGGCATTGGCCTGGCTATCGCGAAGAAATTTGCAGCCGAAAACTATACCGTTGCCATTTGTTCAAGAGATAAAAATAATCTTGATGAAACTGTAGAAAGCATCAGCAATTCAGCAGGTCACAACAATATTTATTCTTTCGTTTGCGATGTTTCTAAACCCGGTGAAAGAATTGCCTTTGCAGATTTTGTAAAAGACAAAATGGGTGAAACTGGTATTTTAGTAAACAACGCCGGTATTTTTTTCCCGGGGCAAATTCATACCGAAGAAGACGGCATATTGGAAAAAACACTGGAAATTAATGTGCACAGCGCATATCATTTCACACGATTATTTCTCCCGGCCATGATGAAAAATAAAAGCGGCCATATTTTTAACATGTGCTCCACGGCAAGTATTACAGCCTACACCAACGGCGGTTCTTACTGTATTTCCAAATATGCTTTGCTGGGAATGACAAAGGTTTTGCGCGAAGAAATGAAACCTCATAACATTAAAGTAACTGCTATTTTACCAGGTGCAACCCTGACAAATTCCTGGAGCGGTACCGATCTTCCTGAAACGCGATTTATGAAAGCTGAAGATGTTGCCGAAGCCGTATGGATGTGCAGCCAGTTATCGCCCGCAGCCGTTATAGAAGAAATTTTAATGCGCCCGCAACCGGGAGACATTTGATTTGATTTAATTAAAAATTAAAAATGAAGAATTAAAAATGCTTTTTTGCGTAATTAATTTTCGTTGGCTTAAATCCCGGCGCGCGTTTATAACGCGTGCGGATGAGTTTCGCGTCTCCTGACGCCGGTAAGCCAAACATACTTCAATATAAACAAAAAAACGCCTCAACTTTATTAAGATGAGGCGTTTGCATATATAGATTTATTAAAAAATGCTTTTATCAAATGCGTCCGGAGACGCTGAACTCATCCGCACGCGTTGCAAACACGCGCGAGCCGAAGTGTATGCAATGCACTTATATACCGCGAAGATGCATTCGTAATTGTTAATTCGTCATTCGTAATTGATTACTTCGCGTCCATATACCTGCGGCTCACTTCTTCCCAGTTTACCACATTCCAGAAAGCGTTTGCATAATCGGGACGTTTGTTCTGGTATTTCAGGTAATAAGCGTGCTCCCAAACATCAAGGCCTAAAATTGGTGTTCCTTTAATATCGGTAACGGCATCCATTAAAGGATTATCCTGGTTTGGTGTTGAACCGATTTTCAAAGTACCTTTATCAACTACTAACCACGCCCATCCGCTACCGAAACGTGTTGCAGCTGCCTGGTTAAACTGCTCTTTAAACGTAGCGAAAGAACCGAAAGTTGAATTGATAGCATCAGCCAGTTCGCCGCCTGGTTCGCCGCCGCTGTTTGGGGCCATTATTTCCCAGAAAAGATTATGATTAAAATAACCGCCGCCATTGTTTCGCACCGCCGCCGGATAAGAAGATATATTTTTCAGGATCTCTTCAATACCCATTTGCTCTGCATCTGTGCCTTCTAATGCTTTATTAAGGTTATCGGTATAAGCTTTGTGATGACGATCGTGATGGATTTCCATGGTTTGCGCATCGATATGTGGTTCCAGCGCGTCGAAAGCGTAAGGTAGATCTGGTAATTTGAATGCCATAGCTTTAAATTTTTTTTAGATTTTAAGTGCAGCAAATTTAAAGGTTTCGCAGCGAAAGTGTTCGATTGTTTTTTATTATGCCATGGAATGAATGTATGATTGAAAAATGATCGGCGGAGAGAACCTGAAGCATTTTTCAGCTTTCTTATATATGGAAATTCACTTGGGCGTTGCCCCAAGTTGTGTTGTTTCAGTCTTTCAGACTGTTGTTTCACGTTCCCCTGGTTTGTGGCACACTTTCCGGCGCTCTTAATAATAACTAAACGACATTAATTTGTAATTGAATATTCCTGTTGCTTCGCATCGCGGTAATTATAATTTTTAATTGAAGTAGCGGCATCTGTAAATGTTAATTCACTGTGGTTTAGTTATGGAAATATTTTAATTAGAGCTCTGTGTGCCACAAAACTCGGAGCGCTGATTTTAGAATGCCACTAAAATTCAGATTCACTTTACAATTCTAAAATAATAAAATTTTAAACGATTTACTTTTCAGTCGGAGCTCACCGGGCTGTGGCTCACAGCCCGGAAGTTATAGTCAAAAATGCTTAACTAAAGGACAGTGATTGTTAATTCGTAATTGATTATTCCTGTTCTTTATTTATAACTCTTTCGCTACTTGCAACAACTTTTTTTATCTTGTGTTAAACATCTACTTTTGTAAAAGTAATAACTGAAGCTGAGATAGTAATTATATGAATTTTTTTTCTCTTTTGGGGAATACCTGCTGCTGCTGCGAAACACTTTTTCCAAGCCGGAGCAAAGGCGCATTTACCTGAAACGTATTTTCGATGAAGCCAATAATCTTGGTGTTTCTTCGCTGGGTATTGTTGCCATTGTATCTACTTTCGTAGGTGCGGTTACTACGGTTAATACTGCTTACCAGCTGGTTAGCGCGCTTATTGATGATACGGTAATTGGCTCGGTAGTGAGCGATTCTTCCATACTTGAGCTTTCGCCAACTATCACAAGCCTTGTTTTAGCAGGTAAAATAGGCTCAAACATTGCCACGGAATTAGGCAGTATGCGCGTGAGTGAACAGATTGATGCCATGGAAGTTATGGGCGTAAATTCAGCAGGTTATCTTATTTTCCCCAAAATAATAGCCATGCTGATTATGCTGCCAATACTTATTGTTATTAGTATGTTCCTGAGTATTTCCGGCGGTATTTTGGTTGGCCACCTGGCGAATATAGTTTCTTACGAAGATTTTGTTACCGGTGCGCGCAGCTCTTTCCGTACGTTTACCTTTGTGTTCGCTATGATCAAAACCTTCACTTTCGCGTTCCTTATTTCATCTGTATCATCATACCAGGGTTATTATGCAACCGGTGGCAGTTTAGATGTTGGCCGTGCAAGTACAAGAGCGGTTGTTTACAGCAGCGTTTTAATATTGTTATCAGATTATGTTCTGGCACAGTTATTACTCTAAAAAAACGGTGAAAATTTGAGGATATGATAGAGCTGAAGGGATTAAAAAAACGATTCGAAAATAAAGAAGTACTTAAAGGCATAGATGCGCAGTTCCATGAAGGCCAGTGCAATATGATTATTGGCGGCTCGGGCAGTGGTAAAACTGTAATGATGAAATGCATTGTAGGGCTAATGGAGCCCGATGAAGGAAGCGTTTTATATGACGGGCGCGATTTTACGCATCTTAAATACGGTGAAAAAAGAAAAATAAGGCAGGAGCTGGGAATGCTATTCCAGTATTCCGCATTGTTCGATAGTATGACGGTGGAAGACAATGTTGCTTTTCCGCTGAGGTTGTTCACAAAAATGAGCAAACGCAAAATTGCCGACCGTGTAAATTTTTGCCTGGACCGTGTAAACCTGGAAAAAGTAAACAACCTGTTCCCCGATGAAATAAGCGGCGGTATGAAAAAACGTGTAGGTATTGCCCGTGCCATGGCGCTTAACCCCAAGTATTTATTTTGCGATGAGCCAAACTCCGGCCTCGACCCAATGACTTCTACCGTTATTGATAAACTGATAAAAGAAATTACGATTGAGTTTAAAATGACTACCGTAATTAATACGCACGATATGAACTCGGTACTGGAGTATGGCGATAACATTATTTACCTGTACAAAGGCACCATGCACTGGCAGGGCACGCCCGAGGAAATTAAAGCCAGCGACGATGAAAAGCTAAAAGAATTTATCTACGCATCGGAATTTATAAAGAACCAGCATTTTTCATCGGATAATAAAAAGGATAATACCAGCGGCAGAACCCCGCAGACGGAATGATTGAGTGATGGAATGGGAATGAGTGAATGAGTGAATGAGTGAATAAGTGAATAAGTGAATAAGAAAATAATTAAGCATCGCTACACAATTAATTTCCATATCTCATTCTGTCAAAAATGCTTTAGTAATCTGAAGAATAAAACTTTGCGCCTTTGCGAGAAAAAACGCCGCGATGATGCATTCGTAATTCGTAATTCAATGTCGTTTAGTTAATGAGTTTTTTAACATAGGGCTTTGCCCCATGCTGACATTGTACGCCCATGCAGGGCTTGGTGCAACGTGAATAAATAGAATTTAAATATTAATTGAAATAAAAGTAAAAAGAACTGCAAAGCGCTATGACGGCCTTAAATTATAAGCGTTAAGAAAACAGTTTTAAAGCATATATGATGTTAGTGAAAAATGCTTTGAG
>DAIUCM010000176.1:0-8351 GCA_036846145.1 Bacteroidota bacterium
ATTCAGCACTATAAAGCGAATCCAAAATAAAATTCAAAAAAATAGAAACCAATTGGCTTAAAATTGTACCTTTGTGCCGGGTAAGCCCTGTACGGCCAGCTCCTTTTTGTCTCCCCAGGATAGGAATATAGCAAGGAACGATTAGTTGAGCGGCGCGATGCAGGTAGCTTACCTTTTTTGTTTCTATCCTTTACCAATATTCTGCTCTCTGTTTGCGCTTTTTGGCGTAATTTCGCCCGCATAAACTTATTACATTATGAAATTTTTTGTTGATACGGCGAATATTGACCAGATCATGGAAGTGCATAGCCTGGGGATTCTTGATGGTGTAACCACAAACCCGAGCCTGATGGCCAAAGAAGGTATAAAAGGCATACAGAATGTGCATGAACACTACCATAAAATTGCCGAGATGGTTCCGGGCGATATCAGTGCGGAAGTAATTGCAACGGCGTATGATGAAATGCTGGATGAAGGCCGCAAATTAGCCGCTATTGCAGACAATATTGTAGTGAAAGTGCCAATGACAAAAGATGGCGTTCGCGCTATTTCAACCTTCCGTAAAGAAGGTATCCGCACAAATTGTACATTGATCTTTTCACCTGCACAGGCGCTGATGGCAGCAAAAGCAGGTGCAAGTTATGTATCGCCGTTTATGGGCCGTTTAGATGATATTTCCCTGGAAGGTATTCAGCTTATACAGCAGATTGTAGATATTTTCAGTAATTACCAGATTGAGACTGAAGTGCTTGCGGCTTCTGTACGTTCAACCTTGCATATTGTACAATGCGCGCAGATTGGTGCAGATGTTGTTACTTGCCCGAGCAACGTAATTATGCAAATGCTCAATCATCCGCTGACAGATATTGGCTTGGAGAAATTCCTTGCTGATCACAGAAAACTGAACGATACTTTGTAAAGCATTTTTTAAAGTAACGATATATGGAAGCAGCCTGCAATTGAAATATATTGCAGGCTGTTTTCGTTTATAATGCCAAAGGCCTCAACTAATGAAAATTGCAGCTATTATACTATTGTTGCTTTTCACAAGCTTCAAAATAGATCATTCAGTTCGCGAAAATTTGAATGTAAATTCATGGAAACTTTATTTAAACAACAATCTGATAGCGAAAGGTTTCTCTGCTGAAAACAAGCCGGTAAAATTAAATCTGCACAAATTTTACATGCATGATAATTTTTATCTGCATTATTATCTGTGTGGTGGATTTGGGGTTAAATATGAAGCAAGGCTGGTATTAAAAACACCTCATCTTAGAAGGCATGAAGGACAAGTTTATCCATCGGAAGATTTTATTAAAGCAGTAATTTCCGGTGCTGAGATTCATGATGTTGCCAAAAGAGGAATTAGACAATTTTCATTATACTGCCAAATAAAAGATTCTACAAATAAATGGGAAGAGCCATTTTTTATTACGGATATTGAATGTGATTTTACCTCAAAAATGAACATTCCATCGAAGAAAAAGTAAAATCAATTCATTGATCAAGCTTAAGCCGATATTATTGAGAGCCAAACTATAAGTCTTTTAAATCCAGTTTCTCAATTTCATTTTTCAGAAACTCTTCATTTTCAGCGCTTACATTCACCAAATAAAATTTTTCTTCACCGCGCATTACGCGCCAGCGCCAGTTTGTTTGGCTAATGGTTTTGTGCAAGCCGTTTTCGTACCACCAGGCAGTGTGCAAGGTATCTTTGTCTTTTACCAGTAAGCCTGCGTACACAGTATTATTCCCAATTTTGCTTTCTTTAACTTTCTGGAAAGAGTAGCCGCTTCCTGTCCAGCAAATCATAGGATTATGTTCTGTACTGTAAAATTCCTGTATTTTTTTGCGGTAAATAAGTGCGTTGCTGTTTTCAATTTTGGTAATATCGTTTGGTAAATAGTTAATGGTGTAGCCGTTCATTTGCTTTTGCACAAGTTGATGTGAATTTTGCCCTTCTTTATTTCTCAAACCCGAAAAAATCATCAAAACAAAAGCAAGAAAAAAAATACCGGTTGCTGTTTTCTTTAACCGGCTTCCTGATGAATATGTGTTTCGGGCTTCGGAATTAATAAACTTTTTAGCCAGCAATTGCAGAATAAAAAAACCTGGCAGTATAACATAAATTCCCAGACATAGCAAGCCTATCAGCTCATGCATTACTGTACCGGGCATAATATGCATGCTTACCAATAATACTATGCGGAACAGATTGGCGAATGTATTCAACCCGAAAAAAAGCGCAAGTGCTGCTAAGGTAAAAAGAAATGGCAGTGTAATATTATGTTTCTTTTCAATACGGAAAAGGAAGATTATGCCGAAAATCAATGCTGTGGCTGTAAGATTTAAACCCATACAAGCCGGATCAACTGAAAAATCTTCACCACGGAAATTTATACTGTTGCCCTCTGTTTGTACAGTTCCCAAAACAGATAATATTTTGCCTGATACCCTGGTAAGCTGTAAGCGAACCGAGAAACCAAAGACATTTAACAGGTAATTGAAAACAGGCGAGGCTACAATAGCTGTAAAAAGCGGCAGAAAATTCAGCTTGCCGATAAAGGTTTCTATAACCAGGAAGAGTGTAAAAATCCATGCAAAATAGGCCAATGTTTTGGCCGGAGAAAAAAATGCCAGTGCCATAAATAACAGCGAAGCCCATATATACTTATACGAATAAATGCCTTTATGTACGCGGGACAGAACCGGAAGCAGCAATATGCCCAGGCAGGTTATGGCATGTTCAAGAAAAAAATCGCGCAAAGCAAATAAACCCACAACAGCAAATAAACTAACTGATCCTAAGCCATATATACTTATGCCGAAAAATGCTTTCACTTTTTGCATGATTACTTTCGTATATTCATTTAATTCATGATCAGCGTTGTTTTTCAATTGATCATTGGTTGTTCAATGTCGTTTAGCTAAGAAAATTCTTGCCATCAACGGATTGAAATCCGTTGCTATAATATTTTATCGTTCCTATGGAGCTTGGTTCGGAGCGTTAATTAATTCCAGTATGGACGATCAAATATTGTAGGGATGGAATTTATTCCATGCTTAACTAAACGACATTGATTGGTTATTGATTATTGGTTACCGTTGCCATGTTTTCCGAAGCCTTTCCTTGAAAATTAACCAGCTAAGTGTGAGTAAAATAAGTACAATCAGCGCCCACTCGTGCGGTTCAGGTACTGCGCCGCTTGATTTCATGCTTGCGTTCCCCAGGCTGTTTTTGCTTTCTTCTATACCAAAGCGTTCGTAATCTTTTTGCGATTCCAGTACTATAAGGCTGCTAACCGGTGATACCACGTAGGCTTGTTCTGCAAGTTCTACTAAATCAGGATCTGCAAAATCTTTACGAATTGCCTTTACGCCTGCATTTTTCATGATTTGGTTGTAAGCGAAAAGCCTGAAAAAGTGATCCGGCGCGGAAGATTTCACGCTATCAATTGCAGCAGTTTCGGTAATTAATATATTGGCAGGCTGAATCAGCAGCCTTTGCGCGTTTTCCTGAATTTGCGGAAATATATTGTTTTTAAGTAAAGTTTCAAGCGCTGACATTTCACCGTTTTCACACTGTATCATCCTAAACTCCTTAAGCGTTTTTAAATAAGGCGAAAGTGCCCGGTTTCCAAGACAAAATGTTTTAACAGGAGCGGAATCTTTTTCCAGTTCGGTGATTCGTGCATGAAAAACGCTTTCAGCAACATCGCGCAGATTTGGAGAGGCAGAAGTGCCCTTGGTAATAACCAGGCTGTTCTTACGATCATCAATTTCATATAAAGGCAACATGCTGAATTGAAGCCTGCTGAGGTCATTGAATATTTCCGTATAATTATCTTTATTAACCTCAAACCATTTTCCCAGCCATGTATATATAGGCCTGCCATTGGCCAGTTCTACAACTTGCTTCAGTTCATCCTGCTTCCAGGCCGCATTTAAATCGAGATAAATATTACTGAATTTAACCGGCGACTGTTGTTCTTTATAATCGCTAAGCGTATAGGTTTTATTGTTAAATGTAAACGAAGTGTTTTTTAATGGTTTAAGCGGCGCAGTAATTTTCCATTCCGCATCGTAACTGCCTTCATACTCAAAACTACCCTCGGTATTCCTGCTGTACTTGGTCAGGGAAAGATCATAATTTTTCGCGCTGACGGTATTAATAATCCGTGTTTCTTTTGCATTATCCATCAAAGGCCCGTCGAAATAAATATTTTCATAAGTGAGCTGGTTTCCTGTTACTTGCAATGGTGAAGTTATACCCAGCTTAAATCTACGGTTTTCATCGGGTGTACATGGAAAAACGCGAACCGAAACTGTATTGCCTTCCTGCCAGTGCACCAGGCTTGGGTCGCGCGTTTCTACACCCACTATAGTTTTGTATGCCGAATCTGCTTTCTGCTTGCTGGTTAAATAGCCTTTTTCTTCCTTACCGGCAATCCATAAAGATAATGAAGTAATTACAGCGCCTTCCGGCAGGTGGAAAGTGTAAAGCGCTTCTTCCGTACGATTCCACCGATTACGTATGCTGGTGTTTTCAATACTAAGGATCTTTTCGGTATAAGCCATGCGGTACTCCGGCCAAAGCCTCACACTTGTAATTACCTGCTTGGTACGCAAATTTTCACCGCTCCATAAGCGTTCCTGTGCCTGGTGGCGGCTATCGTAAGTAGATTCTAAAATTTTTATTTTCTCTTTTTCATCGAGCTCGGAATTATGGTTGAACAGGGATGCGAAAACAACAAGCGGATCATGCTTTTTTTCTTCATTGAATCTGGCGCGCCCGGGCGAATCCCAACCCCGGAATAAATTGTCAACTCCCTTGTGCACCGTATAGATCATATCTGCTTTCAGCACTTTTTCAGTTACAGTATTTTTGGGTAGCCGCTGGCTGATCCGTACCCATGCCGGCAGGTCCGTTTCATTCAATAATGATCGTGTATATTCCTTGTCGATGATATTGGTTATGCGGCTCCATTGTACGGCAAAATAAATTCCTGCCGCAAATGGTATTATTATTCCTGCCATAAAAGCGAATTTTAATGCCTTGCTGCCTGCAGAAAATTTGCGGAAAAGTATAACAATGGAAATAACGAAAAGCAAGGGTACAAATGAATGCCCGGAGATGCCCAGGAAAATAAAGGCCATGGCGCTGATCGTATATAAGGGTGCAACGTAAACCGCCAGGTAAGTAAACAGCACCAGCCCAATGCCCAGCATAAAAAACATAAGCAGCTTTAACCATTTTTGCAGCATGTGATATATGGAAAAAAGCAGCAGGTTAATACATTGAAGCACCAGCAAAACGCTGAGCCAGTTCACCGACAGATGAAAAACCGAAACCTCGCGGTTTAGCGCGTAGGCGCTTATAAGCAGCAAAATTATAGCCGGTAAATACCAGATTATGGATTGCCGCATAAACCGCCAGCGAAGCCTGGCAACACCTTGCCCCCATAAAACTACCAGGTAAAAAACGGCTATGCCATAATGTATAAAGAAGAAGCTGAATAAATTCTGCTCATCGCTTTTCGGCAAAAGTTGTGGCATATAATATAATAATGCCGATACAGCAGTAAATACTATGCCCGCCTGGAACAGGCCTTTTTTATAAACAGGTTCCGTGTTTTCCATATATTGGTTTGCTAAAAAATACTTTGGTTACTGAAATTCAGCACTGCAAACGGCTATACCTGGAAAATTAGTATGTATAATAACGATTAAAATAAAAGCGCCTGCAAATTTGGTTTTGCAGGCGCTCTCAATATTCAATATTTAAAACAATTTATTTTTATATGATCTCAGATGCTTTAACAGCTGTAAGAAACTGTGCTTTATAATCTTCGCAATTGAGCTTGCCATGGAAAACCGATGTTATGGTTGTGCTTCCTGTATCTTCAATGCCGCGGCTGGCAACACAAAGGTGGCGTGCTTCCATCCAAACGGCAACATCTTCTGTTTCAAACATTTCTCGTATTTCATTGGCTACCTGCGTAGTAAGGCGTTCCTGCACCTGCGGCCTGCGTGCGTAGAACTGTACCAAGCGGTTTATTTTTGATAGACCGGCCACTTTGCCTTTTGGAATATACGCCACATGCGCCTTGCCGAAAAACGGTACAAAATGGTGTTCGCAAACAGTAAAAAATGTTATATCTTTTACCATAACCATTTCGTTGTATTTGTACTTGTTCTCGAATAAGGTTACGGCAGGCTTGTTTTTAGGGTTAAGTCCGCTGAATGTTTCTTTAACGAACATTTTGGCTACACGTTTTGGTGTTCCGCGCAAACTGTCATCTGTTAAATCCAGGCCAAGGATCAGCATGATCTCACGGAAATGCTTCTGTATCAGCTCAATCTTGGTGTCATCGTCCAGCTCAAAAGCGTCTTCGCGCAATGGCGTATCTTTTGCAAAGGAAATATGATTATCGCCGAGTTCGTCAAAATTTTCCGGCTTATTCTCCTGCATACCGGACGTAGTTTCGTTCTGTTTCATAAAGCGTTACCGTAAGGGCTAAATGCTTAGCAAGTTTTTCGCGTAAAATGTTCCATATTACCACGGCAATATTCTCAGCAGTAGGGTTCAGTGTCTTGAATTCTTCAATATCAAGATTCAGGTTGCGGTGGTCGAAACGATCCGCAACATGCTCGTTTATAATATCTTTAAGTTTTTTCAGATCATAAACATAACCGGTTTCAGGTTCAATCGGCCCGCGGACTTCAACAATTAAAGTATAGTTATGGCCGTGGAAATTAGGATTGTTGCAGAGGCCGAAAACTTCGCGGTTGGTGTTGTCATCCCAGTTCTGATTATGTAAACGATGCGCAGCATTAAAAGTAACCTGCCGGAAGACACTTACAATCGGGCTACGGGAAGTATTTTCAGGCTGAGGCATATATGAAGCTGAGAAATTCTGCTACAAAGATATAAAATTTGGCAACAGGAAATGATTTTGTTTAAATTAATTTGAAACTTGTTAAACAAAACCTTCACGAAAGACAATTTCATATTTAGCAAATGAATAAGCTTTAATGAATGATAATCTTGTGAATGGTTTGCGTGTTATTGGCTATATTTATACTCTTTACAAAGTAAACACCTTTGGGCATGGCTGATACATCAATGCTTAAGTTTTGACTAAAATTGTTTTCGTACATTGTTTTACCAAGCATATCGTATAATGCCACTTTATAAACACTATTGGATTGGCTGCTGATAAATAAGTTTGTGCTTGCAGGATTGGGATAAACAGAAATCATATCTGTAATTTTTGGATTGCGCTTTATATCCGTTGCTTGTGATACAGTGAATTTTAAAAAATTCATTTCCATATCCCCATTTCCCGAAGTAGATAAAATATATTTTAGGATATAATTTCGTGCGTTTAATTTTCCAATAATAATTGTATCTATAGAATTACAAGGTATTGTGTCTTCGCCAATGGCTTGATAAGCTTTAACGGAAACGGTACTATCCCTTATTAAATGAACTTCTGATAAAAAAAGCTTGCATCCGCTAAACTCAAAGGAAGAATAGCAAACAACTTTAACAATATCTTCAGTTGTTGGGTTGCCAGGAATGATTTTCAGACTGTCAATGTAGTCAAAGTCCTGTGCTTTTAATTGCGATATATTTATTAAAAATGCAGTAAAACAGAGGCTTAATAGTATATATAAATTTTTCATAGCTTCAAAATTTAAAACCACAAACGTAAATTTCATTTGAGGCAGATTAATGAAATTTATTGAACGATAATCTTGTGAATGGTTTGCGTGCTATTGCCCATATTTAGGCTCCTTACAAAGTAAACACCTTTGGGCATAGTTGAAACATCAATGCTTAAGTTTTGACTAAAATTGTTTTCATACATTGTTTTGCCAAGCATATCGTACAAAATTATTTTATAAACGCTATTGGACTGGCTGCTGATAAATAAGTTTTTACTTGCAGGATTTGGATAAACAGAAATAATATCTGTAATTTTTGGATTGCGCTTTATATCTGTGGCTTGTAGAATAGTAAATTCAAAAATCCTCCGATCAAAATCTTCAGGAATACCAGATGCATACAAATAAAATCTCAAAGTATAATTTCGTGGGTTCAATTTTCCGATTATAATTGTATCTATAGAACTACAAGGAGTTGAATCTTTTCCTACAGCCTGTAGAACTGTAACACTTACTGTACTGTCTGTATATTTATTTAAATTATATTTGTAAATACTGCAAGGACTATATAAAAATGACGAATGACATACAATCTTTAAAGTATCTTCACTGGTAGGTTTTGCTGGAATTATTATTAAAGTATCAATATAATTTTCTATCCCATTTTGTGCTTTTAATTC
>DAIUCM010000177.1:0-8178 GCA_036846145.1 Bacteroidota bacterium
GTTAAGGGCTGCCTCAATATTAATATAGTTAAAATTATGCCATTTACAAACCTGGTATCTCAACGGTTAGCTTGTAATCTTAGTGGTTATTATAAGCTTGATAAAGAACTCTATGAAGAATGTCTGGAAGGGTTTCCGGCTTATACCAATTGCCTCTTTAGCGGTATAGATCCTGCAAGTGGCAAAAGAGAAATAGCGTATTTTGTACCACAGGGCGAGATGTTCGATAAGAAGCTTTTCCCTGAAATTTTCAGCCAGCCATACCTGCTTGAGCTTTTCTTTTTCGATGCGCAGGTGGAAGGTATTCCTGTTTTTGGTATTCCGGGCCTTAAAACCTTCAAGATCAGCTCTATGGAGCGCCTTTCAGGTTTCTGCTCGCTTGTAAGCTACGAAAACACAAATTCGCATCTTTTTAAAGAGTCTATCGTATCTGCAACGCTCGAAAAAATTTCGCTTTATGTTTTGCGCGATCTGCATGATACATTTAAAGATATGTTCTCGCACATCAACCAGCATTTTGAGAACGACCGTTTAATGAAGATACTGGTTTACATTCACCAGAATTTACAGAAAGATATTACGCTTGAGCATCTTGCAGAGCTCATCAGCCTTTCGCCGGATTATATCAGCCAGTTCTTTAAGCGTTGTATTGGTATGAGCATACAGGCTTACTTAATTGATCAGCGTGTTAAATTAGGCTTGCATTTCCTTGTTTCAACGCCAGACCAGATCGCAGCCATTTCTGACCGTACAGGATTTATAGACCAGGCTTATTTCAACCGCAGGTTTAAAATGTTTTATGGCGTAAATCCTTTAAGGATGCGTAAGAAATACCAGTTAATGTCAATATCTCAGGCGGGATTCTTAATGACCTGGCCGAAATCATAAAGCAGTTCGGGATTACTTTCAACTGCGTTACCAACAACAGCTATATCTGCACCAGCGCTGAACGCCTGGTGCAGTTCTGTTTTAGTACGTATGCCGCCGCCAACAATTAGCGGTATTTCAATTGATTGCTTTACCCGTTCAATCATTTGTGGCGATGCAGGTTTCGCTGCTCCGCTTCCGCAATCCATATAAATAGCTTTTAATCCCAGCATTTCACCGGCCATAGCTGTACAGGCGGCAATATCGGGCTTATTGTATGGTATAGGGAAAGTATTGCTGATGTACGATGCAGTTGTTGGCTGGCCGGCATCAATAAGCATATAACCGGTTGGTATAATCTCCAGTCCGCTTTGCTTTAAAACCGGTGCAGCCTCAACATGCCGCCCAATTAAAAGATCTGCGTTGCGCCCTGAAATCAACGAAAGTAAAAATATGGCATCGGCCGAAGCATGAATTTGTGAAGGGCTGCCGGGAAAGAGGATTACAGGTACATCTGTATTTTCCTTAACTATTTTTACACAATCCCTTATATGGTTTTCTGTAAGCAGGCTTCCGCCAACAAATACAAGGCTTAAACCCACTTCGGCAGCAATGCGCAGCGTATGTTCAAGCCCAAAAGCACCGGTCTTATCTGGGTCGATAAGCAAAGCCAGCTGCTTTTTACCTGCCAGGGAGTTGTTTAAAAGCTGAGTATATGTTGCTGTTTTCTTCATGTACGCAATCGCACTGTAAGTGCAAAGATAATTATAAAACCTTGGTTTGGCTGAATTGCCTGCCTGTTTATAATTGCGCTAAGTTGTAAGGTTGGAAGGTTGTAAGGTTGGAAAGGTTGGGAGGTTGCAAAAATCATGTCTCGTCCTGAAAAAAGTTTACACTTTTAGATGTTAGTCCTGTTACAAATTTACAGATGAATGTTAATACTAAAATAGCTTTACAGCAGCTACTGTTATAAAAAGTTATTCCACCCCTCATTATCGCTCCATGAACAGAGCAGGATAATGAGGGCTGGAAATAACTTTTTGGTGATAAACGTACTCCAATTAAATAATTTATAGTGTTGCATTTACAGCCTCCTTTTTTTGTTTGTAATAGGTTTTCAACTTCCTGTTAAGCTTACCTGTTTTCTGGTGTGCTTTTGCTGGTGTAAGCATCTCTATACTGCTGTGCAGCCGTACCGTATTATAAATGCCCTCTAACTGCTTCTTTTGCATGGTGGTATGAGTCGAAAACCTCCTTAAGCAGTTCTGTTTTAAGTACGCCGTTTATCCTTTCTGCTATGGCATTTTCCCTGGGATTGCCACTTTGGGTCATGCTAATGGACAAGTTGTTTTTCAACAAGATATTGACATAATCGAAGCTGCAATACTGGCTGCCCCTGTCTGAATGATGAATAGGGGTTTTGCCTTTGGGCAGTTGCTTAATGGCCATCTTCAGCGCCTTTATACAGCCTGTGGCACAAAGGGTTTTGTCAAGATGATGGCCTGTAATTTTCCTGGAATAGGCATCTGTAATAAGGCTCATGTAAGCAAAACTTCCTTCTTTCAATCTCAAATAGGTAATATCGCTTACCAGGAGCTGGTGTGGCCCATCGGGCTCAAAACCAATAATAAGGTTAGGATATTTATGCATCCAGTGGTCAGAAAAAGTAGTGATAGGCGTATTTCGTTTTCTTCTGCGTATGAGCAGTTTATGCGCTGCAAGAAGATTGAATAAAGCATCTCTTCCCAAAGAAATATTATGCGCCTGCAGAAATGGCTTTAGGTGCAAATAAAGCTTTCTGGTGCCTACTTTTGGTTGTGTTTGCTATGCTTTATCACTTGCTGTATGATGATTTTAGCATCTAAAGCTTCTTTTTGTAAAGCTTTTATTCCCTGGTAATAACTTTGCCTGCTATACCCAAGCAGTGGACAGAGTACCTTGATGGTGCGGCGGTATTTCTGCCCTATGTTCATGACTGCCTGGTGCCAAACTTTTTTCGCAGTGGGATGCCAGTCATTTGTTCACTAAGGCGCAGCATCTCCTCCAACAGTTCGTTTTTGAGTTGAAGCTCGTGGAGTTGCTTTTTAAGTGCTGCATCCTCTTCAGCCTGTTTTGTTGATGGGCTTGCAGGTGCTAAAGGATTGTCCTTCTGTTTTAAACGCTGCGCTCGAACCTAGCTTTTTATAGTTTCAGCCGGGATATTGTATTTAATACCCAGCTACTTAAATGTGGCATCTGAGTTTAAATATTCAGCCATGATCTTGTCAGGATAAGTTTTTTTGCTTTTCATGATTTAATGATTTACAATTTAGTGTAAATCTATTTCAGGACAAGACAATTGATTATTTATTCTTTCATTCTTACAATCATTCATGCTTACATTCAACGATAATTATTGCAGTTTCGCCATAAAACGTTTGAAATAATCGAGCGAGGTTTGGTAATACTGGCGGTCGAACAGGGAATAATCAGCTTCTGGAGGTAATGCATCGCCTTTGGCATAACCAATACCTGTTAAAAACCGCATAAAGCTGCCATTTGCTGTTTTTACCGGTTTTAAGGCAAACTGGTAATAAGTATAAACTGTTGTATCGTATAAATGGCGTGTTTGCAGGTTCAGGTTAATATCTTTACCAATACGCTGCGGAATATTTGTACTGCCGGTATAAGGAATATTGCCTGTATAGTGCGAGCGAAGGCTAACTGTGCGTGGTTGTGTAAAGCCTGTGCTGTCCTTCATAAAACGCTTGAAATCAGATCTTTCAATCAGGTAATAATCGGCGGCGGTAAAGTATTTCCAGTCTTCCTGCTTCTCTACATCTTTATAATAGCCTTTGGTATATTTGTGTATTAGTGCATAGTACAGCTTGTTGTTAACGCGCATTTCAATAACCTCAATAGCTTTGAAATTATCTATACCTATCAGGTTTTTTTCGTAGTACTCATTGTTGTAATCATTATCATCAAAAGGTATGCGGTTTGCGCTGCTGAGCCATTTTCCGGTGGTTGATTTTACCCAGCCCATGGCCGAGCCCAGCAATACTACCTGCCGGCCAGCTGTTACTTTAACCGAATCTTTTATTTCCTGCTGTGCGCTTTTATTCACCTGCTGGCTGCCGGTATTTTTCTGCTGTGCTGCTGCCTGCCCGGCGAACAGTAAAAATATAATTAGCAAGCCAGTTGGTAAAACCTGTAGAAACTTCATATATGCTTAATGTAAAAAATACTTTAAAAAGGGTTTAGTGCAAATGTCGCCCGATGTGGTTGCGGCCGTTCTTGTAAAATTTATGCGAAAATAAGGCCAAATGAAAATCTTTTAACCAGGCTATGCGGTAAATTGCATGTTTTGTATTTAAAAGTTAATGGCTGAAGCATAGAATAAGTAAAAACTGCAGTAACAATGTGCCATCTAAAAGCGCTGTAAAATAATATTCATGCCTTTTGGGCGATGCGTACCAGATTAATGCTGCGCTTGTTAAAGCGGTGATAATAAGTGCGTAAAATATGCCTGCGCGTTGCGGATAAAACTGCATATAGCCAATTACCGAAAAAAGCATCATACAGCCAATCGCAAGCCATTTTGCGTTATTTATACCCATTAGCTGCGGCAGGGTAGTAACTTCTGTTTTAATATCTGCATGGTAATCTCTAATATCAAATGGCAGCGTAACAGCAAAAATAAACAGCGCGCGTTTAATTGCAATCAGCAGTACATCATTGTTCCAGAACAACACATCAGTAAGCAAAGCCGGAAGCCAGGCAGTTGCTGCCATCCATACATAAGTAATCAGGAATATTTTCAGTACTTTAATGCTCCTCAGCGAGCGTTGGTTTTTTCCATTCCCCAGGAATGGCAGTGAATAGCCCACAGAAATAAAGCCCAGGTGCGCCAGAAAAAGAATAATTTTTAAGGGCAGAAAAAATAGCATCATCAACAGGCCAAGTGCGCTTAAAACCGTTAAAACAAGCAGCAGACGTGCATTTTCCGTGATCCAGATATGCCGCTCGCTCTTTAAGCCGCTGATGCTTTTATATGCCAGCAGCCTGTCTATATTATAAATAAAAAAAGTTGCCAGGAAAGTGAGAAGAACAATTACAGATTTTACCTGCAGACCCAGGAGGTAAAAGGTTTGCCAACAAAGCGCAGCTGCGCCCAAGGCAATATAAAAGTTGCCGTAGATGATGAAATCGGATATTTTTTTCAGGAATCTCATGCTAATGAAAGCATTTTTGGCCACAACCATATATGGAAAACAAAGCTATACATTTCGCCGGCAGATCAGGTAAAATCCTGTGTTGAAAATTTGCTGTTGAACATGCGCTTTGCAGATTTATACCAATGGTTTTTATAACATAAAGAAGATAATTTTATCACCGGCAACTGCTGAAGCATTTTTCTCGTCAAGCTTATATGGGCTTGTGTCATAATTCGTTAAATTGCCATTTATGAGATTGGTTTTTTGGTTGTTAATAGCTGTTTTTTGCTTTGCCGGAAAGGTTTATGGCCAAAAAATACCCAACTTTGACTTCCACACGAGTATAAAGAGTGATAGCTTTAATAAAAATATCATTGCTTTTGAAGACGGCAGCTTTGCGACCAAAGAAATCATAAAAAATAAAAAAGACGAGTATGAAATTCTAATTAGTAGGTACAGCGAATGTTTAGAATTATTATGGGCACATAAAATTAAAGCCCGTGCAATATCAAATCAATTTATAAAGTATAAATCATTTTTAACGCAGATCTCAGAAGCGGAGAACAATAATTTAATTTTAGTTTACACAAATTTTGATATTTCTTCATATCCACTTAAGCAAGAAGCAATTGTTGTTAAATTCAGCTATGGGGGTGATATTCTATGGTTCAGGAAACTAAACCTAAATAATCAGCCTGATATGCAAATTCAAAGTTTGAACTGTAATTATATAAAAGATGATGGTTATTTTATATCAGGAAGTAAAGATACTCTAAATAGTATATTAATCTATCTCGTAAGTTTTTACACTAAAATTTCAAAGGATGGTAAATTCATTTATGGGCATAAATTCCAGGATATGTGGAATTCAGGCGGTGAATCAAAGATTCACTTAAGTAGTAATAAAGAGATTATTCTAAGCAATGGTGCCGGAATCCATAAAATTGATTCCACTGGCAAAAAACTGATGTCAATTCATGGTAATATGTTTGGTGTTAATACAACATTTTATCATCGAATATATTTAGGAACTTCAGATAAAAACAGCAATATTTACTGTGCGGGCGAACTTCAACTTTCAAATACAATTACTCAACGTTCATCTTTTTTATTAAAGCTCGATAAAAGCGGGAAAAAAATTTGGGCTTTTTCTTATGCCGATTTTCTAAATACCTTTCCTGGGAAGGGATTTATTCTTAAGAATTTATTTATCGATCAGAATGACAATGTCCAGCTAGTATTCTCAGCACGACAAGAAAAAACATTATTTCCAACTTTAATTGTGACATCAGATACCGCAGGGAATGTATTATCAGCCAAGTATTTTAAAAATATTTGTTTAACTTACCTTAGCTGGGATTACGCTAGTGCTATTGACGAAACTATTTATAATAATAATATACTGAGTTATAAAGACATCGCACAGACTTCAGATTCTGGCTTCATATTTATCTCAGGCAACCAGGCTGGTGAAACGCAAATAACTAAAATCGATAAAAGCCTTACCAAACAGTGCTATACAATTGATTCGTCAATAAGTAAATTAGTGTCTTCTGCCGAGGTTATTGTAAATACCTCCAATACTACAAGTGGTTATAATTTATTAGATACTGTTATTTCAGCCACAGGAATGAATTTCAAATCAGTGATGGGATGTTCAGATAACTATTCATTTGCAGACTTAGGAAACGATACTGTTATTTGTGATGACAAAGAGTATGTTTTATCGTCAAAACAAAAAGCAAGTTATAAAAAGCTTTGGAGTACAGGTGATACAACGCAAAGTATAAAAATAGCAAGTAGTGGTAAATATTGGCTGACCATTTCAAGCGGCTATTGCACCAATACAGATACGGTAACGATAATTTTCCGCGAAGAAATTAAAAGCAATATATCAGATCAGGCCATTTGTCCTTACGATTCAGTTTTAGTAAAAGCTCCCAACGTAAATGCAGCAAAATTCTATTGGATAAAACCGGATAAAAGCATTTTCCGCCAACATGATATATGGGCGAAAGATACAGGAAGCTATTATTTATTGCTGGATGGAAACGGCAATTGCTTGAATATTGATACTTTTCGTTTACAACATAATAATCTACCAAAATCCTCTGCCGGTCCTGATACTTTGCTTTGCTACAACCAATCTTACGAAATGCAGGGAAAAGGTGGAATAACTTACAAATGGATTCCAGCGAAATATCTAAGTAACGATACCATTGCTAACCCAATTGCCAAAGCGCCAAACGAGCAGCTATATATGCTTATTGTAAAAAATGCTTATGGCTGTGCGGATACTTCACAAATGTGGCTCAAAGTAAAACCAAAGCTGGAAGTAAAACTAACGGCACAAAACCAATCGGTTTGTTTTGGTGAAAAAGTACAGTTACAAGCTAAAGCCAGCGGTGGAGATAGTTTGCATTACATGTACAAATGGCAGCATACAGAAGTTAAAGAGCCTGTTTATCAAACAACCCTGCACCAAAGCAGTTGGATAAAAGTAACCTTAGAAGACGACTGCTCAGAAACTGCAGAAGACAGTATTTTCATCACCATAAAACCAACGCCGATAGCTGCTTTTTACACCAATCCTAAAGATACTTCTATAGAAGGAAACAAGATAGCTTTCATTAACCAGAGCCGCTACAGCACAACTTACCATTGGAGCTTTGGAAATGGCAAAGGAAGCAACTCAGTAAACCCAAGTTACATATATACCGATACGGGAAAATACTTCATCACACTTATTTCACAAAACACAAACGGCTGCAGCGATACGGCTTACGGGCAGATTTATATTGGTGAGAAATTCCGCATATTTATTCCCAATGCTTTTTCGCCTGATGGAGATTTAGTGAATGATGTTTTCTCGGTTTATGGAACAGGCATAAAAGAGTACAGCTACCAAATTTATAACCGCTGGGGACAAAGAATATTCACTTCAATACCTGCAAAACAAAGCTGGAACGGCGCAGTAGAAAACAGGGGTGAACTAGTGCAGATGGATGTTTATTTTTATGTTTTGAAAGTGAAAGATGTAGAGAATAGAACGCATTATTTTAATGGGACTATAAATGTGCTGAAATAAAATTAATCTTTTTATATAGAAAAAATG
>DAIUCM010000178.1:0-8026 GCA_036846145.1 Bacteroidota bacterium
ACGCCGAGCTGTGTAGATACGGTTTGGTACCATAATTACAAATACATACATAAGCTGTGGCCGAAGCTTGATGTTGCGCAACCTAACCTCTGCGTGGGAGATGAAGCCAAGCTTTTTATGCAGAAACCAGAGCAGCCGGGCGCAAAATATATTGTTGTGGAATATGTTATAGAAGCTAATAAATATGATACAATTGCTGTATTAAAAACAGATACCATACCATATATAGTACGCACAAAAAATGGTTTAAGAGACACATTAACTTCTTCTGCGCATAATGCTGAATGGGGAATAAATGATGATATGCCTTATAATAATCTGTTTGATACACTGGTAAAAAAAATAGATTATGCCGGCCATGTAACCGTAAAATCGTACTTCCACAGCCGTTTTGGATGTATAGATTCTGCATATACCGAATTTACTGCAGGTTATTCATCCGATTTTTTCTCGATGAACACAACCGTTTGCACTGGTGATACCATACAATTTAACGATGCGATAAGTTATTTTCTACCATTTTCAGTAAATGATCTTGGTTATGATCCTGCACGCTACTGGCGAGATCCGATAGCAGCAAGAAATGGCCGTACTCCAAAAAAACCCGAAACCATTAGATGGGATTTTAATGGCGATGGCATAATTGACGATTCCGGCGCAACACCTAAATTCAGCTATACCGAACCTGGCTTTTATACTGTAAGAATGCACACTACGGATAGCCTGGGCTGCGAAAAAGTTGTCGAAAAGAAAAATTACATAAAAATCATTAACGTCAAACCTTATTTTTCAGTTGCGCCGCCAATTGTAAGATATTGCGCGCCACACTTTTATAAATTCAATGATTCTTCTTTTGTAGAACAGGATTCGTTAGGAAAACTGCAGATCCATAGCTGGACATGGGATTTCGGTGATGGCACGCCACCCATTACCATTACAGATAAAAGCAAGAAAGATGCGGCACATTTATACCTGGAGAGCGGCGTTTATACCGTAACTTTAACAGCACGCACAGCGCCCGGCACCAGTTTAAATGGCGGAAGCTGCTCTGGCAGTTACTCCCAGACAATTAATATGATTGGGCCTGTATCTGGCTTTGAACCCATCGGCCAGCTGGATGGCTGCGTACCATTTACGGCAACATTCCGCGATAAATCTGTATCAACATCTAAAGACCGGGTATGGAAACTAGGTAACGGCACAGAAAAAACTACCAATGGTGAAGATACGGTTCAGCTAACTTACAGCAAGCCGGGTGTTTATTGCCCAGATTTGATTATTACCGAAGAAATACGCGATTTACATGACTCTGTTTTGTATTGTACCGATAGTTTCCCTACGCCTAAATGTAAATACAAAGTAATTGTATATGCCATAAACAGGCTTAATATAACTTCGGGCGATACGGTTTTATGTGCCGGTGAAGATGAAGGCACATTTTATGGCTTCCCCGATACTGGTTACACCGCATTTATAATGGATTACGGCAACGGCGTTAAGCACACCCAGCAGAAACCCATTTTTAAATATATTTATCCGGATACAGGGCGTTATACTTTAACTTTAACCGGTATAAATGGAAAATGCCCCGATACTGCGACATTCCAAGTACGTGTAATTGATGTTGCCAGCGATTTTTACCTGGATACTTTACGGAATGATACACCAACATTCTCCTTTGTCAATACATCGCGCAACGGGGTAAAATATAAATGGGAGTTTGATGACGGTACGCCGCCCGTTTGGGTGAATAACAATAACAGCATTACGCACCAGTTCTCAAAATCGGGTACCGTAAACGTTTGCCTTACAGCTTATAACGAAAAAGGTTGTTTCCGCAAAACCTGCAAACAGCTTGAAATTATTACCGATGTATGGATCCCGAACGTATTCACGCCAAATGGTTTAGATGGTGATAATGAGCAGTTCCGCATAAAAATAAAAGGCGAGCAGCACTACAGGCTCGAAATTTATAACCGCTGGGGCGAAATAGTTTTCACCAGCGATAATGAGCAGCATACCTGGAACGGAAAAGTAAATAACACCGGCCCTGCCTGCGCGGAAGGAACCTATTTTTATGTTTTTGATTACAGGCTTATAGGCACGAGCAACAAGCGCGCTACGGGAACAGTAACCCTGCTTCGCTGATCTCCATATGCATTTTTGGGCTTTGGCATATATGTAAACAATTGTGAAAACAGTGCATTAACTACTCCGTTTACATATATGATGGCTGCAAAAAATGCTTTGCCTCCTGCATAAGTCTATGCATATCTGCCTGCTGTACGGCAACAGGCGCGTAACGGTAATACTCAAGGCTTTTGATCAGCGCCAGCAGCCGTTCCGTTTCACTTTGCTGAAAACCCTGCCTGTTCATGGCTTCGTATATATTTTCATGTGTTTGTGAAGATGAAGGCAGGCCCGTTTTTAACTGCAGCCACAGGTTTACAGCTTCCCATAATGATGTATAAAAATATGCAGGGTAATTCCTGCTGAGCCAATCTTCAGCTTCTTTAAGTTTGTAATCAACATCTTCCTGTAAGTGTGTTTGCTGCGCTGTAAGCTTAGTGTTTGTTTTTTGCTTTATAGATTTAATAGGCTTACTATTTGGATTTCTGCGTAAAAGCCAGAAAAACAATAATGCTGTAACCGGCAAACCAGCAAGCAGAACCCATAGCCAGCCAGCCAAACCGGCTAAAATACCATTCGGTTTACCTGTTTCACCAACACTTTTGCTTGTATTTGCATCGAGGTGCGCTTCGTACCGGCCTTTTTCAACATCCACATTAAATGCGTTTGTTTTAAGCTGAACGTATTTTTTTTCCTGCGGATCGAAATATGAAAATTTAACCGGAGGTATAAAAAGCCGGCCTTCTTTGCGCGGAACAATTGTATAAGTAAATGTTTTTGAGCCATTTATATCATTTCGCAAATTATCCAGCTTTTCTTCCGTTTCGGGCGCATAAACTTCTGCCGCATCGCCCAAAGCAATAGTAAAAGGCTGTACGGTATTAAAGTTACCGCGCCCGCTTACCGTTACGGTAAGTGTAAGCGGCTCGCTGGCGGCAATTTTTTGCGTACTTATTTTCGCTGTTATAGCTGCCTTGCCAACAAAACCTGTAAATGCAACGGGCTGTGGCTGCGGAAGCGGCTTTACATTAATTTCCAAAACATTGCTTTTTACAAGCGCGCGTATGGGCTCATCGTCATGAAAAAAGCTGCCGGGGCTGCGGCCGCCAAAAATATCATCGAGAATATTACGGCTTAAATGTTTTGTTCCGATACATTCCAATTCAAGCGGGCCGGCTTTTAGTTTCCCGTTCTTCTGCGGGTATAAAATAACTTTCCTTATAACACCTGCCTGGTACGTTTTATTATCTAAGCGCTCGGGCGAAATTGGTGTTGGTTTCGGCAGCTGCACTTCTTCCACCCAAAAACCATCAAAAGCAGGATTCAGGAACTGGTATTCTGCTATGTTTACTTCGCTAATAAAAATCTTACAGTTAATAGCTACGGCTTCGCCCTGGTAAACATCTTTCTTATCGCTGCTGAGCTGCAGAAACACATTGTCCTTACCAAATGCATTCCCTTTTGGTGCCGGGCTGGTATTTTTATTGGCCGATGGGTTTTTAACATCGGTAACAGTAATTTTTACGTTGTTGGATAACAGCTTTTTACCTTTTGAAACAATACTGGCGGGCCCAATGGTATAGCTGCCGGTTTTTGTTGTTTTCAGCACGTAACTGTAAGAAACATTGCGCATCATCTGCGTATTGTACACACTAATGCGTGTTGAAACATTTGGGCCCGAAAGCACCTCGAAACTGCTTAAATCAGGCGCTTTAAAGTCATCGCCATCTGCATCCAGCGAATATGTAAGCGTAATAACTTCATTCGGCAGTATGGTGGCTCTGTCCGCTGTGGCGGTAAATTTCTGCGCCTGCGATGTTTGCAGCTGCAATAGCAGTAAAAGTGCTAACACAAAGCATTTTACTGCTGTGTTATATATGGAATTGGCTGCGCGCTTATTCATCTTAACTATTTGTAACACATAATAAAATTACCAGGGTTTTCTTTCGTAAGCCTGCGCAGGGTTTTTACTGTTATCGTTAAGGCGCTTACGCAGATTTTGCTCCTTGTTGCCCAGTGCCTGTAAAATACGTTCTGCTTCTTCCTTACTCATACCCTGCTGTGGCTGCTGCTCATTACCTTTTTCGCCGGGATTTTCATTATTATTATCCTTCTTGTTGTTGTTTTGCTGATCCTGCGGCTTGTTTTGCTCTTTATCCTGCTTATTTTTATCCTGCTGCTGTTGTTGTTGCTGTTGCTGCTTTTTCTTCAAGGCATACGATAAATTATATTGTGTACCGGCATCGCCAGGCGAATAGCGAAGTGCATTTTTATACGCGTTTATGCTTTCATTTAACTTATTATTTTTGAGCATGGCATTACCCAGATTGTGGTAAGCTGCAGCCTTGGTTTTGTTATCCGCAGCCTGCTGTAACACCGTATTGAAGCTTTTAACGGCATCTTCATAATTACCTTGCTGGTATAATGCATCGCCGAGATTAAAATTGCCTTGTGTGCTGTTTTTGTTCTTTTGCAGGGCCGCACGATATTGCGCATCCGCTTCTTTATAATTATGCTGATTATATTGTCTGTTGCCTTCGTAAATGTGCTTTTTATCGGCCTGCGCGTACAACAAAGGCATTTTTACCAGCATGCATATATAGATGATGTATTTCATATAAGTTTTCTGCGGTTTAATATTCCTGCAAGCGGTTCAGCGAGTAACAATAGCAATGCAAGTGCCGCAAACAGCTGGTAATAGCTTTCATATTCATCAAAAACCATCGTTTCCCTTTCGCCTCTTTTTAAGCCGCTTAGCTCATCGGCAATTTGTTTTGCTGTATTGCTGCCGCCAAGCGCAAAGTATTTTCCGTTAGATATTTCAGCAATTTCCTGCAGCGTTTGCGGGTTGAGCCTGCTGATAACTGCCTGACCGTTTTCATCCTTTAACAAAGCGCCTTGCTTATTTAACGGTATAACGCCACCCTGGCTTGTTCCGGCGCCGACAGTGTAGATAATTGCGCCGGATTTTGCCGCTTCTTCGGCCGCTGCCTTTGCGCCGGCTTCATGATCCTCGCCATCGCTGATGAGAACAATAATTTTGGCCGATGTACTGTGCTGCGTTTTACCGGGTGGGAATAGTAATCGTGAGCTTTGCCCGATTGCCTCGGTAACCGAAGTACCTTGTGTTGGCGCAATATCGGTGCTGATAGAATTAACAAACATGGCTGCAGCCTGCAGATCGCTGGTTAAAGGCATCTGCACATAAGCGTTACCCGCAAAAACCACAATGCCAACCCTGTCCTGCGGTAATGATCTCAACAGCTGTTGTATAAAATGCCTGGCCTGCGCCACGCGGCTTGGCTTAATATCCTGCGCATCCATACTTTTAGAAACATCTACCGCAATAATAAGATCCAGGCCTTGCTGCGATGCTTTACGGGGCTTTTTACCAGCCTGTAAATTAGCGAGCGCAAAAACCAGCAGTACAGTGGCCGCTAATATAAAAACTGCGTTGCGCACACTTCTGTCTGCAACAAAACCAGGCAATATTAACTTGCGCAGAGACGCATCGGCTAAGCGGTTTAAAGTATTTTTTCGCCACTGCATATATAAAAAAAGCACGGCCAGGCCCATTGCGGGAAGCAACAGCCAAACAAAGTTTTCTATATGTGAAAAATGCACCATACAGCCGGCTTAATTAGTTATGGATCTTAACAGTGAAAATCGTAGGAAGAACTCGAGGCTTATGCACAGCAATGCCAGCCATAACCAGGGATAAAAAGCTTCGGCCTTCGGGAGGTAACGTGCACTTTCAACAGCCGATTTCTCAAGCCTGTCAATCTCTTCATAAATATCAGCTAGTTTATGCTGGCTGGTTGCATGAAAGAATCTTCCGCCGGTAGCTTTGGCAATATCTTCCAATAGCTTATTATCGACATCTGCCGAAAGGCCGATAGTATAAACCTTTATATGGAAACTTGCGGCAATTTCCGCAGCCGTACCCGGATCTATAATCCCGGCATTGTTGATACCATCGGTAAGTAAAATAATTACTTTGCTTTTCGCTTTGCTTTCCCGCAACCTGTCCGCTGCAGTGGCCAGGCCCATACCAATAGCTGTACCATCCTGCAACATGCCCGGCCCGGCAGTTGCCAGCATACTTTTTAACACCGAATGGTCCTGCGTAATGGGGCAAAGGGTAAAGCTTTCACCGGAGAAAATTACAAGGCCTATCCTATCATTTGTACGGTTGTCTATAAAATCAGATGCTACGGTTTTGGCGGCTTCCAGCCTGTTCGGCAAAAAATCACGTTCCTGCATACTGCCGCTTACATCTGTTGCCAGCACAATATCAATGCCTTCTGTAGTGGTTGTTTCCATACCCGATGGTTTTTGCGGCCGCGCCAGTGCAACAATAATCATGGCCAGGGCAGCTGCCCGCAAATATGGCGGCCATTTTACAAATCGGCTTCGCCAGGAAGCAGCATTTAACTTGAAAGCACCTGCCGATGGTACTATTAATGCAGTCTGATTTGCACGCTTCTTCCTGAGCCAATAGTACAGTAATAGCGGAACAGCCAATAACAGCAGCAAAAAATACGGATGTAAAAATGTAACCTGGCCAAGCACGCTTCGATCTTATATTAATGCAAAGTTACAATTTTGAAAATTTGTATATTGAATAAGCCGCATTGAAAGCATTTTTCAACATAACTATATATGCGAAGGGCACTAAATTATGGCGTGAAAAAGGGCTTAACGCAGAATTTAATCACCCATTTTATCGAGCCTTTTCTTCTTGACATATACCCGGACGGAACCAACAATAAATATAAGCGAAGTGTGGTTAGAAGCAATCTAATTGCCTTTCGAACGCCATTCTTGTCCGTAAAATATCAATACCAATAAAGAATGATATTGCGCCTTTGAGAAGTGCCCTGTGAGCCACATATCACGGAGCTTTGAGGCTTTGGTTTCGTGGCACACAAACCAGCATTATTTACGCCTATTTCCTTCCATATTAATATAAGTATTTATTTACTGATTTTCCGTCCTGTAGTTACATAGTAACCAACCTGTTGTTTATTATTTCATATTTACAAACAATAAAACAATAAATGTGGCGAAAAATACAAAGCAAAAGGCCAGAATTGCTCCTGACCTTCCCTCTCGTAGTTAATATAAGAAGTTTTTTTTCGCCCTGTTATTAAGACAATTTTTTTCTTATTCCGCTTACAACATCTTTTACAGCTTCAATTCCATCCTCTAACAAAGTAGTAGATTTTTTCTTTGAGCCGCCTGCAGATTTTTTGCTTCCGCCAGCCGATGCGCTTTTGCTCCGTGTTGCACCTGCGCCAGCCGATTTTTTAGTTGCTGTTCCGCTTGCTTTTTTGCTTGCAGTAGCCGTGGTTCTTTTGGTTGCTGTGCTTCCTGCTGCCGCTTTACGTGCAGAACCTGTTTTTGCTCCTGCGCCCGAAGTGCTGCCCTCTTTTTTAGCTGCGCTGCTGCTTGTTTTTGCAGATGAACCTGCACCTTTGCTGCTGCTTGCTGTTGCGCCTTTGGTAGCTGTGCTTGTGCTGCTTTTAGCGCGCGCAGAAGTTGCTGAACCCGATTTTTTTCCTGTTGTACCGGCCGCTTTAGTTGTGCCTGCTTTTGCAGCGCCGCCAGTGCTTTTCTTAGCTGTTGCAGTACCGCTTGCTTTGGTTGAAGAAGCGCCTGTTTTAGAAGCCGAAGAAGTAGATTTTGCACCGGAAGACTTGCTGCCCGAAGCGCTTTTTAAAGAAGATGCAGAAGAAGAACGGGTAGCTGTTGCAGTAGCGCTGTTTGCCCTGCCGGAACCAGCCGTTTTTTTCTTCGTATCTTTCTCGCTTGTTTTAGTTGATTTCGTAGCCATTTGAGATTAGATTTAAGAGTTGAAAATTGTTTGATTTAGATTTTTTGTAATACATATTTC
>DAIUCM010000179.1:0-7790 GCA_036846145.1 Bacteroidota bacterium
GTTAGAGATGTTACCGCCAAAGTTAAGTACAGAATTTTTGCCCGAAACTTTAATAGGTTTGGTGTAAAAGCCCGATATATCGCCGGCAAAAGTATAGCCCGCCCGGGTAGATGTACCGCTTTGCATGGTCATTTGGCCTGCAAGGTCGGAATAAATAAAGCGGCCAGCTATACCAATGGAGAAATTTTTAGATAGCTTACGGGCATAAGCGGCATCGGCTGCCAATTCGTAAGGGCGGTGGGTTTTAACAAACTCACCTACTTCATTGGTAAAAGTAATATCGCCCAGCGAAAAGTAACGTAACGAAGCGCCGAAACCCGATAATTCATCTATTTTTTTATAGCCCGATAAATAAGAAAGGCTTATATCATCAACAATCTGCGATAACCAGGGCGTATAAGTAAGTGAAAAACCCATGTCATTTGGCATAAACGCAAGCTTTGCAGGGTTCCAGTGTATGGTATTAGGGTCTGGAGAAATCGCTACGCCAACATCTCCCATTGCGCCAGAACGGCTATCGGGTGTTATAGCCAGGAAAGGAACAGTAGTAGTGAGTACGCGCTGCTGGCCTAAGAGATCGTTTAGCCCGATCTGCGCTTTGGCTGAGTAGCCAGCCAGTAAAAGGCCTGTAAATAATATTGGACGGAATATCTTTTTCATACTGTTATTAATGATTACAAATCTAAAATTTTTTCTTTGATTGACTCGGAACTTGCTTACATTTTATGTGAAACAATAAAAGCGGCTTTTTGATAGCTGGTTTTTTAACGTCATGCATAAAATTTAAACGTATTTCTTATTTAATAACCACTAATCTTTGAGACTGTTGCGCAATCTGTCCATCTGCTGTTTTTATAGTAATTCTGTAAACATACATTCCGCTGGCAATTGGCGCGTGCCCGCTGTCGGTTCCATCCCAGTGTATGCTGTTTACACGGTTGCCTTCGGTATTTATTTCCTCTTTAAGTTCTTTTACAAGCTGTCCGTTCATGGCAAAAATTGCTATATAAACATCCAGGTTTTCATCGGGCCGGTTGTGCTCGAAGCTAAACGTGGTTTGTGTACTGAACGGGTTAGGGTAGTTAAATATTTTATCGATCGCCAATTTTGCTGAGCTGGCTACGGTAAAATGCGTAGTTGCCTCGGCAGAGTTGTTGGAAACATCCCATACTTTTACCCGCAGCGAGTAATTGCCATCGGCCAGTTTATGGAAAGGATACCTTATTTCACCTTCTTTAAAGCTATTGAGGCTGCTCTGGTAATAATCGTTCAGGATAATCGGCTCGCCATCATTTAATATAGCGGTAAGATCATGGCCTATGCCGTTACCTGAAGTATTTATACCAATATCATCTTTTACCCTTGCAATCATTAGCGGATTTTCATCTACAAGGCCGCCCGGATTAAATAAGGTATCGTTTATAAACAGTACAATTTCAGGTCCCTTGTCATCAATATAAGGATTATCTGCACTGCCGCCAATAATTACGCTGTCGTAATAGCCATGGGCATCGCTAACCTGGTTTTCGGCATAATAGCTAAGTTTACCAAAGCCGTTTTTAAATGAAATATCTTTAGGTACAATAAATGAGTACTGGAATTCGCCGTTTTTAACTGTAGCCTTGCCTTTATATATAATATTTTCACGCACGGTAAATCCTCTTTTAGAACTGCCAGGATCGTTCGCCAGCGTGGTTTTTTCAGTTATTTTATCGTACACCACAGGATAAACAACACCATTGAAATCTGTAGCCTTTGCACCATTAATTCTTACTTCTCCATATATGGTAGCCAGCGAAAGTGCTTTAAGTGTATCTACAGCTTCGGTAGTTAAAGTATTGTTTATTTTGGTTGTTACTACTGTATGCTCCGGCAATGCAAGCCTTAACGAGGGGTCGCCTAAAAGTGTAAAGCTGCGGGTGTTTTCATCATAGCCAACTTCATTTTTTGCCCGCATAAATATGTCGCCCAGGCGTTTTGCCTTGCCATTTACGCGCTCAAACATATTGTTAAGCATCAGTTTTTCGTTGAGGCGCTCATTTGGGTAAGGGCTAACTACACGCGTTGTGGTGTACATGGCAATAGCACCGCCTCTAGGGTTAAGAAATACCAGCTCACCTGCTGATGTACGTTCCGGATCATCAAATCTTGTAAACTCGCAGGTTGCAGTAATATACAGTGGGTACCGATATTCATTTTTCCAGCTGTTTATATCTGGTATTTCGAGCACTTTTTCATGTGCCCAGCCCATTTCACCGCCGTGGCCAACGTAATTCATTACCAGGGCTCCGGTTTTCATGGTGTTGTTTATATCCTGTTTTACGTTTGGGTAGCGTGCCTGGCTGGTACTGGTTTCCTGCGTGTAAGCATCAAAATATATTTTCTGTATATTATATACGGGCGCTTCTTTCTCCAGCTTTGTTATAAGCCTTTCGGTTTGGTTTATATGCGTATTCTGGTCTTCATCATCTGCAATAAAGCTTAAAATGTTTCGCCATGCGTTTTTGGCCTGCGGGCTTTGGTACTGTATAATTTTATCAACCATCTGGTTTGCCTGCAAAAGCGTTTGTACCGGTATGCGGCCAATAGCAATATCAACATCATCATTATCTCTGAAAATGCCTTCATCTTCATCTAAAAAGCCAAACCAGTCATCGGAACAGTAAGAGCCCCATGGCTGTAACGATTCTTCGCTCTGGTATGTAGGCACAAAATTGGTTTTATGGGATGCGCGGTATTTATAATCATATGAAGCATCGCCAAAAAGCAGGAAATATTTTGGCTTTTTGGTGCCGTTTGCCTGCGCGCGCTCATAGAACATACGGGCGAAGTCGCGAATGGCAGCAATATCCTGCCCGCCCGATGAAAATTCGTTATATATTTGCTGCGGTGTAACTATATGTACGGTAAATCCATCTTCGTTGCGGCGTATTTCGGCCAGGCGCTGTGCTGCCGGTAAAAAATCGGGATGAGAAAGAATAAGCATATCTGCCTGCGCAAGGCCGTGCAAATTCTGGTTGGCAACCCTGCCGAAATGTACAGGCGTATGAAACTGGCTGCCATCAAAAGCTACATACTCATTAATATTCTGGTTTGACGAGCTAAAAACAAGGTTGCCATTTTCAAAAGCGGTTTGCTGCAGCTGTATGTTATGAAAGTTGCTTACATCCCAAACCTGCAGGTTTTGCGGCGCGCCGGCTATAATATATTTATTAGGTATATCTGCCGATCTGTTTCGGCTATCGCGGAAAGCGAACTGGCCCTGCCTGTAACGCAGGTTGCGGCGCACATTCAGCTCAATAAAATCTAACCAGCCAATAGCCTCCAGCGTAGATTTATTGTAACGCAGTTTTACGGTAAGCCTTGATGCGGAAGGAATAAATGTACTGTTGTACCTGGCGTATTCCGCATATTTTGCAATATAATTATCTACCTGCACATTACCTACCAGTACATCGCCAATTGCGTTGTTATTGATCAGTACATTAAAGGTGCTGTTGTTTTTCGCCCTGGCTACAACACCAAGCTGTATGTGCGATTCGCTGTTTTGGTCAATTTCAGGAAAATCGAAATCAAAGTTCCTTTCTATTGCAGCAGCGCCTGTTAACGATTTAAAATCTTCACCATATAATTCCCTGCCCGATTTTACATATTTCAGAATTTCAGTAATCTTGTCGTCTTCATGGTGTGCATAATCATCATACACAGTTACGGGCTGGCCGGCTTGCGATGACGATTCTTTTAACGATACGCGTTTGCCCGCAGTATTGCCAACAGTAATAAAATAGTATGCGGTATCGCCGTAATAATTGTTCTGGTGGTTAAAATAGCCTGTAGCAGTATTAAACTGCCAGCTTACAGGCCCTTTGGCGTAAAACAGCAGGTAATCGTCGCCATCAAACCTGTTGTTGTTATTTCTGTCCACAAACTGTATGGCGTTCTCTTCCAGGTCTTCATCACGTTCTGCCGCGTTAGCTTCAGGCAGCATGCCGCCCGCTTTGCCGAAAATCTTAATATTGCGTACATCTGTATTGGCCGCATCAAACCCCATATCGCTGAAGTATTTTCTGTCGATCTTATATATGCCGGTTTGTGTTACACCGAGCTTGTTCCACCTGCCCTGGGCAAGCTGAGATTCCGTTACATCTTTTTTCTGGCGGCTTACTGCTGGTGCCGGAGCCTTTGTAAAATTAACTTTTAAAGTAAAGCTGCTTAAAGTTTCTACCTGGCCGGTTTGCGCATTTTTACGCATAGGCACAAAACTTACCGTAGCATATGGCTGGGCCGTCGAATTTTTAACAAAGCTGTTTACGGAGACTTCGGGCTTAAGATTATTATAAATATCCTGCGAGTGCGGTTGTAATACAGGTTTATATACAGGATTTTCCAGCTGAACGCTTACTGTGCCGTAAGCAGGCACATCTATACGTTTACGAAAAAGCGGCAGGTAAACATTCTCATTATAATGGTATGCATCCTCAAACCATAAAATTTCTTGTAATGCTTGATTATTATTTGGTTTTGTTGTAATTTGCCAATTCAAACTCTCCTGAAAAACATAGGTTTGCTGCGAAAAGGCATTGTAGGTATAAAGGAAATTTAACAGGAATAAAATAAATAGGAAATTTCTTCGTTTCAGCATAATAAGTTGTTTGTTTGGACCCTGAAATTTTAATAAATGACTGCCACTGTAATGTGGCAACAAATTATTTAAAAATTTCATTCATAAACGAAGAAGTTACCTTAAAATTGTAAACTTTTCTAAAATTAGCAAAAAATAAGATGAAGCGTTTTTTTACGTTAGTGCTATTGACTGTGGCGACGGTTACGCAACTTTGGGCGCAAGATCCTGAATTTACCCAGTTCTACGCCAACCCATTATATCTGAACCCTGCATTTGCGGGTACTGCGGCAGGCCCGCGTTTTGCACTCAATTTCCGAAACCAGTGGCCAAGCCTGTCAGGAGGTTCTTTCCAGACTTACTCTGCCTCTTACGACCAGCACTTTGATGGTTTAGGCGGCGGTATCGGCGCACAGGTTTATCATGACAGGGCCGGTGATGCTGCATTATCAACCACCTATATGAGCGGTATGTACTCTTACCACTTATCTATAAAGGATGCGACCAGAGATTATTTTATTGTAAAAGCGGGTTTACAGGTTTCTGCTTTCCAGCGCAGTATAGATTTCAGTAAGCTTAGGTTTGGTGATATGATTGATCCGAAACAGGGCTTTGTAAGAGAAACACGCGAAAAACTGCCTAACGCAGGCGGAATGGGAAGCACAGGCATACGTCCTGACTTTAGCGCAGGTTTAATGGCCTTCACTAAAAAATATTATGGCGGTTTTGCCGTTCACCATATAATAGAGCCAATGCAATCGTTCTTCAACAACCCAACCAGCCGCGTGCCGCGTAAATATACTGCGCACCTGGGTATGTTGCTGCCTGTTGATAACTGGAAACGTACTCCTGAAACTTTTATCTCGCCAAATTTATTAGTGCAGAGGCAGGCGAAGTTTACACAGGTTAATATCGGCGCGTATGGTATGAAAGGTCCGTTCATTTTCGGAGCATGGTACAGGCAAACCGACCCGAACGGCGATGCGCTTGCACTTTTGGTTGGCGCTAAAAAAGATGCCATTAAAATTGGTTACAGCTATGATCTTACAGTTTCTGATGCACGCTCGGCAGCAACAGGCAGCCACGAGGTTTCATTAATTGTGGAACTGAAAAAGTACAATACGCGTAACACCAAGAAGTGGAGAAAACTAAATTGCCCGGATTTTTAATCGCTGAATGCAATAAATTTTTATATTTGTAGTTAATACCTTTTAAATAAGCTTTAGAACACATTATGAACATGATGAAAAGGAATTTGGTTTTGGTTGCTGCCGTGTGCGTAGCCGGCTTTTTCGGCTCATGTAAGAAAGAGAAATCTTCTACAACCGGCTGGAATTATAATGATACCAAGTGGGGAGGGTTTGAGAAAGCAAAATTCAAAGACCAGGAAACCGGACCAAATCTGGTATATATCCCAGGCGGTGCTTTTACAATGGGTTTGTTTGAGCAGGATGTAACTTATGAGGCAGATGCATTGCCGCGCAAGATTACCGTTTCTGACTTTTACATGGATGAAACCGAAGTAGCGAACATCGACTACCTCGAGTACCTGTACTGGCTGAACCGCGTTTATGTAGATTATCCTGAGGTTTTTGAACAAGCTAAGCCAGATACACTGGTATGGCGTAACCGTTTGGCGTATAACGAGCCTTATGTACGTTATTACTTCCGCCACCCGGCTTACAATAACTACCCTGTGGTTGGTGTAAACTGGTTGCAGGCTACTAACTATTGCCAGTGGAGAACTGACAGGGTTAACGAAGCTATAATGATTCGTGAAGGATATTTCAAACCAAATCCAGATCAGACAAACGAAGATAACTTCAACACTGAAGCTTACATTGTAGGCCAGTACGAAGGTAAAGTTAAGAAAGAGAAAAAGGACCTTAAAACAAAAGGTGCTAAACGTAAAATACGCCTTGAGGACGGTATAATGCTGCCGGACTACCGCCTGCCGACAGAAGCTGAGTGGGAGTATGCAGCGCTTGCATTACAAGGTAACGCCAAGTTTGAGAACGTGAACGACCGCCGTATTTATCCTTGGGATGGTTTAAGCATGCGCCAGATTGATGGCAAGCACACCGGCAGAATGCGTACCAACTACAAACGTGGCCGCGGTGACTACCAGGGTATTTCCGAGAAGCCGAATGATGCTGCGCAGTTAACAGCTCCTGTACGCTCTTACTGGCCGAATGACTTTGGTTTGTATAACATGGGTGGAAATGTTAGCGAGTGGGTAATGGATGTTTACCGTCCGTTAACACCGGAAGATGAAAGCGATTTGAACGCATTCCGCGGTAACGTATTCCAGAAGGTTAAAAAGAATGAAGATGGTTATATTGAAGATAAAGACAGCTTAGGCCGTATTATTTACGAAGATGTAACTGAAGAAGAAAACGCTAACCGCCGTAACTACAAAAAAGCGGATAACATTGGCTACAAAGATGAAATGAGCTACAACAATGGCGAGCAGATGTATGATTACGGTATTTCTTCCCTGATCAGCGATAAAGCACGCGTTTACAAAGGTGGTTCATGGAACGACCGTGCATACTGGACCAGCCCAGGCGGAAGAAGATTCCTGCAGCAGGACCAGGCCATGAGCACATTAGGTTTCCGTTGCGCAATGGTACGCGTTGGTGGCCGTAAGTTCTAAGTATTTTTTTAAGATATTATATATGAAAACGCCCGGTGATTTGGTTCATCGGGCGTTTTTTTGTTATATTGAAACGGATATCTTTAATACTTGTATTTAGTTTCAAACCTTTATAGTTTTCTTCTATTGCTGGCGCAAGAATTAGCGTAGCGGTTCTTGTGCCAATCTATTTTCAGAAGCATTTTTTAGCTTGTAGTTATATGGAAAGGTCACAAGAACCGCTGCGCTAAATCTTGCGCCGATCTTGAGCTAATTTGAATATAATAGTTATTATCAAATTTCTCTTATAAATGACAGCTTATTTACATACCTTATATTAAAGTAATGTTTAATGAATTATTTAATTCTGTTAAGAAGTTCTGTCTTGAACCTAGATGTTTATCAGAAGAGCAAAAAGATGATAGAACTAGAGATTTATATTTATCTCGGATATTAGATTTATTACAGGATTTTATAAAAGAAAAAATTATTGAAATTGAAGGTTATGACTTGAATTTTTCTAAAATGAATGCA
>DAIUCM010000180.1:0-7767 GCA_036846145.1 Bacteroidota bacterium
TGAATTATTTTTACTCTTTAAAAATAACGCTGTTATTATTAGAACTTAGCCTTAAAAACTAATTGGTTTAAGAAGGTAGGATTTCATGAATTTAATATTGGATTAGACCTAAAATATCAATATCCAATTAATAAGGTTAGCTGGGTAAATGCTTTAAATACACCAATAAGTGGTTTTCCGAAAGATAAAATGGATAATTACTTCCTTGGGTTTTCAATTACCACTTTATTTAATAGATAATGAGAGTGAGAGTTAAATTTATTACCATTTTATAAATTAATAATAAAACAATGAAACCCATATTTTCTATAATTCTTCTTTTAATTGCCTCGCATTGTTATAGTCAAAAAAATGGCGATACGATAACGTTAGCTACCTTTTTATCAAATAACACCCATATTGCTTCCGTCGAGTCTAAAGGTGTATATTTAAATATCAGAGGCTATGATCCATCGGGGGCATACTATCAACGCCAGGTTTTTCTTGAAAAAATCAAGTCTTGGCTGTAAGTAAGTTCGCTTTTAAGCCTTATTTATCTATATTAACAGTACCATTAAAAGTTCGTTATGCGTTGGACACTTTTCCGCAAAGTGCTCAAATCGGATTAACAAATATTGGTGTCAGTGCGAATTTGTTTAATTATAGATTAGATAGATATTTCTCAACCGGCAATAAAGCTTCACATTTATTTTCGTTAGGTGTGCTTCTGGCGCCATCTGTTGAGGAATTAAATCCTGGGAATACAGATAAAAATGTTAATAAAACATCCAAACAGTTATTTATGTCAACAGGTTTGACTGTCACTTATACTTACAATGATGTAACTTTTGCATTAGTACCGTTAGGATTTGAAATTGCGACGACAAATGACGAGAAACATTATATATACAATAAAAAAATGTGGTGGGGGGCTGGGCTTGGAATAAGTACTAAGCTTTTAGGATTTTTTTAAAAGAAAAATCAATCATCCTGCTTTCCCCACATTTCCCCTTTTTCCCTATCTTCGCCACATGTCCATCCATTCCATCACCCTATACCAGCGCGAAGTAGAAAAACTCATCAGATTTGGCGGTTCGCGCAAGGAAACAAGCATCCGGACCGCCTTTCAAAACCTGCTGAATACCTATTGCCAGGCGAAGGGACTGATGCTGGTGCATGAAATTCCTATCAAAACACAAGAATGAAAAGTAATATGCGATGGGACGGTGAAAGATGCACTGCGAGCTATTGGGAAAGCAAGGACGAAGCCGACAATATTGACGAGGAGATCAGAAAGAATTTCTGCAAAGGTTATCCCAATGAAAATACATTTTTCGAGGACAGTTTAACGTTCGTGCTCATACAAGACGAAAAAGAACTGCGTGTGAGAATGCTGGATACCGAAGGTTGCACATGCACCTCATGCATTTTGTAAGCTACGAATGGCCGGAGATAGAGGGCTTCCGCGAGTCGATTGAGCATTTTAAGGAGGTTCCAACCATCAAAGAAAAATTTAACTAAATTAAACTCTATTCGCATATAACGGAAGTGCCAGAAATGCCTCAGTAACTGGTAACCAAACTTCGTTGAATTATCAATATCAATAAATTGACGATTTGGCTGTTTAGGGAAATCTGTATATCAAACTAGTAGCTTTTAAAGCATTATGCACTAAACAATATCTGTTTATCATTGATTATTGATTATCGATCATTGGTAATTGATTATGCGGTTAATAATTTTCCTTTTTCTGTATTTTTTTAGCACATCGGCATTGCAGGCGCAGAGCGTTTTTGATACGGCCAGCTGCGGTGGAAACAGCAGGCTGCAGGGCTTTACAGCCGATAAAATTTTCGCCCGGAGCCAGCAATGGGTAACCAGTAATATTAAACCGCTTACTTATACGGAGAACGAAACAAACGGCAGCATACTTATTACTTCGCTGGAAGATTACAATGCCCAAACTGCCGATAAGCTGCCAAAAAAGTACTCGGGAAAATTTCAATATACTTTTGTGGTTCAAACACGCGACAGTGCTTACAGCTACGATTTCATTAACGTAAAATTTATACCTGCTGCTATGCTTGAGCAAACGCTCAGGAATCCTGAGGAAAGCAACAGCAAACCCATAAAGATGAAGCGCAGAACCTGGGAAAAAATTACAAGATCGGCGCACAGGCAGTTACAGGAAAAGGGCCGAAAGTACGATGCCTATATGCAGGCCTGTAAGTAAATACGCAGGTTAGCAGCACGTTATAACCTGGTTTATAATTCCTTAAGCCATAAGTTTATACCAATATAGAATGAATTGTGCGCATTTGAAAAGTGACCTATTGGCTACAGGCCACGGAGCTTCGTATAAAAACTCCCTGCGTTCGTGGCACACAACCAGATTTATTTACGCAGATAACAGCCTATTAATTGATTTATAAGTTCCTGTAATTTTTTAAAAAAGCCTGTTGCTGAGATTTGAACAGTAAAAAGAATTGTACCTTTGCGGCAATTTCCGTCAAATTCCCATATATAGTCCCCTTTAAAAATGCTTTTGCTTTCCATTTACGCTTCCGTTATCCGATACAAAATGCTGTATCAGCAGCTACCGGTTTTTATTTTATTCTTTCAGTTACTTAATCGGTAAATTGTTCAGCAACAGGTTAAATGGTTTTTGCAAGTCTTATATTCCTGTTTGTTTTCCTGCCGCTGAACCTGTTGCTGTATTACACGCTCAAAAACCGTGGATACAGAAACTGGGTGCTCATAATTTTCTCCCTGTTTTTTTATGCATGGGGAGAGCCAATTTGGGTAGGCTTACTCATATTTTCCGCGCTTATAGATTATATAAATGGCCTGTTTGTTGAGCGATTTAAAGGCAGCAATTGGGCAAAAGTTGGCATTGTTTCCACGCTTGTTATAAATCTTGGTTTACTGGCTACGTTTAAATATTCCGATTTTATTGTTGAAAACGTAAACCTGCTTATCGGCAGCAATTTTACAAAGCCCGGATTTGCGCTTCCTATTGGCATATCTTTCTATACTTTCCAAACCATTAGTTATGTAATTGATGTTTACCGTGGCGAAGTAAAAGCGCAGCGATCGTTCCCGAAATTCCTGATGTTCGTTTCGCTCTATCACCAGCTGGTGGCCGGGCCAATTGTGCGTTACAGCCATATTGCCGATGAAATTGATAACCGGAAGTTTAATTTACATGGCCTTAGTGAAGGCATAACACGTTTTTGCCGTGGCTTATTCAAGAAGGTTTTTATTGCCAATATTGCGGGTGAATTAGCAAAACATTACCTGGATGCCGATCTGCTGACCTTGCCAATTGCTTCGGGCTGGTTTGGTTTGCTCATGTTCAGCCTGCAGATATATTTCGATTTCTCTGCGTACAGCGATATGGCCATTGGCCTGGGCTGGATGTTCGGTTTTCATTACCACGAGAACTTTAAATATCCGTATGTGGCGCGTTCAATTACCGATTTCTGGCGGCGCTGGCATATTTCGCTGAGTACTTTTTTCAGAGATTATGTTTACATTCCGCTTGGCGGCAACCGCAGGCATCAAATGCTTAACCTTTTTATTGTTTGGTTTTTAACCGGTTTATGGCACGGCGCCAGTTGGAATTTTATCATCTGGGGCTTGTATTTCGGCGTAATTATAGCCATAGAAAAGCTCTTCATGCTAAAGGTGCTGAATTTTATTCCACGTATTTTCAACCATATTTATGCGCTGTTTTTTATTGTTCTTGGCTGGGGAATATTCTACTTTACAGATTTTACCAGGCTGAAACAGTTTGGGATGGTTTTATTCGGCCAAACTACAAGCGCCGTTTGGGATTTGGAGCTGCAAACCAAAATTACTGATCATATATTCTGGCTGATTTTCGCATTGCTGGTTTGTATGCCGGTTTATCCATGGGTTAAAGCATTTTTTGAGAAACGTATATATGGGAAACATGCTTTTTCGTACTTATTAATTGTATTAAATATTGTTTTCCTGGGCGTTTCGGTGGCATTGCTGGTTGGTAAAAGTTATAATCCATTCTTATATTTCAGGTTTTAAAAATGGAAGAGCAAAAGCAAAAAAAAGGCGCACATGCGTACATCAATATCGGTATTTTTATATTGCTATTGCTGGCTGGCGGTATATTATCCTTCGCTTTGCCTAAAAAAAGTATTTCCGAAAATGAGAAACGTCGGCTGGCAGCTTTACCGGTTTACAGCCCCGAAAAACTGCTGGCCGGGGTTTTTACAGATAGCCTGGATTATTATTATGCCGATAATTTCCCCTTCCGCGAAAATTTTATTGAGATTTCGGCCCGGTTAAAGGAGAAATTCGGCATTAAGCAAAATGAAGAAGTTAAGCTTTATACTTTCGAAGAGAAAACGGCGCCGGCTGAAAACCTTATGCAAATTGCAGAAGCAGATTCTATTCCTGCAGCTGATTCTTCAAAGATCATAATTGATACTTCTGCCAATAATTTTGAATATGTAAAGAGTGTGTTTATTTGCGATAGGCGCGCTTTCCAGCTTTTTGGCGGCACAAAGCGCGCGGCGCAGAATTACGCAAAAATTGTAAACCGTTACCGTGAAGAATTACCTGCCGAAACACGTATTTATTGCCTGGCCATGCCTACGCTGGTAGATTTTTATCTGCCTGAGAAATATAAAAAGAAAAGCGGAAAGGAAAAGCCAAATATTGATTACCTGTACGAAAAATTAGATTCCGGCGTAATTCCCGTACGCGCTTACGAGGAAATAGCGCAGCATACAAACGAGTATTTATATTTTAATACAGATCATCACTGGACTGGTTTGGGCGCTTATTACGCTTATCGTGCTTTTTGCCAGTCGGCCGGTTTTACGCCTTATGAGCTCGATCAGTTTCAGCATAAAACCATCCGTAATTTTCTTGGCTCGCTTTATCATCTAACTTTAAATAAAGATCTTAAAGAGAATATCGACAGTGTAGTTTATTACAAATTCCCGGTTAAAACCAAAACGGTTTATTATCTCAACGAAAAAGATAAAACCTTTTATAAGTCCAACATTCTGGCGGAACATGCGCGCGGCCCAAATGCGTACAGCGTTTTTTTAGGCGGCGATTATCCATTAATAAAAGTTACCAGCGATGTTGCAACGCCACGCAAAGCGCTACTTATAAAAGATTCATACGGAAACGCATTTGCGCCGTACCTTGCCTTGCACTTCAGCGAAGTTTATATTGTAGATTACAGGTACTTTAATGCAAATCTGGTGGAGTTTATTAAGAAGAATGGTATTACAGATTTCATTATGGGCCACAACACATTTGTTATAAATAATCCATACGCGGCAATAAGAGAGCGCGGTTTGCTGAGAGGAATTACGCCTAAAAAACCCAAACCAGCAACGGATACTTTAAAAGTAGAAAACACTGTGCCTCCAATTACAGATAATGCGAAAAAAATTGATCCATGATGATTGGAAAGTTATTTAATTACAGGATCTTTTTTCTGCTGCTGGTTTTAAATTCTCCATATATAGTTCTCTCTCAAAATGCTTCGGAGGATATTTATACGCAGTTTCCATTCCTGAACAGCGGTATCAACGCCATACAGTATAAGGATAAAAAAGCCTTCGAGCAATTTTATAACAAGTGGAACAGCAGCGAGCCAGGTGTAATAAGTATTGCCCATTTCGGCGATTCTCATGTACAACCTGATGCTTATCCGGGAAAAATAAGAAACGAGCTGCAATCTATAAAAGGCTTTGGCGGCCAGGGGATGATCTTTCCCTACAAAATAGCCAGAACGTATTCATCTATATATTATACCTCCGGTTTTAACGGCGCGTGGCAAACCAGTAACAGCATTTATCCGCGGCCAAAACTGCCGCTTGGCCCATCTGGCTTTACGGCACTCACAAGCGATAGTACAGCTGGCTTTATCATTAATTTTAAGCAGGAAATTAACCCGGATTACCGCATACTAAAGTTATTCTGCAGGCAGGACCAGAAAAGCTATGATGTACGTATAAGAACCGGCGATTTTGATACAGTAATTGTCGTAGATAGCGTAAATGCTTTCTATAAATTTGGTATTAACAGGCCTTTTATACAAGTGAACCTGCCAGTAATAGGCAATTCTATATCATTGCAGCTACTGAAGCAGAATGAAGCCGAAGAAACTTTCGAGTTTTATGGTATCAGCCTGGAAAGTATAAAAGAGCAAGGTGTTATTTATCATAACCTGGGTGTTGGCGGCGCTACCTATTCAGCCGTTTATGCGCAAAAACTGTTCAATGAACAACTGGCTGCTTTAAACCCGGATCTTGTAGTACTGGATTATGGTACCAATGATTATTTATACAATGATCTGATACCTTTCAACATGGAAAGCATTATTGTAGAGGCAATAAATAAAGTAAGGCTTGCAGCGCCGAAAGCAGCAATTTTGCTTACTTCCACCCAGGATATGAACTGGAAAGGAAAGCATTTGAGATCTGGAGAAAAATTCAGTGAGCTGGTAAAGAAAATTGCTTTTGATAACGGATGCCTTTTTTATGACTGGTTTTGGGTTAGCGGTGGAAATTATACCATGCCATTGTGGTACGCGAAAGGCTTATCGCAGAAAGATCATGTTCATTTATATGTACCCGGTGCTACCCTAAAAGGCAGCTTGCTGGCAGAAGCATTAAAAAGTTTACTCGATACGCAAGCAGCTGACTATATGATACTTGCAGATGAAGTTTATGAGCTGGCCAGTCAGAAAAGTGATTTGCTGAAGCCAGTTTATTCAAAGTCATCAACGGCTAAGAAGGGTAAAAATTTACCAGCCGCTAAAGTACCGCCATCCGGCAAGATTGCTCTCCATAAAGTAAAACCAGGAGAAACCTTATCGCATATTGCAGAAAAATATCATACATCTGTAAAGGAGATACAGCGGCTTAATGGTTTAAAGAACACTAAAATTGGTGCAGGAAAAACACTTAAGGTTCCCGCAAGGTAAGATCAAAAAGTAAGGTGTTTTTTTAATTTGCATATATGCAATGGCTTAGAAATACTTCGTTAGTTTTCTTTTTGCTGGTGAAGTAAACTCTAAAACTCTAGAGTTCCTTGAAAAGAAAATCTATTACGAATGTCAAAAAATAAGTGCAGGATAAACTGAATTATTCGTCTAAAAAAGTTTTTTAAAAGATACAATTTATGAAGAAAATTGCATTCTTATTATTCGTAACCTTAACTTTTGGTTGTTCACAGAGCGAACAACCTATTGTAAACAAAGAAATTTCGATTAAAAAAATCTACTGCTAATTTTAGAGGTACAACTGGCACAAATTCATTTACCATGGTTGTGGATTAAAGTAGTTATAGCAATGTTGTTGTCACAACAAGTTCTGTTTCGCCAAATACAGGTGATAAACCAATGTTATATGTAATTGATGGCGTTATAAATTCAAATAATTTTAGTGTTACTATTCCAAATGATGGTAAAAAGTACTGGTGGATTCCTTTTGATGATACACAATTACCTACAGAGATTGCAGGTGGAGGAACTAATTATGTGTCATGTTTATGTGCTGGAACTGGTGGCTGTGGTGCCCTTTTTTGTGCCGGGTGTTGGATATGGTTGTATAAACAATAGTTGTGATGATTGTTGTGATGTTGCATATGGTGCAGTTACATACAAAGGTAGTGGTGCAATAGTTGCTGCCTTAACTTTAACCTATAATAATCAAACGTACCAATAATAGTAAACAATATGCACAAAAATAAAGCTGTATTTCATTAATGAAATACAGCTTTATT
>DAIUCM010000181.1:0-7461 GCA_036846145.1 Bacteroidota bacterium
CTTTATAAACTATCTGGCTATTTATGGAATTTAAAGTTTCTGGTGGAAGGTCAACATCACGATATTTATAATCTTCTGAATCTTTTTGAAAATTGCCAAATAATGTTCGTTGATTAATATCTTTTAGCCATTCAATGTATAAAACATTACCATCTTTATTATCATGACGATCACAAAATAAATTATTATCACTTCTTATCGATAATTCTAATTTGGTGAAATAATTATCAATTGGGGAAAATATAAATAGGTTTTCCATTTTACTTTAAAAAGAAAGCATAATATTCAGCTTAGTCAAAATAATTTTAAAACAAATTTACCTCACAACCAAATAATGAAAACGAACTCCTTGTTCTTCAATGATTGTTTCGACTTCTCTTAGAATTTGAGTGTATTCTTTTTCTTGACCTACAACTACTACAATCAAGTTATCCTTGTAAGTTCTTCTGCTATAATATAATACTTGTCCAAATAGCCTTTCAATACAAGCAGTATTTAATTGTTTTGCCAGTTTAATTTCCAAACCAACTTTGCCATCTGCTAAATCAACATCTACTTTTAAACCGATATAACCACCAATTGAATATTGGCGATGAACACGACCGATTTCTTCATTCAATCTTAAAGAAATTAATCTTTCAACATTACTTTCGGTTGTATACTGAGATTTCTTTATTGTAATTTCATTTAACACTGAAATTACATCTTCTGGAGTAATATGGATAAAATTTTTCTTGAATCCATCAGAAATTGCTCTTGCAGCACTTCCAACACCTTTTAAAATATCAGTAACTTCTATCGCCATAAATGAAGAATTTATAAAGTGTAAATATAAATATTTTTCAGTAAATGAGAATTTTACTCTTTCCTAAAATAATCATCCTTCACTTCCTGCGCAATAAAAGTACTTAAACCTTCGCCATCTTTCGCCAGAACTTTCATCTTTTCTACAGCGCTTTTACCGGGAATCTGGTAATTGTAAGTATAAATCTCATCGCTGTGCTGAAACCGGACTTTAATAAAATCCTCGCCGATTTCATAATGTGTTACGCCGCTGTTGCCAGATTTGTTTTTGTATTTTTCCATATATGCTTTGGCTGTAAAATGCTTCAAGTTAAAGAATAAAACAAAAAAAAGAAGGCCGCGGCCTTCTAAATGTTCATTTACCTTGTGCTTTAGCGTTATCTTTTGCCAGGCGCTTTCGGAGGGGTTTTTGCGCCGCCAGCTTTGTTAAGTTCCGACATTAAAATCTGCAGGTTGCTTTGCGCCAGCTCAAATGCGGGCTCAATTTCCAGCGCTTTTTTAAAATTGTTTTGCGCTTCATTGTATTCCTTCATTTCGAGGTAAACCACACCCAGCAGGTTGTATGCCGCCGCTTTAAACTGCACATCCTGCGATTGGTTATTGGCATTGGTAATGGCCAGTTTTTCCTGCACGGCTTTGGGGTTACGTATTATTACTGTAAGCGTGTTCCTGGATTCCGCGTAGCGTTTAAGCGCGTACTGGATGGCAGCCACCTGGTAAAGGTCATAAAGGTTCTGGCGCTTATCATACAGCAATTCGTAAGATTCCAGCGCTTCGCGGTACAGACCGAGGCGCTGCTCACTTTCAGCCATTGCACTTAATATAGGAATATTGTTTTTATCTTTCTGTAATATTTCGCGCGCAATAATTACGGCCTGTACATTGTTTCCCATGCCATTGTACAGCAAAACCAGGGAATCCTTTAAACTGGTGTTTTCCGGGTGCAGTGCCATCAGGCTGTAAAGCGCGTTGGCAGCCACCTGGTAATCGCCGTATTTCATACCGGTTCGGAAAATAGTGAGGTACATGGAATCCTGTGTTATTGGCCTGGCAACTGTAACCGTTTGGTTAGCAGTACTGTCCGCATTTTTTTTCTTTTTTTTCTGCGCGAAACTGCCCGTGGATACCAGTGCAAAAAGGCATATCAAAATCAGTCGGAAAATCATTGTTTTTGTATCGGTTTATAATTTTGTATTAATGAGATGTAGTGTGTTTGCCTGGCTTGTTGTTTGGGTTGTAATACAGGCTTAGCGCATATAGCGAAATATATACCAATAATCCGTTGATTACGATTGATTCGAAACCAAATTTATACGCTGGGAATATTTTTGCGCTGCCAAGTTCTATAAGATACGTTACAATGGGCGCTAAAATACATAGAATTGGAATCAGCGAATCATTCAATCTTCGTTTGGAAAACAAACCGAAGGAAAATAATCCCAGCAAAGGCCCGTAAGTATAACCAGCCACTTTAAACAGGTTGCTGATCACACTTTTATTATTAAATCTTGCATTTATTATCAGGATGATAATTACTGTCAGCACGCCAAAGCCAATATGCACCCAATATCTTGTTGACACTTTGCCTTCCTTGCCATTTTTACCGAAACCCAGGAAATCTATACAGAAAGATGTCGTCAGAGCAGCCAAGGCAGAATCTGTAGAAGCGAAAGTGGCAGCTGTTAATCCAACCAAAAATATAAAAGCAAAACCAACCGGGAAGTAGTTGAACGCGATGGTAGGGAAAAGCTGGTCTGTACGTTCCGGAATAGCCAAACCATTTTTAGCCGCGAACATATATAGCAGCGCGCCAAGCGAAAGGAAAAGCAAATTTGCTACAATAATGATCAAGCTGAAAGTGAACATGTTTTTCTGCGCTTCTTTCAGGTTTCGGCAGGTGAGGTTTTTCTGCATAAGATCTTGGTCCAGACCCGTCATGGTAATAGTGATAAACATACCGCTGAGAAACTGTTTCCAGAAGAAATTATTGTCCTTATAATCCCAGAAAAACATCTGGCTCATTGGGCTGGCTTTTATCTGCGTGTAAGTTTCGCCCAAGCTCCAGCCCAGCCTGTCGCTGATAAAATAAATGGTTAACAGGAGAGAACCAACCAGGAAAAGCGTCTGCAAAGTATCTGTAAATACAATGGTTTTTATGCCGCCGCGAATACTGTAAAGCAGGATCAAAGCCATGGAAATTATTACACTTAACTCAAATGGAAACTTCAGTTGGTCGAAAATAAATATCTGGAAAACCATCGCCGCCAGGAACAAACGCAAAGCAGAACCCAAAGTACGCGAAAGCAGGAAAAAGAAGGAACCTGTTTTATAAGCGCTTTCCCCAAAACGGGTTTGTAAATAAGTATAGATGGAAATTAAATTCAGCCTGTAATATAGCGGCAAAAGCAAGTACATAATCACAAGATAACCAAAGAAATAACCTAAAACAATCTGGAAATAAGAGAAAGAAACTTTGCCAACTTCACCTGGAATGGAAATAAATGTAACGCCGGAAATAGAAGTACCGATCATGCCGAAAGCCACCAGATACCAAGGTGATTCGCGGTTCGCCGTAAAAAAAGTAGCGTTATCGTTTTTCCGGGTGGTAAATCGAGCGACAATCAAAAGCATCACAAAATATAAGCCAATTATACCCGCCGTCAAAAGCGCCCGCTCGTACGAAGAAAGTCCTTCCATTTTTCAAAAATTTCGCTCCAAAAATAACCTATTTTTGCGGGGATTTTGTTAGGTTCAATGAATGAATGTATGAATGTAAGATTGAATGAATGCAAATGCGCCAATATGCAATTAACCAATATGCCAGCGTTATTTATTAATATTAAAGCATTTTTTGGGAAGCGTATATATGGTATTATGATTATTCAATCATTCAGTCATACAATCATTAAATTTATTCTTTCATTCATTCAATCTTACATTCACACATTAAAAAACTCATGGAATATCCATCTAAAATAGTTGAAGAAGCAGTAGGCCAGTTCGCAAAATTGCCGGGAATAGGTAAAAAAACGGCTTTACGATTAGTACTGCATTTATTGAAACAAGACGAAGAAAACGCGCAGCATTTCTCTGAAAGTATCTTGAAACTGAAAAGCGATCTGCATTATTGCAAGCAATGTAACAATATTTCCGACCACGATTTGTGTAACATTTGCGCCGATAATTCCCGCAATGGCGAAACTGTTTGCGTAGTAGAAGATCTGCGTGATGTAATGGCTATTGAAAACACCAACCAGTTCCGCGGCAAATATCATGTACTGACAGGTTTGATTTCGCCAATTGACGGCATTGGACCAGAAGATCTTAGCATTGATAATTTATTGAAACGCGTGGCAGAAGGCGAGGTGAAAGAGCTTATTTTTGCTTTAGCTGCAACCATGGAAGGCGACACGACTACATTTTATATTTCCAAAAAAGTAAAAGATTTTAACGTAAAAATCACTACTATTGCCCGAGGAATAGCCATTGGTGGCGAACTGGAGTATGCCGATGAAATCACATTAGGCCGTTCCATCATAAGCCGTATTCCTTATAAGGTGTAACTCTCACGATGAAGCTTTCGGTAATAATTGTTAATTACAATGTAAAATATTTTTTACAACAGGCATTGTTATCTGTCTTAAAGGCAGCCGATTACCTGAAAACTTCATCTGGTTTTGATACCGAAATCTGGGTAGTAGATAATAACTCTAAAGATGGTTCTGTAGAGCTTGTAGAAGAGAATTTCCCGCAGGTAAAACTTATTGCCAACAAAGAAAATACCGGTTTTTCCTACGCCAATAACCAGGCTATCAAACAATCCAGCGGGGAATATATTCTTTTGCTGAATCCAGATACTGTTGTTCCGGAAGATAATTTCGTAAAGGCTGTTGCATTTATGGATGCTCATTCGGATGCTGGCGGTTTGGGCGTAAGAATGCTTGATGGTGCAGGAAAATTTCTACCAGAAAGCAAACGCGGATTTCCCAGCCCGGCAGTAGCATTTTACAAGATATTCGGGTTCTCAAAGTTCTTTCCAAAATCGCGAAAATTTGGTAAGTATCATTTAGGTTATTTACCGGAAGATCAAACGCATGAAGTTGATGTTTTGGCCGGCGCATATATGTTATTGCGGAAAAATGCTTTAGAAGAAATTGGCTTGCTAGATGAAGACTTTTTCATGTACGGTGAAGACATTGACTTATCTTACAGGATTGTAAAAGCAGGCTACAAAAACTATTATTTTCCCGATTCACCAATCATCCATTACAAAGGCGAGAGCACCAAAAAGGGCAGCATAAATTATGTGTTTGTGTTCTACCGCGCAATGGTAATTTTTGCTAAAAAGCATTTACCGAAAGATACTGCGAGCCTATTTTCACTGCTGATAAATCTTGCTATTTACTTACGAGCCGGAGCATCTATTGCAATTCGTTTTGTAAAAAGATTAGCATTGCCTGTCTTGGATTTTGCTGCTTTATATGGCGGAATGTTGCTGCTTGTAAACTATTGGGAGAGAACAATTAAATACGTGCATGGCGGAAGCTATTCCGATATATTGACGCATTTTTTCGTGCCGTTATATATAGGGTTCTGGATTTTTGGCTTGTTCCTTTTCCGCGGTTACCAGAAACCCTATTTAGGTAAGAAAATATTATACGGAACAGCTGCCGGAACGCTTTTCATTGCTGTTATTTATGCATTTCTTCCGGAAGATTATCGTTTTTCCAGGGCTTTGATCATTTTAGGTGCAGTTGCAGCAGTTTTGATTTTTACAGTTATTCGCTTGGGACTTGCTTTTATTTTTCCAAAGAAATTTAGCTACGCACCAAATATGCCGAAAAAGATTGCGATTGTTGGTACCCTTAACGAAGCAAATAGAGTATCCCATATATTGCAGCAGACAAAAATGCCTTATACTTTGGTTGGTATTATTGATGTGGAAACAAACAATTCCGTCAGTGTAAATTTTATTGGCTCTATTCAAAATATTCAAAATTTAGTTGGCATTTATAAAATAGATGAATTGATTTATTGTGCGGATTCCATGTCCAACAAAGAGATTATTTCATGGATGGAAGCGCTTAATAATACCGGCGTGGATTTTAAAATTGTACCTGAAAACAGCCAGTTTATCATCGGCAGCAACAGCAAAAATGAGCCGGGAGATTATTACAGTTTCGAAACTATTTTTGCCATCAACAGCAAAGAAAACAGGTTTAATAAACGCTTTTTCGATATAATTTCAAGCTTGTTTCTGCTTTTTACCTTACCACTAAATCTTTGGTTTATACGAAAAACACAAAATTATCTCAGCAATTTATTCCAGGTTCTCAGCGGCAAAAAAACCTGGGTCGGTTACAGTAAATCAATTGAAAAATCAGTTGAAAATCTTCCTAAATTACCAGAAAATGTTCTTTCTCCTATTGATGAATTGCCTATTTCTGAGATTGATGATTCAACAAAACAAAGGCTTAATTTCATTTATGCTCGGGATTATACGGTTTATTCAGATATCGCTATTTTTCTTAAAGGTTTCAATAAATTAGGAAATTGAACAATGATCAGAAACCAGTAACCAGTAATCAGTAACCAGTAATCAGTAACCAGTAGCCAGTTCACGAGCAAATAAAATTCAAAATTTAGCATTCAACATCAAAATTTTAAGGAAAAATCATGAGCAAAAAAGTAATAAATTCAGAATTAGCGCCGGCACCAATAGGGCCATATAGCCAGGCTGTACAAGCGGGAAATTTTCTTTTCGTTTCCGGCCAAATTGCTATAAACCAGGAAACCGGCCAGATTGAAAATGAGAATATTGAGACAGAAACAAAACAAGTAATGGAAAATTTAAAGTTTGTTTTACAGGAAGCCGGTTTTGATTTCAGCAACATTGTTAAATCTACAATATTTCTTATCGATATGAATAATTTCGCTGCAGTAAACCAGATTTATGGCTCTTATTTTTCTTCAGATTTTCCTGCGCGTGAAACGGTTGAGGTTAGCCGATTGCCAAAAGATGTGAATGTAGAGATTTCGGTAGTTGCTTATAGAGAATAGTTGTAAAGTTGCAAGATTACAAAGTTGTAAGTTTAAAGCGATGCGAAGCAACCTTGAAACCTTACCACTTTACAACCTTCAAACAATGTATTTCCATATAAGTAGCTGTAAATAAATGCTTTACTATTGTATTTAAAGTTTGGCACGCATTATGAATATATGTATGCGTAAAACAAACTACAGCTATGAAATCGAGAAATTTAAAAGACTTAAGATCTGCCATTGAGCGTAATGAGGCTCTTTACCTAACGCTCGATAATTACAGTTTACGTCAGCAGGTTTGGCAAACCTTGGTTTACCTGCGAAGCATTTTAAAGGAAACCAAACGTACAAGAAATTGAAACGGTACAGGTAAATTACCTGATAAAAAATAAAGGAAATCCGGCGCAATATTGGGCCGGATTTTTTTGTTTTATTTCTTATTAACCATCATGCATAAAAAATTTGTAAGCAAAGAAAAATGCAATAACCAACACAGAGAATACTACATTCTGAAGAATTTTGGGCTTCTGCATTTTTTAGATGTTAAATTATTTTCTAAAAGTACGTTTAAATTTCCATCTGTAAAAATTTTTCTTTTATAAAAATGTTACAAAT
>DAIUCM010000182.1:0-7152 GCA_036846145.1 Bacteroidota bacterium
ACCTTTAATATGTTTACATGTTTAAACGTATGTGCGAGGCAATAGTTACAGCACAATGCAATAAAAATGGCAGTTGCGGGAAAAATCTGGCAGTTTAAAATGAAAATTTTTCATATTTACAGTTGTACAAACTTTAACCAATTTTAACACTTTGAAAGAGTTCGTCTTTTATAAATACCAGGGTACCGGTAACGATTTTGTAATGATTGATAACCGGCCGCTGCAATTCCCGGCTGATGATAATGAGCTGATTGCCAGGCTTTGCCACAGGCGCTATGGTATTGGCGCCGATGGGCTGATACTTTTACAGAACCATAATGATTACCATTTTGAAATGGTGTATTTTAATGCAGATGGCAGGCCAAGCTCTATGTGCGGCAACGGTGGCCGCTGTATCGCACAGTTTGCGCATGACCTGGATTTTACACAGCCCGAACTTGATTTCCTGGCTGTTGACGGGCCTCATAAAGCCAGGTTCGATAAAGATGGAAATGTATTTTTGCAGATGAAAGATGTTTCTGAAATTTCATCATACCATAATGCTTATATGCTGAATACCGGCTCACCGCATTACGTTGCTTTTCACAAGGATGTTGAAATAGACAATTTTGTGGAACAGGCGCGCGCAATACGCTATAACCAGGATTTTGCAAAAGAAGGTATAAACGTAAATTTCGTACAGGTACTTGCTGATAATAGAATTAAAGTTCGTACTTATGAGCGTGGTGTTGAAGATGAAACCTACTCATGCGGTACCGGCGTAGTTGCATCGGCATTAGCCTATTACACAGAGCATTTTTCTGAAGATGCTAATATGGAAAAAACTATTTCCATAGAAACAAAGGGCGGAAACCTGCAGGTTTCTTTTACACCGGCATCAGTTTATAACTACAACAACATTTGGCTTATTGGCCCGGCAGTGCAGGTTTTCGATGGAAAAATAAAGGTTTGATGATTTGGAAATGCATATATATTGTTAATAAAATATGCCTCGAATAGCGTGTAGCGCAATAAATCGCCAGGTAATTTTTCCACAATTGTAGCAAAGCCCGAAATATGCTCTTACCTTTGTTGGTTATATAATTTTTGGGACTTGTGCGTGTAGATTCAGCCAAACCTTTTGAGGTAATTTTTTCGTTAAATCCTGATAGTGAAATAGGGCCGATTATAGAGCCTTATGCGGTTCAGTTAAATCAAAATAATTCGCTTTCGCTAACTTACCAGCGCCTGTATGCGCATACCATGAAAGCCTTCGCGCAGGGCCTTGATGAAGATGCGGAGCAGGCAATTAAAATTAGTTCCGACTATTCGCTGGAAAATATAACCCGTAAATTCAGCAAGAAAAAAGATATCCGTCCGCAGGAATTTTTCAGTAAATACCTTGACGATAAATTATATAAAGATGCTGTAAGGCCTTATGTTGAAGAGAAAATAGCCAGGTGCCTCAGCCATATCAATAATAAAACAATTTACTTACGCGGAAAAACCGGTAACCCGGCACACCAGCCATTGGAGAATGTACCCAATGAAGTAAGCGCTTTTTTTCATTTTACCAAAGAAGAAGACGGTACACGCTACTACCCTACTTTCCGTTGCGCCGATGAAAAACTATCATTTGTAAACAAGCAGGTAATGTTAATTACCAATAAGCCTTGCGTACTGCTTGCGGAAGATAAGATTTACCGTTTTGCCGATAACCTGGATGGCGTTAAACTTACACCGTTTTTCAGTAAATGGAACATACAGATACCAAAAGCAGCTGAACCACAGTATTATAAAAAATTCATTGCGCCGCTTATAGAATCATACAAGGTAATTCCCAAGGGTTTCCATATATATACTTACGATAAAATACCTCAGCCCGTTTTAAAGCTGGAAAATGGATGGAACAACCAGCCACAATTCAGCCTGTATTTTGATTATGGAAGGGAAAAGATTTTGGCTTCGGAAGTAAAAAAAACCATTGTAAAGCTGGAGAAACAAGGCGAAGTTTACAGCTATCATAAAACAATACGCCATACCGAAACCGAGACAAATTTCCGTCAGCAGCTTGAAAAACATGGTTTAAAAAGTTCAGGCGGTGCTACATATATACTACCCGAAGAAAATGGTTCGGCAGCAGGGTTTATGACTTTTGCCAAATGGATAAATGAGCATAAAAGCCTGCTGGAAAATGAAGGTTTCCGTATAACGCAGGAAGCCAATACCAGCCAGTACCACTTCGGTGAAATAAGCCTTAATTATACGGTTGAAGATAAGCAGGACTGGTTTGATGTTTACGCTACGGTAAATTTCGGCGAGTATAAAATACCATTCATAAAGCTTAAAAAATATATACTTAACCAGGTTAGCGAATTTATATTGCCCGATGGTAAGGTTGCCATTATTCCGCAGGAATGGTTTACAAAGTATAAAGAACTGATGGCGCTTTCCAATAATGGAATTGACGACCAGATCACTTTAAAAAAGCACCATTTCGGCCTGCTGGAGAATATTTTTGGTGAAGGAGCAACGCCCGAAAGCTGGAAAAAAGCGCTGCTGGAAGCCAGGTTGCCGGAAGCTGAAAACTATGCGCTGCCCGATAAATTTACAAATGTACTACGGCCTTACCAGGAAGAAGGTTTCCAGTGGATGCTGAGCCTGCAGCAGAACAAATTTGGCGGCTGCCTGGCGGACGATATGGGCCTGGGCAAAACGGTGCAAACCCTTGCGCTTTTACTGAGCGAACAGGAGAAACAACTTACCAACCCTGAGGAAGTTTTAATACCGGTAAACGGGCAGCTTGCTTTATTTAACGATGCCGCGCCAAAAGTAAACCATATAAGGGTACGCAAAAAAATACCTTCGCTTATTATTATGCCAACCTCACTCATACACAACTGGCAGTACGAAGTGAAAAAATGGGCCGCAAACCTTAAAACCGTTAATTACACAGGGCTGGACAGAAGCCTGCGGATTAAAAACTTTACCCAGGCCGATTTAATTTTAACAACCTATGGTACCTTAAGAAATGATATTGAAATACTGCAGCAATATGAGTTCAACTATATTATATTAGATGAGAGCCAGGTTATAAAAAACCCGCTTTCCAAGATCAGCAAAACCGTAAAAACCTTAAAATCCAAACACCGCCTGAGCCTTTCAGGTACGCCAATCGAAAATTCATTAACAGATCTCTGGTCGCAGATGACATTTCTGAATCCAGGCTTACTGGGCAGCTACCAGTTTTTTCGTGATGAGTTTGCCATACCAATTGAGAAGAAAAATGACGCTGAGAAACGTGAAAAGTTAAAAAAGCTGATATCGCCGTTTATTTTGCGCAGAACGAAAGAGCAGGTTGCCAAAGATCTGCCTGCATTAACCGAAAAAGTTTACTTCTCAGAGATGACACAGCAGCAAAAATCCAGGTACGAAGAATCGAGAAATTACTTCCGCAAAAAAATACTGGAAAGTATTGATACCATCGGCGAAAAAAAATCGCAGATATTTATTTTACGGGGTTTAATGCAGCTGCGTTTAATTGCCAATCATCCGTATATGTTTGATAACCAGTACACAGGCGATTCAGGTAAGTTTGACGATATAGTGAATACATTGGAAAGCGTATTGGCAGAGAACCACAAAGTTTTAGTTTTTTCGCAGTTTGTAAGGCATTTGGATATTATTGCCGCCCATTTGAAAAAGAAGAAGATTGATTACGCTTATTTAACCGGGCAAACGCAAAACAGGCAAAAAGCCGTGCAGGATTTTAAGGAAGATGCTGCAAATCAGGTTTTCCTTATTTCGCTTAAAGCAGGTGGCGTTGGCCTTACCTTAACCGAGGCAGATTATGTATTTATGTGCGATCCCTGGTGGAACCCGGCCGCTGAGCAGCAGGCCATTAACCGGGCGCACAGAATCGGGCAGCAAAAAAGCGTTTTCGCATATAAGTTCATCTCTAAAAATACTGTTGAGGAAAAAATACTTCAGCTGCAGGAAAGGAAGTTACAGCTTAGCGCCAGCTTAATTGACAGTAATGCAGGTTCCGGAAACTTCCTCACTAAAAAAGATATCGAGATTTTATTCAGCTAAAACCTGGAATGCCTTATTTTTCGGCCGAAGTAAAACAATGCAGCCGATGCAGCCAGTATTAACAGGCTATACATAATTCTGCTAAATAAATCGGCCGAACCTTCGCGGAACAAATAAAACAAGTTTGGCAATTGTAACAAAAATGCAAGAAACATTAAAACTCCTGCTATCATTAAAAGTAATCCGGCAAGTTTCATTCATACAAATTATAAAAGTTTAACGCATTTATTGCCGGTATGATCTGTAAACAGTGTATTAATTTATAATATTCTGAAAATCAGCCTTATTTTGTAATATTATCGGCAGTGGAAACCGGGCTCCATTTGGCATGGAAAGCAGTTCGCTCTATTTGCTGCTTCTGTATATCTACTGCCACCAAAGTAAGTTTAAAACTTGGGCCGGAATAAACGTATTTTAAATACGGCGCCTGCGCATACTGTACATATACGTTGAAATAATTGAAAATATGCTGTTTGTATTTTTTCGGATCTAACTTAAGCTGGGGCGAATAATAATAAGTTGTAAGTCCCCAATCTGTTTGTATGGCGTACGAATTACATTTATAATCCATGATGTAACCGGCATTTTCTGTAGATGAAGTATAAATGGCGCTGCTCGCATGCTCGTTACAATACCGCCAAACCAGCGAATCTATTGGCCCAAGCGTTATATAGTGTTTATTTTCATCGCCTGTATAAAGTATTTCACGGGCGTATGTGCCTGTAAAAGCCATTTTATAGTTATTTTCCTTCAGGTAAAGCCGCATGGTATCGCCAAACATTGCCTGCAGGTTCCTTGTGTTTAACATTGGGTTCTTGGCCTCAATAATAAGCCTGTATGTAATAATTCCTTCAAAATCCTGTTTATTGCCTTGCGCCTGCGCTGCAGCAATTATCATCAGCCAGCCAAAAATTGTGTAAAAAATCCGCTTCATAGGCTCAAATTTTATTTTGCTGCACATTGTTTATTGAAGCAGCATTTACATTAAAATAAATTTAATCATTATTCTGTTTTTTGAACTTATACAATATTCACAAACCACATTGCGCTGATAATGTTTGAAATACGCATGCATTTTTTTAATAAGAAAATATTCGGCAGACGGTTTATGCATTCAGAAGGCTGCAAACAAAACCATGAAGTATTTTTTTAACTCGTTATATATGGATGGCCGGCCAAATTGTACTCCGGGTACATAAGCATACAGCTAATTTTTATATTTTTTTTAATTCGCAAATCAATTGGCTTTTTCGTAAACTTGCAATTGGCAAAAAATACCCTTGTGAAAATGGAAAGTGTTGAAAAACAGATAGCTCAGTTATTAGAGCGAAACGATTGCGTACAGGTGCCTGATTTCGGAGGCTTTGTGCTGAACCGTATGCCGTCCGTTTTCGGTTCGCACTCGCATGAATTGCTGGCGCCGGGTAAAAGTATCGGTTTCAACCGTAACCTGCAAATGAACGATGGTTTGCTTTGCAGCCATATAAGCAACTGGCAGAAAATACCTTACGCAGAAGCGCAAGCGCTTGTGGCAGAGCAGGTTAAAAACTGGAAAAACATACTCAATTCAGGACAGATATTAAACCTTGAAAATATTGGCGCTTTACAGCAGGATGCAGCTGAAAAATGGCAGTTTACGCCCTTTGCCTTAAAAAATTTCGATGTAATGGCTTATGGTTTAACAAGCCTGCAGCTAAAGCCGGTTGAGCAGCAAACTTATACACAAAAGCTGGAGAAAAATATAAAAACAAAAGCCAAAGCATTGCCAAAAGGCCGAAAAATCTGGCTGCAAAGAGCTGTTTATACCACAATAACAGCCGTTAGTTTAACGCTTGGTTTTTTGATATTTGATGAAATTCGCTTTCAGCATACATTGATGCAACAGCAAAACCTGGCTGCAATTGATAAACCCGCAGTTGATAAGACTGTAAATGAAGAAGTTACAAGCACGCCGCAAATATCAGAAACCTTGGTTGCGGAAACAGAAGCGCAAGGTACAGCAGCAGAAAGCTCGAAATTTTATGTAATTGGCGGCGCATTCAGCTCCGTAGCCAACGCGAATAAATTCGCGCAGCAGCTGGAAAAAAAAGGTTATAAAGCGGAAGTACTGGACAATGAAAACGGCCTTACCCGCGTTGCATATACTGTAGAAGCTGACAGCCTTACGGCGGACCAGCAACTTCAAAAAATAAAACAGCAGGAAAACCACGCAGCCTGGCTTTTAAAATGGTAATATAAAAATCGCAAATGACATTTTTCTTACAATCCCCTGGTACAGCAGCAGCTGTTGATACAGCTGCAACCGCAGCAGCAAGCGGAGAAGTTTCCATCCTCAGCCTTATTATGAAAGGCGGCTTCCTCATGATTCCAATCATTTTACTTGGTTTCCTGGGTATTTATATCTTTATAGAAAGGTATATTACTTTGAGAAAAGCCTCGCAGATCGATAAGAACTTCATGAACCAGATCCGCGATTATGTACAAAGCGGAAATATAGAAGCAGCGCGCAGCCTTTGTAAAAACACCGATACGCCGATTGCCCGTATGGTTGAAAAAGGCATTTCGCGCATTGGTAAATCTTTCGCCGATATTCGCGGCGCGGTGGAAAATGAAGCCAATTTACAGGTACTTAAGCTGGAGAAAAATTTCGGCTTAATGGCCACAGTGGCCGGTGCAGCGCCAATGGTTGGATTCCTTGGAACAGTAACCGGTATGATCGGCGCATTCTATAAACTTTCTATTGCAGGCTCAGCCGTTGGCCCGGGTTTGGTGGCCGGCGGTATTTATGAAGCGCTTGTAACCACAGCCGGTGGATTATTTGTAGGTGTACCGGCGTATGTTGGTTATAATCAGCTAACTATTATGCTCGATAAGCTCATCTTCCGCATGGAAGCAACAACCGTAGAGTTTATTGACCTCCTGGAAGAACCAATTTAATTCAATTAAAAATTAAAAATGAAGAATTAAAAATTACTTTGATTTTCGCAGAACAGTAATTTAATTCAGATTTTTTTATTGATTGAAAATACATTAAAAGCATTTTTTACGTTTATCATATATAGAATTGTAAATTATGAATGC
>DAIUCM010000183.1:0-7097 GCA_036846145.1 Bacteroidota bacterium
CCGCCACGGTTTCCACCGCCGCCATAACCGCCACCGCTGCCACCACGGTTTCCGCCGCCGCCATAACCACCGCCACTGCCACCACGGCTTCCGCCCGATGGTTTATAATCGCCTTCAGTTTTTGGGCGCGCCTGGTTAACAATAATATTACGGCCGTTTACGTCTCTGCCGTTTAATTGTTCTACAGCAGCATTTGCTTCTTCCTCGTTATCCATTGTCACAAAAGCAAAACCTTTAGATTTACCTGTCATTTTATCTGTGATGATCTTAACAGATTTTACTTCACCGAATTCTGAAAAAAGCTCTTGCAGAGTGCTCTCTGCCATTTGAAATGATAAATTACCAACGTAGATGTCCATCTTGAAAAAAAATTTGAAAAAATTGAAAATAGGTTGTTTAATATTAAGTTGTTGTGTATTAATACAATATGAGAAAGTTAGACTATGATATATGTTGCGGGGCTTTGCTGATGTGTTTCTTTTATATGCAATAATAGCAATTAATTATTACAAGCAACAGTTTTTTAAAAAATTTAATTTTAAGGTTAAATATTTTATTCACTTTAAATTAAAGCCTGTCATGCGGGTTACCGCCTTCTACACTGCGTACGGTTTTAAGTAAACTGATGCCGGCAATAAAAAAAACTCCGCCCAGTATGGTGAATATCCATGGGTTGCCTTGTACCAGGTTGCTTCCGAAAAGGCCAACAACGCCTATAACAAGTAAAATTGCGCCAAGTAAGGTTAGTATTCCGCCAATGGTTTTTTTCATATATATACCGGTTGTAAAATGGTTCAGGTTTTTTTGGGATAACCATTACCGCTTTATTTGGTTCACTGCGCTGTAAGCAAAGGGCAGCAGTAATATTGGCTTCAGCTTCCGATAACAGCAAAAAAACAGCAACTTTGCATACAACAGGAAAAGCAAAGTATTTCCTGAAAACATTATATATGTAAACTATGGCTCCTAAAGTAGCATTAATCACAGGAATTACGGGTCAGGATGGCGCTTACCTTGCAGAACTGCTTCTTAAAAAAGGTTACATCGTACACGGCATAAAACGCAGGAGCTCATCTTTAAACACCGACAGAATTGATCATCTTTACCAGGACCCGCACGAGCAGAATGTGCGCATGTACCTGCATTATGGCGACCTTACCGATTCTACCAACCTGATAAGGATAGTACAGGAAACACAGCCCGACGAAATTTATAACCTGGCTGCGCAAAGTCACGTGCAGGTTAGCTTTGAAACACCCGAATATACCGCTAACGCCGATGCGCTGGGGCCATTGCGTGTGCTGGAAGCGGTACGAATATGCGGTTTAACACAAAAAACACGTATTTACCAGGCATCAACATCTGAACTTTACGGGCTGGTACAAGCTGTTCCGCAAAATGAACAGACACCTTTTTATCCCCGCTCGCCGTATGCGGTAGCCAAACTATACGGTTACTGGATCACGGTGAACTACAGGGAAGCTTATAACATGTTTGCCTGCAACGGCATTCTTTTTAACCATGAATCGCCCATACGTGGCGAAACATTTGTAACAAGAAAAATTACAAGGGCAACAGCTAAAATAGTATTAGGCATGCAGGATATGCTATACATTGGCAACCTTAACGCACAACGCGACTGGGGACATGCGAAAGATCATGTAAAGGCCATGTGGCTAATTTTACAGCAGCCTGTACCGGAAGATTACGTGATAGCCACTGGCCAAACAACAACCGTACGTGATTTTGTTAAAATGAGCTTTGCAGAATTAGGTATTTTATTAAGATTTGAAGGTACCGGAAATGCGGAAAAAGGCATGGTAGATGATATTGATTATAAACAGCTGAACGATCTGGAGATCGGCTTTTGCTCACTGAAAAATGGCGATGTGGTTGTAAGCGTAGATGAAAGATATTTCAGGCCTACAGAAGTCGATCTGCTGGTTGGTGATCCGGCTAAAGCGCAGCAAAAACTCGGCTGGAAACCAAAATATAATATCGAAACGCTGGTAAAGGAAATGATACTTTCGGATCTTGATTTAATGAAGAAAGAAAAGTTTTTAAAGGAAAGCGGTTTTACAACCCTAAACTATTTTGAGTAACAACCTTATATGGAAAAGAACGCAAGTATTTATGTAGCGGGCCATTTGGGCATGGTTGGCTCGGCCATTGTAAGAAAATTAAAAGCTGAAGGTTATTATAATTTACTGCTGCGAACCTCAAAAGAGCTCGACCTGCGGGACCAGCGTGCCGTTAGAGATTTTTTCGCGCAGGAGAAACCGGAATATGTTTTTTTAGCTGCGGCTAAAGTTGGCGGTATAATGGCAAATAATATTTACCGTGCAGCGTTTTTGTACGATAATTTAATGATCGAAGCCAATGTAATTCATCACTGCCATATATACGGTGTTAAAAAAATGCTTTTCCTGGGCAGCTCTTGTATTTATCCTAAAATGGCGCCGCAGCCCTTAAGGGAAGAATATTTGTTAACCGGCCCTTTGGAGCCAACAAATGAGCCTTATGCCATCGCTAAAATTGCCGGCATTAAACTATGCGAAACTTACCGGCACCAGTTTGGGAATAATTTTATATCGGCCCTGCCGACCAACTTATATGGCTTTAATGATAATTATGACCTAGAAAGTTCACATGTGCTTCCGGCGCTGATCCGTAAATTTCATGAAGCCAAAATCAACCGCTTGCCATATACAGATTTATGGGGAACAGGCGCTCCGCTAAGGGAATTTATGTACGTGGATGACCTGGCAGCTGCCTGCTTGCATTTAATGCTTACGTATAACGAGGCTCTGCCAGTAAATATAGGTACGGGCAAAGATCTTTCCATCAAAGACCTGGCCTTAACCATAAAAAATATTGTTGGCTTTGAAGGCGAAATCAGGTGGGATTCAACCAAACCCGATGGCACGCCCAGGAAAATACTGGACGTTACAAAGCTTCATGCAACCGGATTTAAAGCAGATACAAGTTTGGAAAAGGGAATTAAACTGGTTTATAAAGATTTTACTGAAAATTATCATCGATATACAACAAGCTAAATTTTCAATTCAATAAATTAGCATTTTATTTGCACCGCGCAAGCAAAGCATTTTCCGCGCACTCTATATATAGCCATTGAAATCGCCATTTACTTCCGTTCATCAAAAGAAATATTTTTTCAACACCAGCTGGCTGATTGCAGATAAAGTAGTCAGGATATTTGCCAATCTTATAGTTGGCGTGGTGGTAGTACGCTACCTGGGCCCGGAAAACCTGGGCTTGCTGAATTATGCTGTTGCCGCCATTTTTATATTTCAGCCTTTTGCAAACCTGGGCTTAGGTGATATAGTTATTCGCGAGCTGGTTAAGAATGATGGCAGGGAAAAGGAGATTTTAGGCACCGCAATGCTTACCAGGTTACTGGGAGGTTTATTTGTACTTTCCATTGTAATTTTATTTAATTTTTTAACCGAATATGGCGATGACAGCTATCCGTTAATTCTTATAACATCATGCCTGCTGCTGGTACAAAGCACCGATCTTATTGACCGTTACTTCCAGGCTAAGCTGAAATCTAAACTCAATGTTAAAGCATCTTTAACAGCTATGCTTATAACATCTGTGCTAAAGCTGCTAATGGTTTACTTTGCCATGCCGGTACTGTATTTCGTAATTATTTATGTGCTTGATTTTGTGATCATAAGCCTGTTGCTGATATACTTTTACCTCAAACAGGAAGGCAGGCTGAACCTGGAATTTAACCGCGCCATAGCAATGGAATACCTTAAACTGTCATGGCCCTTAATAATATCGGGATTAATGGTTGTTGCTTATATGCGAATAGATCAGCTGATGATAAAGGAAATACTTGGTGTGCCAGCGCTGGGTAATTTCTCTGCTGCCATAAAGCTCAGTGAGGCGTATTATTTCCTGCCGATTGTAATAACTTCATCATTATATGCGGCTATTATAAACGGTAAAAACATGGGCGAAGCCGTTTACAATGCGCGCATGCAGAAGCTTTTCGATATGCTTACCTGGATATCGCTGCCTGCTGCATTGGTCATTTCGCTTATAGCCGAGCCGCTGGTTCCAATACTTTACGGTAATAAATATTCGCCGGAAGTAGGTACTGTACTGGCTATACATATATGGGCAAGTGTAATTGTTTTCTGGGGAAACGCCAGCAACAAATGGCTTATTATTGAAAACATGCCGCGCTACATAACTATAAATACAACCCTTGGCTGTATTGTAAATATTATGCTTAACCTGTTATTGCTTCCAGTTATGGGCATAAAAGGCGCAGCTATATCTACCCTCGCGGCACAGTTTACAGCAGTTTGTATCGGCCCTTTGCTTTTTAAAAAAAGCCGCAGGGTATTGGTGATCATGTTTGGCTCATTAAATATTGTACGTGTTGGTAAAGTTGCCTTAAATACAGCCGGTAGAATATTAAATAAGAACCAAAACTAATTTTATTTAAGTAACAGTACAAATTTAGTTTTAATTAAATTGCACTTTGGCATCAACTGTAAATCACTAATAAACAACAATTTAATCTTCTATTTTTTCTTAGTACTCAATTCCCAGTACTTTTGTACTAATACTTAGTATTTGAAACTGAGACAATTAGCATCTATTGAGAACATTCTGCTAAAAAAGTTTTAAGATATTCCGCAGTTAATTTCAACCTGCTTCCGTACCAGGAAAACATTTCACCATCCACCAGTAAAATATTTGCACGCGGAAGCAATTGGCTGAGCTCATTTATATGCTTGTCCTTGAATGGATAAGGTTCCGATGATAGCAAAACAAGTTCCGGGTTAAGCGCTTTTATCTTTTCCAGCGTAAGTTCCGGGTAACGCAGTTCATCTTCACATACGTTTTTTAATCCGCAAACATCATTTAAGATATGGTGAATAAAGGTATTTTTCCCGATACTCATATATGGATCTTTCCAGATCAGGTAAAGCGTGCGAATTTGTTTTTCTGCTTTCTGTAAGCCTGCGAAGCTTTTTTTTACACTTTCGATTAATTGTTGCGCCTCTGGCTTTCTGCCTGTAAGTTCCCCTGCCCTGTTCATCATTTCATAAGCATCCTGCAGGTTGAAAATATCGCTGATGTAAACGGGGAATTCTTTTGCCAGCGCTTCAATCTGCGAGCGCTCATTTTCTTCCTTGTTGGCTATGATCAGGTCAGGCTTTAGCGCGCGTATTTTATCGAGTTTCAGGTTTTTGGTGCCGCCAATTTTTGTTTTGTTTTTAATTTTTTCCTTCGGATGAATACAAAACCAGGTTATACCTACAATTTCATCATCCAAACCCAGGTCAAAAAGTAATTCGGTTTGAGAAGGCACAGTTGAAACAATACGCATTACAAGCGGCTATTCTATTTAAAATTAATACTTTTAATGCTGTATTACGACAGGTATTTGCCTACAATTGGCAATCTTCTGCCCGAGCCGAAAGCCTTATTTGAAACACGCAGAATCGGCGGTGCCTGGAAACGCTTGAACTCATTCTGGTTAACCAGTTTCAAAACACGGTAAACCAGCTCTTTATCAAAACCCTGGCTTATAATTTCTCGCGGACCCTGGTGAAGCTCTATATACTGGTAAAGTATTTTATCCAGAACATCATATTCCGGCAGGCTGTCCGAATCTTTTTGTCCCGGCCGCAGCTCAGCACTTGGCGCTTTGGTTAAAATATGCTCAGGAATTACATCGCCCTGAACATTATTTACATACCTGCACAGCTCATAAATCTCTGTTTTATAAACATCGCCCAATACAGAAATTGCGCCAATGGAATCGCCGTACATGGTTGAATAACCAACCGCAGCTTCGCTTTTATTGCTTGTGTTTAAAAGAATCAGGTTGAATTTATTACACAATGCCATTAATATGGCGCCGCGCGCACGAGCCTGTATGTTTTCCTCGGTTATACCAGGCGCTAAGCCTTTAAAATACGGCTCGAGTGTTTCATCATAAGCCTTCATTATTTTTTCTATTGGTATAATTTTATGATCGGTGCCAAGACGTTTCACCATTTCCAGCGAGTCATTTATTGAATGGTCTGAAGAGTATGGAGAAGGCATCAGCACAGGCAGCACATTTTCTTTTCCCAATGCTTTTACAGCCAGCGCAAAAACCAGTGCAGAATCTACTCCCCCGCTCATACCGAGCGTAGCTTTCCGGAAACCAAGTTTTTTGAAATAATCGTGGATTCCTTCGACAAGTGCAGCGTAAATGATTTCGTATTTTTCAGGCTTCTGGTAATCTTTGCCGCCTTTTCCGGCTTTTATTTCATCCAGATCAAATACCTGCGTTTTTTCTTCAAAAGCAGGCATTTTAAATACCTTGCCTTCAGCATTAACAATAGTTGATCCGCCATCAAAAATCAGCTCCGTCTGCGCGCCGACATGGTTTACATAAAAGAACGGAATGCCATAATGTTTGGCGTTATCAATCAACACATTTGTGCGTTTTTCATCGTGCGTAAAAGAAAAAGGTGATGCAGCAATATTCACAGCGAAATCCGGATTTTCTTTGATCAGCACATCCATCGGGTGGCTTATATATAATGGATTATCATTAATATTCCAGAGATCTTCGCAAATGGTTAACGCTATTTTACAGCCGTCCAGCTCAATACATTTAAACTGTGTATTGGGCTCAAAATAACGGTATTCATCAAAAATATCGTACGTTGGCAAAAGCGCTTTGTGTGTGATACTTTCAACCTTGCCATCTTTTAAAAAATAGGCCGAGTTGAAAAGGTCTTTACCTTTAATTTCGGGGTTTACACTTGGCGACCCAACAATTGCTGCAATATCTATACAATGTTGTGCTATTTCGTTGATTGCATTTTCGCAAAGTTCAATAAAATGATTAAACTCCAGGAAATCCCGGGGCGGATAGCCGCAAATGGCCAGCTCGGGGAACGCAATCAGTTTGGCCCCCTGCTGTTTCGCTTCCTGTATGGATGCAATAATTTTAGATGTATTTTCCTGGAAATTACCAACATGAAAATCTAATTGTGCCAGCGCTATTTTCATTATCTTATTTTATAGAATTTTTACCATAGTTAGTAAAAAAG
>DAIUCM010000184.1:0-7088 GCA_036846145.1 Bacteroidota bacterium
GTTTCAGGAAAACAATAGCGAATTCTTATATCAGAGGTTTCTTTTAATTTTCCTACAATAAAAAGTCTTACACGACTCTGTGGTACAAAATGCGAGGCGTCAATTAAAAAAGCATCAACTGCGTAACCTAGTTTATTCAAAGCAATTAGTGCATCATAAAAATCTTTACCGTTATGTGATGTAAGAAATCCAGCAACATTCTCTAATAGGACTAATGGCGGTTTTCTTTCTCCCATACCATCCAGAATATTCACAAAGCCCCAAAAAGCTGAACTATGTTTTCCCTGTAACCCTTCACGCTTACCAGCCAAAGAAAGATCTGTGCATGGAAATGATGCAGTTGCTAAAGTAGCAGTAGGGATTTGCTCAGGTTTAAGGTTATGAATATCATCTAAAATAAATTCGTCTTGACTTTCTGAGAAATGATTTAAGTAAAGGCGTTTCTTAGTGACATCAATATCGTTTGCTAAAACAACTTTCCAGCCAGCAATTTCTAATCCGGCGCGCATTAATCCAATCCCTGCAAAAAACTCAACAGCTGTTTTATCCATCTTTTTTTTCTCACCCAATAATTACAAAGGTAAATATTAATATTTGTTGAAGATTCTTCCAGATTAAAATCAAGAAAAAAAGCAGCTCATTGCTGAACTGCTTTTCCATATATCATCTCTTCAAAAAAATCTTAAATATCAATTCCAACCTTCGATTTCATCAATCAAATCTTCCGCAGAAATAACTTTTCCGTCTTTATAATCTTGCAACGATTCTTCCAATCGGCTTTCAAATTTCTCACTTGACATTGTTATAATTTCCATATATCACTTCTCCAAAAAATGCTTTAATAATCAAAAAACAAAATCAGCGGAATCACAATAATCATTATTAATCAGCGGTTTACTCCACCTCAATCCCAATATGCAATTCCTTCAATTGCTTATCATCAATCGGGCTTGGCGCATCCAGCATCAAATCTTTGCCGGCATTGTTTTTAGGGAAAGGAATTACATCGCGGATGGAATCTGTACCGGCCATGAGAGAAACCAAACGGTCGAAACCGAAAGCGCAGCCACCATGCGGCGGCGCACCAAATTCCAAAGCACCAAGCAAGAAACCGAATTTTTCCTGCGCTTCTTCCTCGCTTAAACCGATTGCCTTGAAAATAGAAGCTTGTATTTTGCTGTCGTGGATACGGATGGAGCCGGAGCAGCATTCCCAGCCATTGATCACGAAATCGTACGCGTTGGCAAGCACTTTCCCGGGATCGGAATGGATGAGGTGCATGTGGTCCGCTTTCGGCGAAGTGAAGGGATGATGCTCAAAAGTCCAGGAATTGGTTTCCTCATCGTAAGCGAACATCGGGAAATCTACCACCCACAACGCTTTGAATTTATTTTTATCGCGAAGGCCAAGTTGTTGCGCTATTTCTAATCTTAGATCGCCTAAAGCTTTTTGTGTTTGCGTAGTTGCGCCGGCAAGAATCAGGATCAGATCGCCTTGTTTTGCGCCGGCAGCTTCGGCTAATTGTTTCAGTTTTTCTTCCGTGAAGAATTTATCCGCGCTCGATTTTACGGTTCCATCTTCATTTACCCGCGCCCAGATCAACCCTTTCATACCACGATTCGGCTGTTTCACGAATTCCACCAAAGCATCCAATTGTTTACGTGTATAGTTCGCGCAACCTTCTGCACGGATGCCGATAATTGAACCGTTTGCGCTGCGTGCTTCGTTGAATGGCGCGAAATCTACATCTTGTACCAATTCATCGAAATACACGAATTCCATCCCGAAACGCATATCGGGTTTATCGCTGCCGAAACGTTTCATGGCTTCCGCATACGTAAGAATCTCAATTTCACCAAGATCCACACCACGAACTTCCTTAAAAACATGCTTCGCGTAACCGCTGAAAATATCAATAATATCCTGCTGGTGCACGAAAGCCATTTCACAATCCACCTGCGTAAATTCCGGCTGCCTGTCTGCACGGAAACCTTCATCACGGAAGCATTTTACGATCTGGAAATACCTGTCGAAGCCGCTCATCATCAGCAATTGCTTGAAAATTTGTGGTGATTGCGGCAAGGCATAAAATTCACCTGCGTGTATGCGGCTCGGCACTACGAAATCCCGTGCGCCTTCCGGAGTAGATTTTATCAAGAATGGCGTATCAATTTCCAGAAAACCAAGATTATCTAAATATCTGCGGCTTTCCTGCATCAGCTTGTGGCGCAGCATAATGGCGTTCTTTACAGGTTTTCTGCGAAGATCTAAATAACGGTATTTCAAGCGCTGTTCTTCGCCGCCATCGGTTTCGTCTTCTATGGTAAATGGCGGTGTTTTGCTGGAATTTAATAAGCCTAACTGGTTTACAACTATTTCAATATCACCGGTTTCCAGGTTTGGATTTTTGTTTTCGCGCTCACGAACTTCACCTGTAATCTGAATCACATATTCGCGGCCGAGTTTTCGGGCATCAGCACAAAGCATGGCATCCCAATCCATATTAAAACACAGCTGCGTAAGTCCGTAACGGTCACGGAGATCAATAAAAGTCATTCCGCCGAAATTGCGGTTATATTGCACCCAGCCGCTAAGGGTTACTTGTTGGCCGATATGTTCCGATCTGAGTTCGCCGCAGGTATGTGTTCTGTACATTTTGTAATTGGATTAAGCTGCAAAATTAGGGATTGCAACATTGGAAAATTGGAAAATTGGAAAATTAAGGCAAATGTGAAGATGTGCAAATATGGAAATGTGGAAATTAGCTTTAAACGAAATTCGGAGCGCTGTAGGGGCGTATTGCATACGCCCGATAACGAGCACGAAAGCATTTTTTGAGCAAATGAGATATAGGAAATATTTCTGAATCATGATTTACAGAATTAGTGGATTTTCTTGATTTCTGATAATCATATTTAATCAATCAAATCAAAAGAATCACAGTTCAAGACGAAATAATTTTCAGCATAAAATGAATAAAGTGCAGAAAACGAATCGTGCCAAACAGGAAATATTTGCAGAAATCCGTAAAAATAAATTTGCAGTAGCAGTTTTCGCAAATTTTTCGTCCAAAACATCAAAATCTTAACAAAAAGTCGCAGAAAATGCAAAAGTGAAAAATGTAGTTGCAGAAATCAATTATCCGCATTTAAGATAACAGCGTTACTTGCATACAATACAAATAATAAGCTGTGAAAAATGTAATCTGTTTCTTACTTTTCCATATATGCCTTGTGCCGGAAATGCTTTTAGCGCAGAAAGACAAGGATTTGCATTGGCTTAAATTATCAGCTGGCTTGGGCGGCGCAGAAATAGCTGCAGCAATTGACTATAACTGGGCGCCATCTGATAAATTAATTTCAATTGGCGTTCATACTATCTTTAGTGAACGGATTTTATCACCCGCAAGAACAAATGCTGCTGCTGCAACTATAGGAGTTTATACAAACCGGAAACATGGTTTTTTGGGCGCATCTGCCGGTGTTGGGCCCGTTTGGGGTATAAAAGAAGGTGAAATATTGGGCGGTGCAGGATTTTCCTGGGGACATTATCAGGAAATTCCTTTCACAACAATCGGCATTCCCATTCAGGCCGAGTTTCGTTTCGACCCAATAAAATACGCTGGTGCAGGCCTAACTTTTTTCGCAAATTTAAATCCCCGGTACACCTATGTAGCATGCATGCTCTCATTAAGTGCAGGCAGGCTGAAATCATCGAAAATTTAAAATAAAAAGCAATGAAATTCAAACTCTTAATTCTGCTTTTGCATATATGCTTGCTGCCAGAAATGCTTTGTGCGCAGAAAAAAATTGATAGGTGGTGGATTAACCAGGCAGTTGGTGCCGGCACTTTTAAAGATGATGACTTAAGGCAGAAATTAGTAACAAGTACAGGACTTTATGTGCAGCAGAAACATGTTTATGCCGGTTTTAATTTTGGTACGCGCATCCACGTTTCTCCAAAAACAAACGATGTAAATTCTTCATTGATTGAGATCAACGGCATATTTGGAATCTCCACAACAAATAATAACTTTTATGCCAATGCAGGCAGTGGCTTCTCACTTTTATATTACAATGTTACTACGTTGCAAGTTACCCAATTCTCAACTTCCTATACAAGTAAAAGTATGCTTAGCCCTGGCTTGCCTGCACAGGCTGAATTCGGCCTCAACATAAACCACAATTTCTCCATAGGCATACAGGCAATGGGGAATTTAAATTTTATTCAGCCTTTTGGCAGCTTGCTGGCATCTGTAAGAGTAGTCCGGTTTCAGAAGTAACACAGCTATAAGATCAAGAAATTAAAGTTTTATTATACTGAATACTCTACGGTTTTCACATACAAAGCGCTGAAATAAAAGCATATATGCGAACTGAATGCTGTACTTCCATATAAGCTACCAGTGCAAAATACTTTAAAATTTACCGGCTGTAACTTCAGAAACTGAATACTATGAAAATTATAACATCTGTTCTTCTTGTATATATATGCTTCTTGCCGAAAATACTTTGTGCGCAACAAACCACAATGCAAGCCGATAGTATGGATTATAACTTATTGTGGTTAAGCGGCGGAATTGGTGCAGGCGGCTCTGGGCCAGCCATTAGTTTGGATATACGCATTTCACCTGTGGACAGAAGCAAATACTATGGATTACATTTTTTGACGAGCCAGGGTTTTAAAGTTGTAGATGAAGTTCATACTGTTGCATTGGTCAGAGGTAAATGCCTTAACCAGAAATATGGTTTTTCAGGAGCAACTGCCGGTATTGGGCCTGTTTGGGGAAAGATGAGTGATTTTTACAGCAGAAACGGCTTACAAGTTCAGCAAAACGAAGCAATAAACTTTTTTACAGTAGGAATAAATTTAATGGCAGAAGTGCGATTTGACCCTACAAAATATACCGGCGCCGGTTTTTTCGTTGTCGCAAATATCAATACCACTTATCCTTACATGGGCCTGATGATGCATTTCAGCATTGGTGATCTAAAGCCATAAATTTAAAACCACTTAAAACAATGAAACTGAATATAATAATCTTACTTTTGCATATATGATTCTTGCCAAAAATGCTTTGTGCGCAGCAGGATTCTATAAATACATGGTTAAGGATAGATGCAGGAGAAGCGCATAAAAAACTGCTCGGCACGCTGGCTTTACATCACCAGGAAAAAAAATACATTATTGAGTTTCAGATACATGGTAATCACGCCAGTTTTCAGGTTGGACGAAAGCGGCACCATTTCAGAATTTTCGCCGATGATTGGTTATGGCACAAACAAGCGCGATGTAAGTTTTTCCGCTTCTGCCGGGCTTTCCCTGGTAAAATTTACAAGTTATAGTATAATACCGCAGCCAGGTTTCCAGGTAATGCCATCTTATAAAAAAAGATAAAACAGAATTCTTGCTGGGTTTACCTGTATTGCTTATGACAACCTGGCCTCTTAGCAACCGTTTCGGCTTTGGTTTTGGCGCCACTGCGAATCTGAATCGCAAGCAATCTTACTACGGTATATTTGGAAGCATTCAGTTTGGCCAGGTTCGGTATAAAAGTTGAATTTTTACAGCCAGCCAAAAAATTGCATATTTATTCTGTCAAAAAACACTTTGTTTTACTCTTCCGAAAACCGCATCAATTGATCTGTTGTAAAAGTCCATTCCGGTGTTTGCAGTAGGTTTTCTTCAGGCATTTCGTACCAGGGCGAAATCTCCGGTTTATTATTATTTACCAGGATATGAATATCCTGCGCAGGCATATAACTCTGGGCGAGCATAAACACTTTTTTACCCGACTTATTTTCAGCTACATCCACAACCAGTACCGCATGGCCCGGTGAACCGCCCTGGATAAAAACATCGCCCGGCTGCATAGCCTTAATGTTCACCGCTTTTAATTCTTTCGATAAGGACAGCGTGCCTGCATAGCGGAAAACCATATATATGTACTCGCGAAAATCGTTATAAGTATCAGAGGGTTCCCTGGTTTTTTTCCAGCTTACATGGTTTCCGTTTATAAATATGCGGTTGCCTTGCTTCCATGTGTTATAATCGGCCAGAAAACCATTGGTGAAATTAAAGTGAATTTTACTGTACTGCTTTGTAGCATACAGATATTCAGCACGTAAGCGCATTACCGCATCGGCACATTGCTGCAGGTTTTCTTTACCTACTTCAACATCAAGTACAGCCGCCGCTGCCAATTGATTTTCTTTTAAATCGCCATTATGTAGTTTCACTTTTGTGCCATTGGGTTTTAATGGTAATTTTCCAAGATATGTTTCATATGAATTGGGCTGATATTTTTTACGTGTGAATCCGGCTGGTGGAAGAAACCTTTCTGAAATAGTATTTCCCTGAGGCTGCACCGTTTCGTGCTGCTTTAGCTTTTCATCTTGCGTTGCTTTGTTTTCCGCTGCGGAAAATGTACAGGCAAGTACAACCGAATAAATTAGCGCCGACTGGATTAATAACTTAATGCTCATTTAGCTATAACGGAGCAGAAGCAATTTTCTATATATAGGGTAGCCAAAAAATGCTTGATGCAATAATGTATTAATGAAATAATAGCTTGTTGCATTTCAAATCATTAATACATTACTGCATTAACACATTATTGCATTAATTTATTGAACGCCAGGTCCATATTCCATCTGGTCTTTCGCGCGGTTGCGAAGTTTAAAAAATACATACAGGTTGAAGAAATGCATGGCGCCGAGAATAAGTATAATGGCGCCAACTTTATAGCTAAGCCTTTCTATAACATGCTGATAACTTTCTATTTCGCCCAAAATTTTGAGACTTAAAACAGCGTAACCAATATTGATAAGGTAAAAACCAACCACAAGCAGCTTATTTACAGAATCGGCCAGTTCTATGTTTCCATGGAAAATATCTACAAGAAAAGTGCGGCCGTTTTTAAACAAGGTATGCGCAACCCAAACGGTTAAAGAAATAGAAATTACAAGGTAAAGCAGGTAAGTTAAAATAAAGTAGTTCATGATTTCTGTTATTTAAAATGGTTTAAGAAAAATTAGTTAGTTCAGTACTTTCAATAATATATGAAATTTATGATCAAAAAATATATG
>DAIUCM010000185.1:0-7076 GCA_036846145.1 Bacteroidota bacterium
CATATTAAACGCTTAAATTTTAAGTCGGAGCTCCCCGGGCTGTGGCTCAGAGCCCCGAATTTGCAGGAACCTTCCTTAACTAAATGACACAGCTGGCGCGAAGCTTTGCTTCGCGCCAGCCGCTACTAATCCACTGCTGGAAACTCTGCACGGCATCATGCTTATCTGAACGCAATTTAATTCTTATGGTATATTATTATCATTTAGTTATGAATGGAATAATTTCCATCCCTGCAATATTTGATCATTCCTACGGAAACTGATTAACGCTTCAAACAAGTTCTGTAGGAACCAAATAATATTGTAGCAAAGGATATCTATCCAATGTTAGGCGAAATCGTTTTTATTAAACGCCCTCGAACGGTAAAAGGTAAACGAAAAATATTGGCTTTATTTCATTTAATGATGCATAATTCGCGCAGCCAAAACAGAAAGCGCATTTTACGAATGAGTTTTTGGGTAAGAAGTAGGCGCAGGAAAATGGAATTGCATATAAAGTATCTCCCAGAAATGCTTTGGGCTGAGGTTATTTTACAAGCACTATTTTTCGAATAAACAATGTATCTCCAATCAGTGCTTTTACAAAATAAACGCCCGCCGACAGGTTATATTTTTCCGGAATTAATTTATAAGAATATATACCGGTATTTACTGCTTTTTCTTCGAGGATAATGTTTGTTTTTCCGTTTATATCGGTTAGGATGAGCAGAGCTTTAGCCGAATTAGTAACACTATATTTAATTTCGGTGTAATTACTGAACGGGTTTGGAAATACCTGTATGCCAGTTTCTGCCATTACATTACCCGGTAAACTCAAATTAGTTATGGAAACCTGCATGGTTTTAACTGAAACGCATTCATTTGAGTCTTTCACCATTAAACTTATACTATACATGCCATCATGGCTGTAAGTATGTTCCGGCTCTTTCTGGGAAGATGTATTTCCATCACCAAATTTCCAGCTGTATGTATTGTATGTAGAATCCTGTAGAATGAATTTAACTTTTCTGCCTTGAAGGAAAACCACCGAAAAATCGGCAACTGGTTCCGGGTTTATAATAACGGTTTTTTCTGCTGAAGAAAAACAATTGCCGGCGTTCATGGCAACCAGTTGTACTTTATATGCTCCTGTTTTGCTGAATATATGGCTGGTATGTAAATTATTTGAAGTATTACCATCGCCAAAATACCAGGTAAATTTAATATTTTGGGTATCCTTGCTTGTATTGCTGAAGTAAATTGTTTCACCTTTACATGCGTTTGTATGTAAAAAACCGGCATCCGGCAAAGAAATTACCTTAACAGCTAGAGGTACTCTCCCACTCTCACATCCGTTGGCGCTAATCGTTGATACATAATAGATACTATTGCTTTGCAGAATGGCTGTTGTTAATGTGTCGCCTTCAAAAATACTTTGCCTGCTGGTGTCAGTATCATACCACCGCAACCGGCCCGTGTAACCTTTAGCTGTTAGTTTTGCTTTATTTGGCCCGCAAACATTTGTGTCTTTTACGGCTGGCGCTTTCGGCAGCGGATAAATTGTAATATCATGCGTAAAAGTATCTTTACAATTGTATTTATTTTCAACAGTAAGCTTTACAGTATATTTTCCGGCTGCTTGCCATATATGCACAGGCTCAAAAATGCTTTGGGTTGTATTATCGCCAAAATCCCATGCATAAGTAAAAGCGGAATCGTTTGGCGTTTTATTTTCTATGGTTACAGCAGAATTTACACAGGCGTTCTGCAAGGTAAATTTTGCTTCCGGAATTTCTGTATAAATAATTTTTACTTCACTGCGAGGCCCTTCGCAACTATCTGTAACATAGCTCACAAAATACGTGGTTGTAGCGTTTATTAAACCGGTAGTAAATTCATGCCCGGTCCATATTGGTGTTTTAGAAGTATCGCTCACATACCAGTTTGTAAATGCGCCGCTTAACTGGGAATTTAGCTTTACAGCTGCAGGTCCGCAAATTATTACCTGTTGCGGTTTAGGCGCTAAAGGTTTACTTTTTATTTTGATGTTTAATTCTGTACTGTTATTTGTTTTTTCTTCATCTGCCAAAAAATTTGTACCTGCTTTTATTGTATAAGTTCCACCGGCATAGGTATTTACTGGCTGCTTTAAAATAATTGTATCCCTCTGGCAAGGCGCAAGCGCATATTGTATCGTATCAAAAAATGCCTTGTTTATTGCACCGGATATTGATACTGAAAAGGGTATGTTATCAATTGATTCATCGCCCATATTTTCCACTACAATAATAACGGGTGTGGATGAATCTCCGCAGCTCCCATTACCCGGAGAAAGTATATTAATAACCGCTGCATCTTTGCTGTAAACAGTTTCATCTGCGCCAATATCAGGCAAACAGCCTCTTTGTTCGTCATCATAATCTGTTTTTACAAAATCAACAGGTTTGCCTTTATGATTTAATGTTGCACCTGTAGTATGCAAATCTGTATTGCTTTTGAAGTTAGGGTTAACGCTTATGCTGTTGCTGTCGAAGCCGGTGTTGGCTTTAAATTGCGCAAAATTGTGATTGCCCAAATAGTCTGTTGCAATTCCTCTTGCCTTACTTGTAATGTAATAATTGTTGTAATCAAATTCATCATAACCCATAAAGGAGTTAAACATATAATAAACTGCCACGCCTGCGCCCTGATTAGAAAAAACATTGTTCAAAACCCGGTTATGCGCTAACCGGCCAGTATCGCCGCTGGTTAAAAACAAGCATTGGCTACTTGCCGTACTTGATAAGTTTACACTGTTATGTACAATATCGTAGTTCTTAATATTTGTTATTGTCATGCCTGAAATGCTTTGTTTGCCTATACCACAAATCATATTATTGGCAACAATACCTCTTTCATTATCCGGACAGGCGCTGCCGGCTAAATAAATACCTATATAATAAGCGTTTTTATTTCCACCTGCATTTAGCATTATATAGTTAGCGCTGATGTTCTGTTTGCCTTCACACCCATTAATGTTAATAGCGTAAGAAGTGCCCTCGCCGGTAATTGTATGTGTAATTTTGTTATTTACAACAGTAAAATTTTTATTGTATGCCAGGCTTACAGGAATTGACTGAACGCTATCAATAGTATTGTTTATAAAGCTCATGCCATCAATTAAATCATTGCCTGCCATCCTGAAACTAAAGCCCATATAGCCACCTTTTAAATAATTGTTTTTAAAAGTATTGTGGCCGCCGTTAAATGTGTTGCCGTTTGCTACAAGTTCGCCTCTTAAATAGGTAATGCCTTCTATCCTGCAGTTTTCAAAAGTATTATACATGGCAATCTTTTCCAGGGTAACTGCACGGCAATTTAAATCTTTAGTTGTTTTTTTAATTGTAATGCCTTTTACAATATAATGCTGCCCGCTGTCAATTATAATTACACTTTCATTATCAACATTATGAAATAAAACAACTTTTGTACTATCATTACCGGCAGATTTTACAGTTATTGTATTTTGTGCCGATGCGCCGGGTATAAAAGGTAAAATGTGTTGCCCTTTATAAATATTATCCGCAAGGTTTAAGGTTACAGCTCCGCAAATGCCTTGCTTTTTAAGCGATGCTATTGCAGTGTGAAGATCAGAAAATTCGCTGTTTGGCCCGCCAACCGTATAGGTACCGTTAAACGAGTTTATAGCCTTTATTTCAGCCGAATTATCAAACGGTTTTCCATCAGCCCGGCTATTAGGATCGGTAGCAATAACCTTTATTGTGTTCCAGGTATTTAAACTTACAATTGTAATACTGTCTGTTTTAAGCGTTGTATCCTTTCCATTAAACAAATTTAATTTTATGTAGCCTGTGTACTGCGTTATGCCATTAAGCAATAGTGTAAATTTTGCGGAATCGAGCTTTTTGGTTCCTGTGTTTTTAACTTTAACAAAAACCGGGTTGCTTCCGCAGGCAGGGAAAGCGTATGGTATAATTGAAACTATTTTAATATCATTTTCTGCCGGGCTGAATTCATCGGCGCCAATATCCGGTGCTGCAGTATGCCTTAAATCGCCATCAATATCGTTTACGGCTTCTTTTATAGCCTTGCCTTTACCGGCCAGCCCGCTTGCATTTGAATGCAGATCGGTAGAAGAAAAGAATTTAGGGTCGGTGCTAATACTGTTTGAATCCATTCCGGATGACGCGCTAAATGATGAAACTGAGCTGTTGGCGTTGCCATCCCAGTATAAAGTAATGCCTAAAGGCGCATAATAATTGTTATTGTCTGATTGTGAAAAGATGCCATATTTTACAGCACCTGGGGAAATATAAACCTTGCCGTAATTATTCGACTGTTCGAAAATGTTATTAAAGAGTTTATTATTACCATTGGAATATATGCCTGTTGCATTTACATATGCAATTGTTGCCGTGCTTAACGGAGGATTTGTATTTCTTATGCTGTTATAAACAATATCATAATTTTGTATATCAACTATATCTAAAGCGTTGCTCGCACCAACACTAATCATATTATTTGCTATAAGTCCTCTGCGCGAATTTTTAGCCAGCAACGAATTGATATACAAACCCTGCCGTGCGTTTTTGGAATATACCTGATTGCCGGTTATATATGCTGTTGCCAGGTTGTTTAACGACATTAAATCATACCCGGAAATACCATTCATATTTACTGTATTATCTGCAAAAACAAACGAATCGAGATATTGCGCATCCAATATTTTTGCGTATGGATGTATTTTATTGCCTTGTATGATATGTTTGTTTGCATAAGAATTTCTGAGCCCTGTAAATTTAAAAGATGTAAAACCTCCGGCAATATAATTATCTAAAAAAGCATTTGCAGAATCTGACCCTTTTGAAGCATTTATTATAACAATATTAGTTGTTAACGGAGCAGCAGAACCGGAACTGTAATTATATATCTTACAGCCTGAAAATACATTATTGCTTGCATTACTGTCTATTACCACGGCCGAACCCTGCTCATATGCAAACGGATAATACATTTCTATACCCAGATTTTTAAATGTTACGAAACTTGCGCCGTGTAAATAAACCGCCTGTTTTAAACCTGTATTTGAAATTAAGGTAACTTTAGCACTGTCGCCCGATTCGGACTGGAAAGTTATTCTGCTGGCAGCAGAAGCTCCTGGTACGGGCGTAATTGCTGCTTTTTCATAATATTTTCCATCTTTTACATTAAAATTTACCGGCCCGCAAATACCAAATGCAAGTAAATCATTTATTGCAGCAGTAAAACCCGTAAAATCTGCATTTTTGGCTCCTATGGTATATGTTCCGTTTAGGCTTCTTCGCTGTTTTACAGTTATAGTATCGTTATGTGCAAAACTATCTTTTATATTATTGTCAGGAAGGCTTAAAAATACTTTCAGGAACTGGCCGCCTCTGGTTAAATTAAGCTTTGATAAATGTAAGATCGTATCCGTATCTGCAATTAGTCCAATTTTATAGAAACCGGCTGAAACCGTATCTTTATCAAGTATATAAGTTATCTTTAATGAATCTAATTTTGTTGTGCCGTTATTATAAATTCGCGCTTTTACATCAGTAATTGTATCGCAATATGGCGCGGCTGTTGGTATAAATTCTTTTAATGAAATATCTAAACCTGGCTTATATTCATCTGCTCCAATATCCGGATGTAAAAAGCTCCTTGTTTCACCATCATAGTCTGTTGTTATATAAGATAATGGTTTGGCTTTTTCATTTACAGTATATGATCTTGTATGAAAATCCTTAGATCCAATAAATTGCGGATTGGCAAACCAGCTGTTCTTATCCTGGAAACTAGCCTGCTGATAATCTTCAATTGTTAAATACTGCCTTCCATTAAAATATACTAAAATATTGGATATTGATGATTTATTTTTATGATAATATAAATTATAATCTGATAATCTTACAGGCGCTCCAAAATACATTATCCTTCCTGATGTGCCGGCGTTAACAAAAATATTGTTCAGCAATTTAATTTCTGAAATTAGCGAACTGGTGTTAGTGTTAAAGAACGCAGTGCCTGAGCCATTATTATATAAATAACCTTCAGTTAATACAGTGTTATAAACAATATTGCAGTTCTCGGCTGATAACAAAGCTATACCGGTTTCTATTGCATGAATAATATTGTTTGCTATAACGGATGGTTTGGAATCAGATCCATTCACTTCTGAAATCAAAAGGCCTTCACTTCTTCCAAATAAGCATTCAATATGGTTATTAGTAATTTCAATATTATTGCTTAAGGCTACATATATACCCGATCTGCAAAATACTTTATTACCATGAATTATAAGGCCTTGCCTGCCTGTAATTTCAATTCCTTTTGTATATGCGTTTTCTACCAGGCAGCCTTCAATTACAGTACCCGGGTTGTTTTTGCCGTTACTATTTGATATGTAAAAATTTATACCATAACTACCGTTTTTTATATAACAATTTTTTATCAGCAGGCTGGTGTCTGCGCTGTTATAACTATAAAAAGCCGATGAGCCGACATTACTTGGTGCATAATCTTCTGCCGCAGCAATTACACAATTAATAAAGCTGTTATGGCTTGCGCTGTTGGAGAATTCAATGGCGGTTCCAAAATAATTTGTGCCGCTGCGGGTTACGGAAATCTGCTTAAATGTTAAATAATCAGCGCTATTTAGCTTTAAAGCGTAACCGTTTACACTGTTGCTTGCAGGAAAATCTAAAATAACTTTTGAACTGTCACCGCTGGCCGACTGAAACGTTATAGGGTTTTTTGCCGATGCTCCCGGAATAACATTAATCTGTACCTGCTCCTGGTAAGTGCCATTGGCAACGCTGAAAAAAACCGCTCCGTTTACGCCGCTTCCATTTGGCGTTCCACCATCGGCACGTGTTCCAAGCATCATATCTTCAATGGCGGAACCGAAAGATTTATAATTGGTTGTGGTTGCGGATTTACCGGCATCTATAGTATAGTTGCCTGCCAGCTGTGCCTTTAATGGATTAAAGAAAAAGTAAGCAATAACTAACAGAATCAGGTTTTTTGGCATCAGTTTTTGTTTCATAGCATAACGGTAATACCTATGCAAGTTAGTA
>DAIUCM010000186.1:0-7073 GCA_036846145.1 Bacteroidota bacterium
GTACAATTTCTGCACAGCATCCTTCCAACGATCTTAACTGGCAGCTTATTACTGACAAAAGTGAGGAGTTTAACACTGCGTTGGGCTCTAATTGGCGTCATGATATTTGGTATGTAAATCATCCAGATGAAACCAAAGATTTTGTTTGCCTTCGTGATAATTTAACTATTTCCGGCGGTTTTGGAAATTTTACTTTGAAAAAAGAGAAAAGATACAAAACTTGGACTCAGAAGGACGAACGTACCGGAAGAGATGTTCCGAAGGCAAAGGAATTTCCTTATTCATACAGTGTAATATCCAGCGGCAAAGGTGGTCCAACAAATAATCAAGGTGTAAATCCTGGTACTGTTTATACTTATGGCTATTTTGAAACCAAAGTTAAGCTACCCACTTACAGTACGAATAGTTGTTTCGGAGATATTAATTTCGCTTGGTGGATGTATGAAAGAAGCAATAAGAATGGCTACAATATAGACTGGAACGAAATTGATTTTTTTGAAATTATTGCAAACACCACCCAAGGGCCATATAAACAGCAATTTACATGTAATACCCACGTTGTTAAACCATTTGATTATTCCGCTAAATTCATGGCCTGGTATGATGATAATTTTGTGAAAGATGGTGCGCCAAATGAATTAGATAATAATTGCATTGTTGATATTTTATGTGATGGAAAAACGCCTTGCAATACAAGCAATAAAATTAAAGACCTGCCTAGTGGCGGGGACTATGCAAACCATGCTTTTACCTGGAATAAAAATGTAGATCCTCAGGTTGTTTATATGTGTGATGATTATACAGAAGTTTCAGGTCATCCAAACAACCGCCCGAGTTATAAATATTTGTACGAAAGTACCGGTATCGATGACCAATGGCACACTTTCGGGTGTGAATGGCTGCCTGACCAGATAAAATTCTATATTGACGGGAACCTGCATTTCAGGCTTGAAGGTGATTTTAGGTACGATTATTCTGATATTACCGGTACGCCTATAGCTTTATATCCAATTAAAGAGCTTATTTTGCCCATGCCTATGATTATGGGTTTCGGACCTGGAAATGGTTATAATGTTTCAGCCGGAGGCTGTTCAAATCTCACCATGCAGGTAGATTATATCCGGTATTACCAGTTAAAAAAAGATTGCAATACAGATTTTAATTATACCTCTTATAATTTTAGCAATTACCAGGCACAGCAGCATAAAGCGTATAACGAGATAAAATTCGGCCAAAACGGAAACGTAGCTGCCAGCGCAGAAATTAGCTCAGGCAGAAAAAGCCTGCGCGCCAACCATATACTTTTTGAAGATGGGTTTAAAGTAACCGGCGAAGGCGAGCTTTATACGCACGATGTTGATTGCAGCAAACTACCTTAATTAAATATAATTATGAAAAGAATACTAACTTTATTTCTTGCACTTTTTGCTTTGGAGCAGTTAAATGCACAAGCTCCCGTTACCGATATTAGCTGGCTGCCAAGCGCCGGCGATAAATTTTATATTTACCGTATTACTTATACGCAAACAACCAATCCTTTTATTAACCCCGGTGATACAGGAGCCAATGTAACCTGGGATTTTAATGAAAAAGCTTTTAACCTTAACTATCCTACAGATTCTATATTGTATAAATTACCCTCAGCTGTTCCCGTTACACCTGTCAATTCACAGACTAATTTAGCATATGGAGATTCTACTAATTATGTATGTTATATTAAAAATTTGCAAGGATTGTCACTTACACAATCACGCAGTACTGCTGTAAATAATACGGAGTTTCCAATAACTAAAAGTGTTTATTATAATCCGCCACTAATTTTTAAAAATAATTTGACCTTTAGAAGCTCATTTATTGATACTTCTATTGATTATCATAATTATAGATACAGCGGTTTAGATAGCCCTGCAAGGGGTAAATCGCTTTCCAATCATAAGTATGATGCATATGGAACATTGAAAATTTCCAGCCTACAATTTAATAATGTTATTAGAACGTTTGAGCAAAGGCAACAGAGGGATAGCTTTTATAATAGTAATGACAAATTTTACAATCAATCCAATGTATATACTTGGCATAGTAGTTCTTTGGGAAATGCATTATTAACCTATATAGAATCTTACAGTGTCAACCTGAGTAGTACAAATGATACTTCGAGGTATGCAAGTTTAACATTAAAACTTCCTTCAACATATATAACAAGTATGTTTACTCCGGTTGCGCCATTAGAGCAAGTCAGCGCTTCATTTTACAACAATGAAATCATTATTAAGGCCGAAAAGGATTTTAGAAATACAGATTATATCATTTATGATATACAAGGGCGGACTGTAAAACAAGGTAAAATAAGCATTTTTAGCAACAAGCAGGAAAACATACCTCTTAATACTTTACCTAAAGGCACTTACCTGCTAAAGCTGCAAGGCAATAATATTAACAAAACATTCAAACTCATTAAACAATAAGTTCATGAAAAATAAAATTCACATCGTATTATTACTTATGCTTTGCCTGGTTATGAACAAAGCATATAGCCAGTTAGAAGTGCATAATGGAGGAAAAATATCAATAGGAGGTTTTAATTTAACTACAAGGCCATCATGCCACACCTTTATTAACGGCTCAAATGGTGGGGCCGATAATTCTTTAGTTGTAAGGCATAATAATTCTACTCCAAATACCCAGGCTATTTCATCACAGCTTGTATCGGTTAATAATACCAGTTACGAAATTCATGTAAATAACAGCCCAGGCGCGTTTTATGTAAATGGAGCAGGGCAGATTTTTTACAGTGGAGGCTGGCTTATGTCTGATAGCTCAACCAAAAAAAATATTAGAAAGATAGAAAATCCGCTCGAGCGAATAAATAAAATCGGAGGATATTCTTACAATAAGAAATCATTTCTTGTGAATAAGGGTATTGACAGTGGAAAAATATTTCTGGGTGATACTCTATTGCATGAAGGAGTAATGGCAGATGAAATAGAAAAAATTGCGCCATATATGGTGAAAGAGATGGCTAACGGCAAAAAAGCAGTTGATTATGTTCAGTTAATTCCTTTGTTGATTGAGTCAGTTAAGGAGCTTGATAAAGAAAAAACTAAGCAGGAAGAAGAGCTGGCTTTATTAAAGGCACGATTTAATAAACTTGGCGAAAGTATTGACACAAGCGGTGGAAATTTCAAATTAAAATCGCAGTTGCCGTCTTCAGCCTATCTTCTTTACCAAAACAGCCCAAATCCATTTAATACAGAAACTCAAATCAAGTATGACTTAAAAAGTACATATTCTTCAGCCAATATTTTTATTTTCGATTTAATGGGAACACTCAAAAAGTCTTATAAATTATCAGACTCGAATGGAAGTATTATAATTAAAAGCAGCGAGCTAAATGCCGGTATGTATTTATATTCATTAATTGTGGATGGTAAAGAAATAGACACAAAACGTATGCTGCTTACAAATTAAAATTATTTAGGTACTTAATATAAACACAAAAGCCGGCGCTATGCCGGCTTCTGCATAATTACAACCTAATAAAATTTAAACGGTGAGAATTTCCTTCTCTTTAACTTTTAAAACCTCGTCAACCTTTGCAATGTGTTTATCTGTAAGGTCCTGCACTTTTGTTTCTGCAACTTTTCCTTCATCTTCGGGCACGCCGGCTTTTACAGCTTTCTTTATATTTTCGTTAACTTCTTTACGAATATTACGAATGGTAATTTTTCCTTCCTCGGCTTCGGCCTTTGCCATTTTTACAAGCTGTTTACGGCGTTCCTCGGTTAAAGGCGGTATGGTAATGCGTATTACGTTGCCATCATTCTGCGGGTTAAAGCCAAGGTTTGCATAAGTAATGCCTTTTTCAATGGCAGTAAGCATGCTTTTTTCCCAGGGCTGTATAACCAGTGTGCGCGCATCGGGTGTATTGATTGTGCCAATTTGCGAGAGTGGTGTGCTGGCGCCGTAATAATCTACAAAAACACCATCCAGCATTTGTGGAGATGCTTTGCCGGCGCGTATCTTGGCTAATTCTATATCTAAATGGCTTAATGCTTTCTCCATCTGCGTTTTAGCTGCATCAAGAAATTTGTTTAAGTCGCTCATATAAATTCGTTATTTCTGCAAAGATAAAAAAATGTGCTAATATGCCAATTCGCTAATTTGCCAATTAAGTACCGATGCTGTTATTTTATAAACTACAGAGTTAAATTATAATTTGTAACTTATCTCTTCTGCCGCTCATAAAGCGCCTTTACTTTTTCGTGCGAGCGGCGGAAATCTCCCTGTACCGCAAATGTATTGTACGATAATGCTGCTGCCTGTTTATCAATTGCCTGCAGCTTGCTTTTTATTGCTCTATACTGCTGGTCAAATCCACTGTCCGGAATGGATGGATCTGCGGCATCTTTCTTAAGCTTTGCTACATAATTTTTATATTTTTCAAGATCGTATATGAGCGCAGGGTAGGTTTGCGTGTACATTTCGTAATTTTTCTGGATTCCGTAATACCTGGTCATTGCGCCTTTTGTTTCAACATCACCACTATCATGCTTTACCTGCGATAAATAATTCAGCATCAGCTTTATACTATCCAGCCGCTGCGCTATTTCCTGTTCGTCTATTGACAAGTTATCTTCTGTATTGGTGATGATGTTTTCCAGCTCAGTAACTTTCAGCAGCCTGTTTTCGTCAGCCTGGTTTCTGCATGCGGCTAAAAAAATTACAGTTGTTAACAATACTGCATATATGTTCTTCATAAAAAATACTTTGGGCAAAGATATATTTATAATAATGAATGCTGAATTTTGAATTTTATTGAAATTTCTACCAGAAACACCAGGTTTTGATAATCCATATAATTACGTTACCAAAAATACTTTAAGGTTAAATTTATTTGAATTTTTAGCTGATTCGGCATTTCAAAATTCAGCAATCGCCATTTAAAATCTACTTTTGCAGTTAAATTTTAATTTTTTATCTTTATACAAATCATTAAAGGCACTACGTTTGTATATACTTGCAGCAAACTATATGCACAAAGTTTATTATGAATAACATTAAATTAAAATATATATTGTTTTTACTGCCATGCATATTGTTTTTGAGCGGCGGTAAGCTGCTGGCCCAGTCCAAAACCAGCGATGAAGATAAATCACTCATACAATTATCGGGCGTAATTAAAGCCGATGCCAAAACGCCCATACCGTTTTCGACAGTACGTGTAAAAAACACCATAAGAGGCACTATTGCAGCTGTAGATGGCTTTTACTCGCTGGTTGTAAAGCCTAAAGATACGGTGGAATATGTTGCGCTGGGTTACAAAATATTACAGTTTAACGTGCCCGATAATATTACAGATAACAAGTACCTTAACAATGTAATTTTACTTGAAGATACCATTGTATGGAATGAAACTGTTGTTTACCCATGGCCAACACGCGAAGAGTTTAAGGAAGCATTTTTAGCTTTACAGGTTGAAGATACGTATGCCGATATGGCCAAGAAAAACCTGGATCAGCGCAAGCTTATGGAGCTATATGAAACATTGGCCAGGGATGGAAAAGAAAACCAGATGTACGCTTTGCAGCAAATTGCAAGCTCATACTATTATGCGGGCGGGCAGCGAAATTATATGATGATGAATGGCGCGGCAGTACCAACATCTTTACTCAACCCTGTTGCCTGGACCCAGTTTATCAAGGACATACAGAGCGGAAAATTCAAGCGGAAAAAATAAGCTGAAAAAATTTTCACAAAAGCATTCCTTTTTAAAAATTGATTTCTTAATTTTGCCCCACAATTGTCCGATGGTGTAACTGGCAACACGTCTGATTTTGGTTCAGAAGAGTCTAGGTTCGAGCCCTAGTCGGACAACCAAACATTTCCCCAATATTTTTTAAGAACTTCTATGCCTTCAAGATTTAATCCAGTCAAAATCTTCTCAGGCACAAAATCCATTTATCTTGCTGAAAAAATTGCAGAAAGTTTTGAGCAGCCATTAGGCCAGCTTACTACTACTTATTTCAGTGATGGTGAGTTTCAGCCTAGTTTTAATGAATCTGTACGCGGTTGCGATGTGTTTTTAATACAATCTACCTTTGCGCCGACCGATAATTTAATGGAGCTGCTTTTAGCGGTAGATGCCGCAAAACGCGCTTCTGCACACTACATTACGGCGGTAATACCATACTTTGGTTTTGCCCGCCAGGATAGAAAAGATAAGCCACGTGTTGCCATTGGAGCAAGGCTTGTAGCTAATTTGCTGGAAACTGCCGGCATAAGCCGTATTATGACGATGGACCTGCACGCCGCGCAGATACAAGGCTTTTTCGGTGTACCGGTAGATCATTTGGATTCGTCAGTAATATTTGTTCCTTACATTAAATCTCTTGGTTTAGATAATCTTGTAATTGCTGCGCCGGATATGGGCGGTTCTGCACGTGCGAGATATTTTGCTAAGAATCTTTTTGCGGATATTGTAATCTGCGATAAAGAAAGAAAGCGCGCCAACCAGATAGACAGTATGCGACTGATTGGTGATGTTAAGGGTAAAAATATAGTTATTGTAGATGATATAGTTGATACAGGCGGCACACTTACAAGGGCAGCACAATTAATGCTTGATGAAGGCGCTTTAAGTGTTCGCGCTTTCTGTACGCATCCTGTATTAAGTGGTAAAGCTTATGATACCATAAACAACTCTAACCTTACAGAGCTATTGGTTTGCGATACCATACCACTGAAACAGCACAGCGACAAAATTAAAGTGCTTACTGTTTCGCACCTGTTTGCAGATGCTATCCGTAATGTATATGAGTATGGCTCTATAAGCTCGCTTTTTAAGTTATCGGATAGTTACCAGACTTCCATGATGATTTAGAAAATAGATTTTAGACTGTTGGATATTAGATATTAGACGTTAGATGTAACATTTTACATGTAAGATATTAGATATTTGATTTTAGATATTTGACAGGAAAAAACTAAACTTAAGTATTTTCCGGTATAAATAAATTTTGGGCTACGTAATTTAAAAATCTAAAAACTATAATCTAACATCTAATATCTTGTGC
>DAIUCM010000187.1:0-6997 GCA_036846145.1 Bacteroidota bacterium
ATATGATATTTATTTTACGGCTCCACTCTTCATCTTGTAAAAAATTGCCCTTGATCATGTTGATAACTGCGAAAAGTCGAGCAATTTAATCCACATGTTTTGATGTTAAATTACAATTTACCCACAACTGCAACAATATGGTTAAGGCTTTTTTGTACTATAAATTCTGTACGTATAATCTTAAAACAGAATTATTAACTACTTAACAAGCAAACCAAACAATCGAAAAATTTATGAAAAAATCGAACCTGATTAAATGCATTGCCATTGCAGCTATTTCTTTTAATGTAATGCTATTATCTTCCTGTACAGATTCGGGTACAAACAATTCAACTGGCGGCAACGGAACTGAAGATCATGGAATGGGCACAACCGGTGGAGGAACAGATAATCACAACACAAATGGCGGTGGAATGGGAGTTGATACTGGGATGGGAACAGGCACCGGAACGGGTTCTGGTACAGGTACAGGTACCGGTACCGGCACAACTGGAGGAAGCGGAACTGGAACTGGAACAACCGGCGGCAGCGGTACAGGTACTGGCTCAGGAACTGGAACTGGAACTGGAACTACTGGTGGTACCGGAACAGGCAGCGGATCGGGTGGTACAGGTACTGGTTCCGGAAATACTGGTTCGGGCGGTAATACAAATACACATGGTGGCGGTGGCCGTTAGTATTATAAAAACTATACCTACACCTGGTATGAATTACTGATATCTTATAAAAGTAAACTGAAATAAAAAACCCGGTAATAAGCCGGGTTTTTTTGTTCCATATATAAAAGAGTTCAAAAATGCTTTAGGCTATCCTTTTCGCCTTACTGGTACAGGTTTATCATCCTTGGCACTTAAATGTGAGTTATATATCTGCATTACAATTTCCTTGGTAAGCGGTTTTTCTATATAACCTTTCACTACATGCACCATGTTTAATGCGCGCGAAACTTCCTCTTTTATAAGCGAAGTTGTAAGCATGGTTACAATGGTAGATAATTTTTTATCACCCAGCAGGTAATAATAATCTTCAAGAAACTGGAAACCATTCATTACAGGCATGTTTATATCCAGAAAAATAAGATCGGGCACAATAAAGCCATTAACCTTATTATGCGCTTTTATGAGGTAATCCAGCGCTTCGCGGCCGTTATTGGCAATACTAACATGCTCTGTAATGTCCAGCGCCATTATCAGGTCGGAGTTGATGTAATTTGTTATCTCATCATCATCTACCAATAATATGTTCTTTAATTTCTCCATGCTTTAACTTACAAGGCAAAGATAATAAAATGTACAGGCTAATCATAAATTTACCAACCATATTAATGTTATTTTAATATTAACAGTTTGGTTTTAAATTTTATGCACCGCCTGCGAAATATATCTTTTTGCTGTTATTTATAAATCCCCACCTGTGGGGCGTTTCCATCGGTCTGCCAGCCTCTGTACATACCTAGCGAATTAAAAACCAGCGCTACATTACCTTCTCTATCAACACCAATTAAACCACCCTCGCCGCCTAATTTGTTTAATTTATCGAGCACTACTTTCTCACATGCTTCCTGCAGGCTCATACCGGCATATTCCATAAGGCAGCTGACATCATAAGCAACAACCGACCTTATAAAAAATTCGCCGTGGCCGGTACAGCTTATTGCGCAGGTATTGTTATTCGCGTATGTTCCGGCGCCAATTACAGGCGTATCGCCAACACGGTTATAGCGTTTGTTAGTCATACCACCGGTTGATGTGGCTGAAGCCAGGTTTCCATACTGATCCAGAACAACAACGCCTGCCGTGCCGAATTTTGTATTTTCGGTATGGTCCAGCTGTACTTTTTCCGTATCGCGAATTTCTACCCATTGCTGGTAACGCTGCTCCGTATAAAAAAACTCCTTGCTTTCAAAAGTCAGCTTTTGCTCATGTGCAAACTCTTCGGCACCGCTGCCGCACAGAAAAACATGTGGCGAATGCTCCATCACCGCGCGTGCCAGCTCAACGGGGTTCCTTACAAATTTTACACAGCTTACCGCGCCTGCACGCAGTGTTTTTCCGCACATGATTGATGCATCCATCTCATGCTCGCCGCTGTGATTGAAAACCGAACCCTTGCCTGCATTGAATAATGGATTATCTTCAAGTATTTTCAGTGTGGCCTCGGCTGTATCGAGCGCAGCAGAGCTGTTGCTGAGCATGTCATAGCCTTTTTTCAGGGCTGCATGTAAACCATCAAGATACTCTTTTTCCATCTCCGGGGTAAGATGGCTACGCAGAATAGTACCGGCGCCACCGTGAATGGCAATTGAGAAATTCGACATTTTGTAAATCTGAATGAGTTTTTATAAAAGATGCTAATACAATAAATGACCGGCTGTTTTGTTGACAGATTTTAGTTGTATTTTACAATTTGCCACTTTTGAATTTGTACACATTTAATAAAACCTGCATTATTTATGCATGCAGGCGCCAGTTCTAACAATTATAAAAACTTGTCACACACTGAAAATATACAAACCGGCAATTATTGGCATGCATTTAAAATAAAGAATAGCAAAGTGTTGGCAATGCCTTACGTTCGTGTTACTTAAAATTTACAAATTGCACGGCTATACCAAAATCTCCTTTTCTAACCGCGCCCATGGCCGCCTGTAAATCGTCAAGTTTTTTTCCACTTACGCGTACCTGCTCATCCATTTGTGCAGGTTCAACTTTTAATTTAAGATCCTTAATGGCCTTAATAATTTTCCTGGCGGCTTCCTTATCTATTCCTTCCTTAATTTTTATGTCTTTTTTAACCATTTGCCCGCTGGCGTATTGTTCTTTACCAAAATCAAGGCTCTTAACATCCAGTCCCTGTTTTATCATGCGCGAAATAATAATATCCTGTATGGCGTCTATCTTCATTTCGTTCTCGGTAACTATGTGTACGGTACTTGTTTTTTTATCAAGTTCAATAGTTGTGTTCGAGCCGCGGAAATCATAACGTGTCTGAATTTCCTTGCGGGCCGAATTAATGGCGTTATCCAGGCTTTGTGCGTCAACTTTGCTCACAATGTCAAATGAAGGCATGATATAATTTTTTTTTGACAATGATAATCATTTTCAGCAAAAGTTTGTTGCAGATATTATAAGCGAATAAAAAAACTGTTTTGCTTAACCCTTTTATTACCTGCCAACACCAACTACAACCCTGCACTTGCGGCAAAATTTTGCTCGTCGCTACAATTTAACTTTGCTGAAATATAATTATTTGCAATTTTTTACGTTGGGAAAAAGAAATTCATAACATTTGTAAGATTTTTCATACTTTTATCAATGAAATTAACTATCTTTATATTTATAAAAAAACACAATAAACACCAAGCGTATGAATAAAACATTTACATTAATTTTACTACTAAGTTTTTGTTTTAGCAGTCTGCATGCACAAAAAGATCCTGTGTATGTTGCTAAAATAAAAAAGAATGGCAGGTACGGTCTTGTATCGAGCAGCGGCAAAGTGCTCATTCAGCCTCAGTTCGACCAGATTGAAGGTTTTCATGAGAACCTTGCGCTGGTGCAGAAAGACGGCAAATGGGGATATATTGATAAAACAGGAAGGATTATTGCCGAGCCGCAGTACGATGAAGCCTTCAGCTTTAACAATGGCATTGCCGGAATTCGTAAAGATGGCAAATACGGCTTTGTTGACAATACCGGTAAGCTGATTGTGCCATTACAGTATGATAAAATTGAAAACTTTGGCGCAGAGCTAAAACCATTCCGCGAAAATGGCAAATGGGGTTTCCTGGATAGCAAAGGAAACGTAAAAATTGCAGCTAATTATGATTATGTACGCTCGTTTCATGATGGATTGGCGCCTTTTAACGTTGGCGGCAGGCCTGTTGGCGAAAATGGTATGCTTGGCGGTAAATGGGGTTATATTAACGAAAGCGGAATAGAAATTATACCCGCCACGTATGATGATGCCTGGACGCACGTAGAAGGCCTTGCTGCAGTGAAAGCTAAAGATAACTGGGGTTACATTAATACAGCTGGCAAAACAGTAATAACTCCGCAGTTTAAATCGTGCGGTAATTTCAGCAACGGCATAGCGCTTATTGAAAAAAGCATGGGCTATGGTTTTATTGATAAAACCGGTAAAATTATTACACCACCACAGTTTATTACCATTGGCGGTACATTTGTAGAAGACCATATGGAAGTGATGAAAGGCGGCAAGTGGGGTTTTGTAAACCGCCAGGGCAAGGTAATTGTGTTCCCTGAGTATGATGAAGTTCGCCGTTTCAGCGATGGGCTTGCTGCAGTACGCAAGGGCCGTAAATGGGGCTATGTTGATAAAAATGGGAAGCTGATTGTACCTATACAGTTCGATAATGTTTTCTCTTTTAACAATGGTGTAAGCATGATTCAGTCGGGCGGTAAATGGGGATGTATTGATAAAGCATGTAAGAAAATTATTGAAACGCAGTACGAGGAAATGAGCTGGAGTTTTAATGAAGGGCTGGCAGTAATTAAAAAAGATGGCAAATATGGCTATATAAACAATGCCGGAAAAGTTATTATAGAACCGCAATACAAAGAAGCGCTTGACTTCCACGATGGCCTTGCTGCTGTTAACCAGGATGGTAAATGGGGTTATATTGATAAAACCGGCAACTTTATAATTCCTGCACAGTTCGATGACGCCAGCAGCTTTTCCGGTGGCATTGCGCCAGCAAATAAAGGTGGAAAATGGGGCTATATAAGCAAAGGCGGTACATTTGTAATTAATCCGCAGTTCGATGAAGCACAAAGCTTTGTGAATATTACTCCGCAATAATCCTTACAAAATACTAACACAGTAAAAGCCCGGCAGGAAAATTCTGCCGGGCTTTTTTGTAAAACGTAAGGTGTTTTTTTGAATGAAATATATATGGGATTCGAGAAGTAAGAAGTAAGTATTGAGATGTGAGAAAAATGTCTTTAATTCCGTAAGCTAAATTCGGATTGTTTTTATATGTTTAAGATTGCCTGAGCATTTTTGTAGCTTATTATAAAAAGCAAAACAAACATTGTCTATTAATATGTTGAGTCGAAGTGGCTCGCGCGTGTTTCAAACGCATGCGTACGAGAATAGTGTTTCCCAACGCCAGCCCTTATTTGCCATTAAAGCATTTTTGGAAATATTATTATATGGATTATTTTCAACGAATTGATTTACACATCCATAATGCTCAAGTTCACGTTGATTTTGATAATTAGATAATACTTATCTTAGTATAAAGCATTTTTAAGCAAAAGTATATATGCTAATCATTTCAACGTCAGCCCTGGAAGTGTGGAATATATCAGCACAGGGCGAAACCTGTGAAACTATGGTTTTTTGCCGACATAACTTACCAAAGCCAGTTTCTTGCCATCCGGACTAAATGCAATCCTGTAAAAATTCTCTGCAGGAGTTCCTTTAAAATCGAAAACTTCGGTCCAGACAAATTTTCTTTTTTTGATGATTGTTTTCATCAATTTACTTCCATTCGCGATCCAATAATGTCCAAAAAGGTAAGTAAAATCCTCAGAATTATTTGGAAGCTCCAGAAAGTTCAAATAATTTTTAATGCCATAGTTTCTGGTTCTTGCAACCGGGTGGCTTGAGGTTGCATATACAATTCCTTTTGCAGCGATTTTCCACGGTACTCCATTAGATTTTTGAACATAAGAAACTTCATTTTTTCCTGTTTTTTGAATAGACCGGCCTATTGAATAATCTAAAATTATCGCTTGTTGATAATCATTAAATTTTGGATCAACGGGAACAAACTGAAGTGTAAAAGGATCACCTAAAACGAATAAGTATAAGCTGAGCGAATCTGCCCAGCAATGATATCCAACACCTTTAACATCAGGCAAAATTAAAGAAAAACTATCGGGATTTACTAAAGGAAATTTCCATAAACACTGCGTAGAATCTTTTTCCACACGAACAGTAGAAATATGTTTTCCATCAGGCATTAAAGTGGGCGAATATTCATCTTCCGGCGTGTTTGTTACTTGTGTAATTTTGCCAGTAATCAAGTCAATTTTATAAATATCAGCCTGCTTATCTTCTCTTATGGAAGTATATAAAATGGTATTATTATCTATAAAAGCTGGCTGGTTATCGTAACCCTGGCGATTGGTGATATTTTTCAGGTTTTTGAAGTAATATTTTCCTTTTACAAGAGAAACATCGCATATGAAAATATCAGTATCCGGCAAAGCATTTTGCGCGCCTGCCATATATGTTAACCCAAAAAAGCAGGCAAATAAGTGGAATAATTTTTTCATGCCGAAGAATAAATAACGGTAAAACTACGCAATTTTGCATTTTGTCTGAATTATGATTTTTTTGATTTTATTAATTTTAAATATTCATTCAAAATTTAGCATTCCAAATTCAACATTTCTCGTCTTTTCATTCGTAATTATTAATTTGTAATTGAAAAAATTGTGCGCGTAGTTTTACAGCGAGTAACAGAGGCAAGTGTTGAAATTGTAAATAGAATTCACAGTCAAATCGGCAAAGGAATACTGGTTTTGGCTTGCTGGGAAGAAACCGATACAGAAGAGGACCTGACCTGGATGGCAGGAAAAATTTCCCGCTTACGCATATTTGATGATGAAAATGGTGTAATGAATTTATCTGTACAGGAAATTAATGGTGAAATACTTTTAGTAAGCCAGTTCACGCTATACGCATCTACAAAAAAAGGAAACCGCCCTTCATACATCCGCGCAGCAAAACCCGACATTTCCATTCCGCTGTATGAGAAATTCATTGAAATTCTGAGCAAAGAAATCAACAATGAAATCCGTACAGGTGTTTTTGGTGCAGAAATGAAAGTAAGTTTGGTAAACGATGGGCCGGTAACAATTATTATAGATTCAAAAAACAAGGAATAAAGCATTTTTCAACCAATCAATATATGGAAAATTAACCCCTCCTAAATCCATCCCCCAAGGGGAGGACTGTGCCGCTC
>DAIUCM010000188.1:0-6940 GCA_036846145.1 Bacteroidota bacterium
GTTCAATATCTTATTAAACTATATTATCTTAGAAAGTTCAGATTGGAGCCAGTTAAGAATTGCGATACGCAATTTTACAAAACCATTAGCGCTTCACCCGATGGTAAGAAATTGTTATTAGAACGTATTAACATAAATCCAGACCCGGCAAAAAAAGGTAGAAGAATAATAACCTCAGATATTTTTATTATGAATGCTGATGGTACGGACGAAAAGCGGGTTTTCTGATTTTCTCCATATATACATAGCTCCAAAAATACTTTACATCCAATAAACCTTAAACCCGTTTCCTTCTCAGCTCGAAATGCTGACCGAGATAAACTCTTCTAACTTCTTCATCTTCAGATAATTCTTCAGCAGTGCCGGATTTTAATATTTTACCTTCGAAGAGCAGGTAAGCGCGGTCGGTAATAGATAAAGTTTCCTGTACGTTGTGGTCAGTTATAAGAATGCCAATGTTTTTATGGCGAAGCTGTGCCACTATGGTTTGAATATCTTCTACGGCAATCGGGTCAACGCCGGCAAAAGGTTCATCAAGCAGTATGAATTTAGGGCTTACGGCCAAAGCGCGGGCAATTTCGGTTCTTCTGCGCTCGCCGCCGCTCAGCAGGTCGCCGCGGTTTTTGCGTACTTTTTCAAGCCCGAATTCCTCAATAAGGCTTTCCATTTTTTCTTTCTGCTCGGCTTTGGAGAGCCTTGTCATTTCCAGCACAGCCTTAATATTATCTTCTACGGTGAGTTTGCGGAAAACAGATGCTTCCTGCGGCAGATAACCAATGCCTTTCTGCGCGCGGCGGTACATGGGCAAGCGGGTAATATCTTCATTCTCCAGGAAAATTTTACCGGAATCGGGCCTTATGAATCCTACAGTCATATAGAAAGTAGTGGTTTTACCGGCGCCGTTCGGCCCAAGCAATCCCACAATTTCGCCCTGGCTTACCTGTACCGATACATTGTTTACAACTGTGCGCTTACGATAGGTTTTTATAAGATTTTCCGAACGTAGAATCATATAGCAAAGCTAACAAATTTTGAATGCTGAATTTTGAATGTTAAATGATTTCACATTGCATATATATTAAGACCGAAAAATGCTTTAATATATAATTGGTTTGTTGTTCTGAACAAAGGTTGCAATACAACGACTATTCGTCGCCAAAAACAATTCAAAATTCAAAATTCAACATTTTAATCAAAATGTATATCCTTAATATTTAAGTTTATAGACTTTGTGCCGCGGAATTCATTGATATCAACCGTGTAACAAATATCAAAAACCGGGTTATTCTCAAATTTTTCATAAATATCGCCAAAGCCGAAACCAATAGCGCGGTGAGAAATTCCGTTCTCATCTACAATGGTAAGCTGCAAATGGTTGTTGCCAACTATGCGCGGCTGGCTTACACATTGTACATTACGGGTAATAAAAACAGGCCGCATGTTTTCCGGCCCGAATGGCCCGAAACGCTCGATACTGCGGCAGAAAGTAAAGGTTACATCATGCAGCGATAATTCAAGGTCATATTCAATAACCGGCGTAAGCATTTCTTCCTCAATTGTAGCGGCAACAATGCTCTCAAATTTTTCGCGGAAGGCGTCCACTTTATCAAGCGACATGGTAAGGCCTGCAGCCGCTTGGTGGCCGCCCCACTGGTCTAAAAGATCATCGCATTGTTTTATGGCGTTATACAGGTCGAACCCGGCAACGCTGCGTGCCGACCCAACCGCATAACCATTGCTTTCGGTTAATAAAACTGTTGGGCGGTAATGCTTTTCAATTAACCTGGAAGCTACAATGCCAATTACACCTTTATGCCAGTCTTTATCGAATAAAACGGTTGTTTTAGGCTTTGTATTTTTGTGGTTTTCAATCATTTCCATTGCCTGGCGCGTGATGATCTGGTCAACGCTCTGCCTGTCGGTATTATTTTTATTAATGGCCGCGGCTATCTGGTGTGCTTTGGCGATGTCCTTTTCTACCAGCATTTCAACTGCAAGCGTAGCGCTCGAAATTCTGCCGGCAGCATTGATCCTTGGACCTATGCGAAAAACAAGGTCGTTAATGGCGAGATCTTTTTTATGGCCCGATAATTCTATCAGCGCCTGCAGGCCCGGCCTTGGTTTGGAATTTATACGTTTAAGCCCGAAATAAGCGAGTATGCGGTTTTCACCGGTCATATGCACAATATCCGAGGCAATACTAACGGCTACAAGATCCAGATATTCCTCTTTCGAAAAATTTATTGCAAGCTTTTCGCCAAGCGCCTGAATCAGCTTAAACCCTATGCCACAACCCGATAATTCCTTATAAGGATAATTGCAGTCGGCTCTTTTGGGGTTCAATATTGCAACAGCTTCCGGAAGTGATTCGCCTGGCGTATGATGATCGCAAATTATAAAACCGATGTTTTTTTCGGTAGCGTATGCCACCTGCTCAATTGATTTTATTCCACAGTCGAGCGCTACAATCAGGCTTGCGCCCTGCTGCTCGGCCCAATCAATACCGGTGAGTGAAATTCCATAGCCTTCTTTAAACCTGTCGGGAATATAAAAAACCACATTGTTGTAAAAGCTCTTTATAAACGAATAAACCAGCGCTACCGAGGTTGTGCCGTCAACATCATAATCGCCGTAAATAACTATTTTTTCACCTGCGTCAAAAGCTTTCTGCAAGCGCAGAACAGCTTTATCCATATCCTGCATCAAAAATGGGCAGTGTAGCTGCGAAATATCGGGCTGAAAATAAGTGTGCGCCTCCTGCAGGTTCTGCAGGTTTCGCTGCGCAATGAGGTGAAGAAGAACATCGGTAGTTTGAATCTGCTGTTTTAAGGCCTGGAATAAATTCTCATCTGCAACTGCTTTTGCCACCCATCTCTTTTTCATACCACAAATTTATATTGAACCTGAAAATTTTATTGCCTTTGAGCTTGCTTAACTTAAACTTTGCGTTATAAGTTCGCACCGCCAGTGGTATAAAAAATTCTATACTTTCAAAAATCAGCAATTTATTTTAATATACCTAAAATTAATTAGCCAATTAGCAAATTAGCCAATTTTTAGATGAGGTGATGTGGAAATGTTGATCGTGCATTTATTATGGTAAAAATGCTTTATTATGATTAAATCAATAAACGGGAACCTTTTTTAAAAAAGGTGAAGCTGTACACACAAATTCTAAATTTATAACTGATTTTTAAATTGTCTAATTGTCTAATTGGCTAATTAACTTTGCCGCATGAATAAGGATTTGCGTATAATTTTTCTTGGCACGCCGGATTTTGCCGTTCCGTCACTGGCCAGGCTGGTAGAAGAAGGTTTTAATGTTGTAGCCGTTGTTACAGCTCCCGATAAGCCTGCCGGCCGTGGTTTACAGCTGCAGCAATCGCCTGTAAAAAAGTATGCCTTGTTACAAAATATTCCTGTTTTACAGCCCGAGAGGTTGAAAAATCCCGAATTCCTGGCCGAGCTGAAGAGCTATCATGCAGATCTGCAAATTGTTATTGCCTTTCGTATGCTACCCGAAGCTGTATGGAACATGCCGCGGCTTGGCACTTTTAACCTGCATGCATCGCTTTTGCCCCAGTATCGTGGCGCGGCGCCTATTAACCGTGCTATAATGAATGGTGAGAAAGAAACCGGGCTTACCACATTTTTTCTTCAGCATGAAATTGATACCGGCCATATATTGCTCCAGGAAAAAATGCTTATCGGCGATGATGAAACAGCCGGTGAGCTGCACGACAGGATGATGCTGGCCGGGGCAGAAATTGTACTGGAAACTGTAAAAGCTGTTGAAGGCAACAGCCTGAGCCCAAGGCCACAACAGGCAGATGAAAATATTAAGCATGCGCCTAAAATATTTAAAGATGATTGCCGCATAAACTGGCAGTTATCCATACATGCAATACACAACCATATACGCGGATTAAGCCCATATCCTGCAGCATGGACCACGCTGAATGGCAAAAATTTTAAGATTTATAGATCCCGGAAGGAAGCAGCATCGCATAAACACACTGCAGGAGAAATACTTACAGATGGTAAAACTTATATGAAGGCTGCTGCTGAAGGCGGATACTTGCATTTGCTTGAAGTACAGCTCGAAGGTAAAAAACGGTTGCCGGTTCAAGAATTTTTAAAAGGCAACCAGGTGCAAAACATCAGCCTTCAGTAAGTTCTTCTTCTAAAAACCTTGCCAGTTTTGTAGTTAAGCTGTTGGTATAAACCTTCGATTTGTAGTGTTCAATCCAGCGGATTCCATATATGGCATTGGTTAAAAATGCTTCATCTGCTTCAAATAATTCTTCCAGCGTAAGCGGTGTTTCGTGTACAGAAATATTGTTCTTGGCGGCGATATAAAGTATAAACTCGCGCATTACACCGGCAACGCATCCTTCCGCAAGTGGTGGTGTATATAGCTTGTTGCCTTTTACAAGGAAAATATTAGCATTTGTAGACTCAATAACCCTGCTTCGCGAGTTTATGACCAGGCAATCATCCAGCCCTTGTTCTTCCCTGTAAATAGCGGCCATTACATACAGCACGGCATTGTTCGTTTTATACGCAGCCAGCATGCTGAAATGCTTTTCAATTTCGGTATAAATATCTATTGTTAAGCCTTTTGAATTAAGATTATAGTTATTGTTGCTGAGCGCTTGCCCTTCAATTAAATATTCAGCTTCATTGGTTGCAGGTAAAAACAAGCCGCCCGCCTTACGGAAAAAGCTTAGCCTGATGCGCGCGTTTTCGGTGATACCGGCCTGCTCACAATAATCGAGGATCAGCTTTTTACAGAAATCTTCGGTAAAATTGTCAGGTATATTAATTTTTAGATGTTGCAGCCCGTTCAGCATGCGCTGGTAATGAAGCGGGAACAGCATCACCCTGTCCTTTATAATCCTTATACTTTCAAAAAGGCCGTCGCCATAGCGGAATGCCCTGTTCTGCGCGGTTAAAACGGGCTCAGCCGCAGGTAAAACATTGCCGTTGTAATTTATGAGATCTTTCTGCTTCATTATACTTACTAAATTATAGCTTTATATACGAACACTGCCAAAATGCGCGTACTTTGCCGGGGCAATATTATTGATTAAGCTAATATTAACCTTACATATTCTTTTTTGTGCAGAAATACTTCCACATAAATTTTGATGCCAACGTAAACCGCTTTCACCTAATGCAGGAATATATGGTGCGGCCGTACCTTATGTTAACGGCCATACTTGGTATTATATTACTTGTTTTGCTCGGCCAGCACAAGCCTGTTTTGTGGCCGGGGGTAATTGGCAGCTTCGTAATAATTTTTTTAGGGAACATGCTTGGCCAGCTGTACGCTAAAAACGCTTTCCTTGAAATTGGTTTTTCCGAAGAGCATTTTTATATGCGCAGCGCTTACGATATTGCCAACCGTAAAGATTTGCGTTTGTACCCTATTATGTACGCTAATGCTACCCGGCAAGGCGATACTATTATGATTAATTACATTGAACAGAATGTAAAATTACGCCGCCACGAATGGCAGCAATGGCACGAGCTATGGTTTAATTTTACGGAGATAAGAACACCCGCTCCGCCTGATTCGGATTCAAATACCAACGCAACTTACTGATTAAATTAGCGCTAAGTGCCAGATGTATAGCCTTTTTGCAGCACGCGGTTAATAAGCTCACGCATGCTGGCATAGGTATCGCTGGTTTTAATTTTAATGTCGGCACGGGGAATCCAGCTTACTTCGGTAATGCCTTCGCTTATTTGCGGTACAGCTTTGCCATTATCCTGGCTTACCATTTCGTACCAGTGCGTTTCTTTCAGAAACCATTTTTCCCGCTCGGGATATATGTGGTAGGTTGTGTCGAATTTTTCTATCAGCCGCAGCTTGCCTATCCCGCTTTCTTCTTCTACTTCGCGCAAGGCAGCGGTTTCAATGCTTTCGCCGGCTTCTATTTTTCCTTTGGGCAAATCCCATTTTCCACGCCGGTAAATCATCAGCAAATGCCGTTCTGCATTCCACACAATACCACCGGCAGCCTGTATTACAGGTAAAGCAATTCTTAAGGTATTATAGGCTTCGGCAGGGTCTTCACACAAAAACTGGTAGCCTTTATGTGGCGCCTGTTGCAGAATATTTTTAATAACTGAATTTAATTCATCGGCAGAAAAGCTTGCTAAGGCCTTATATTCAGGCAGTAATGCGCCATCTGCAGCCTTTGTTAACAACAGCGGTACATCCTTAATGAATATTTTATAGCTTTGAAGCATGCTTTATAATGAAATAATTGCCCGGCAAATTGCAGATTTTCTGTTAGAAATCAAAGCTGTATTATTAAAACCCAACGACCCATTTACCTGGGCAAGCGGTTGGAAATCACCTATATACTGTGATAATCGCCTTGTATTAAGCGAGTTGGATGCTCGTAATTATTTAAAAACAAACTGGGCCGAAGCCATAAAAAATGTTTTTCACGGCGCAAACGCACTGGCAGGAGTTGCTACTGCGGGTATTGCGCATGCCGCACTGCTTGCCGATGCGCTGCAGTTGCCCATGGCCTACGTTCGATCCAAGCCTAAAGAGCATGGAACCGGTAAAAATATAGAAGGCAAACTGGCAGATGGCAGCAAAGCTGTTGTTATAGAAGATCTTATTTCTACAGGTAAAAGCTCATTACAGGCAGTGCATAGCCTGCGCGATGAAGGTGTAAAGGTAGAAGGCTTGTTCGCTATTTTTACTTATGATTTCCCCGAGGCGCAAAAAGCTTTTGATGATGCAGGCGTTACTTTTTATACGCTTTGCAGTTACCCGGTTTTGCTTGAGCGCGCGCTGGAGAAAAAATATATTGCACAGGAAGATCTGTCGCTTTTACAATCCTGGAGAGAAAATCCATCGGTTTGGGGAAAGAAGTAAGAATATAGAATATAGAATATAGAATATAGAATATAGAAT
>DAIUCM010000189.1:0-6847 GCA_036846145.1 Bacteroidota bacterium
TAGTAGCTCCATATAGTAAAGCGATTTCAAAAAGCGTCCAATGAAATATTTTACTAATTACAGGAAAAAGAATAGCGCAAAAAAAAGAGCCACAAAATGAGAATCCTAAAATTGAGAATATCTTAAATCCTTTATCAAATGACTTTTTATATAATCCAAAAACTACAGAAGTAGATAAAATTCCTGCAAATGCAAGTGCAAAAATTATAGCCATTATTACTAGCGCGACACAAATTCCTAAAATGACCAGTAAGCAGAAAATGAGTAAAAAGAAAATAGTCATTGTAAATAATCCAGCCGTAAAAAAAGTGTCATCTGCTTGTTGGGAATCTAAATCTGGTGATTGGCCAAATGCAGTAAATACGCTTAATATAAAAAAGCACATTAATAGTGAGTGCAACTTATTCATAATAAAAGCTAAATATTCTGCAATATACAAAAGCATTTTTTCACAATATCATATATGGAAAAATCCAACTCTATCAACTAATTAATTTCCCTCCAATCCCGAACGCTGTTGCAACATATATTGTTATTCTGCAACTAAGAAACAAGGTTGTAAAACAAGCCTTTGCGCTCTGCGCGAATAGCCGTAACTTTGCAGCCCAAAAACCCCTCCTAAATCCATCCCCCAAGGGGAGGACTTTCAGAGCAGCGGTTTTTGCAGGTGTAAAGCATTTTTTGACGAATGCATATATGGCAATTTAGTTTAGAAAGTTGAAAAGTTGTAAGGTTAAAAGGTTGCTTCGCATCGCGGCAACTTTACAACTTTACAACCTTGCAACTTTACAACATAAAAAGTTAAACAAACATTCGAAGCGCCAAAGTCCTCCCCTTGGGGGATGGATTTAGGAGGGGTAATAATTTGAAAAAGAACGATAAAATAAAATCGGCTCCTGCTAAAAAACAGAAGTCCACAGAAAACGGCCAAACTACAGCAACACCAAATCTTGTTGTGGAAGGCGGGCAAATTGAGATCTACGGCGCCAGGGAACACAACCTCAAAGGCGTAGATCTGACCATTCCGCGCAACAAGCTGATATGCTTTACAGGCCTCAGCGGCAGCGGAAAATCTTCCCTTGCTTTCGATACGGTTTATGCGGAGGGGCAGCGCCGCTACATGGAAACTTTCAGTGCGTACGCGAGGCAGTTCATGGGCAATATGCATCGGCCGGAAGTGGATAAGATAAACGGATTAAGCCCGGTAATTTCCATCGAGCAGAAAACCGTAAGTAAAAATCCGCGCTCCACAGTTGGCACTATTACAGAGATCTACGACTTTTTGCGATTGCTTTTTGCGCGCGGCAGCGAGGCGTACAGCTATGTTACCGGCAAAAAGATGATCCGTTTCAGCGATGAGCAGATTCTGGATGCTATTCTGAAGCAATTCGCCGACCAGGCCGTATATATTCTTGCGCCATTGGTGAAACGCCGTAAAGGCCATTACCGCGAGCTTTTCGAAGGTTTGCAGAAGCAAGGTTATACAAGGGTTCGGGTTGATGGCGATGTGCAGGAAATTGTGCCGAAAATGCAGCTTAGCCGATACAAAATACATGATATTGAACTGGTTGTAGATCGTATTCGCGTAAATGAGGAAGGTTTGCAGCGACTTCGTACGTCGGTTGATTTAGCTTTGAAACAAGGCAAAGGCAACATGAGCGTGCTGGATATGAACGAGGAAAATCAGCGCCATTACAGCAGAAATCTCATGTGTTTGGATTCCGGTGTTTCTTACGATGAACCGCAGCCGAATTCATTTTCTTTCAACTCGCCATATGGTTGGTGTACAAGATGTAAGGGATTGGGATTCAGCTACCAGTTCGAGATGGATGCAATTTTTCCTAACAGAGATCTCAGCATAAAAAATGGTGGAATTGCGCCGTTTGGTAAAGATATAGATTACTGGAGCCTCAGCATCATCAAAGCCGTTCTCAAGAAACACAATTTCAGGCTTACAGATCCTATCAGCAAATTATCGGAAGAAGCCATACAGGAAATGCTTTATGGCAGCGATGAAAAGCTGAAAGTTGATTATAATTACAACGAATTCAATGTAGAATTTGATGGTTTGGTAAGGCATTTCGAAAGCGTAATTATTGGCAATTCCGGTTCCGGCGCGCTGAAGGAAGCTTTGGAAGCCATCGGCCATTTGGCAGATTGCCCTGAATGTAACGGTTTCCGCCTCAAACAGGAAGCATTGTACTTTAAAGTGGGCGATAAAAACATCGGCGAAGCGGCAACCATGCAGCTGGATAGTTTTTACGAATGGATCCTGAAACACAACGAAACTTTAACCGATCGCGAAAGGCTCATCGCCGGCGAGATCATTAAAGAAATCAGCACGCGAACCAAATTTTTATTAGATGTTGGTTTAACATATTTAACGCTTCACAGGCCGGCATTTTCGCTTTCCGGCGGCGAGGCGCAGCGTATTCGTCTGGCAACACAAATCGGTTCGCAGCTCATCAACGTAACGTATATTTTAGATGAGCCGAGCATTGGTTTGCATCAGCGTGATAACGTCCGTTTGATAGACGCACTGAAAAATCTGCGCGATATTGGCAACACGGTCATCGTAGTTGAGCACGATAAAGACATGATTTTGGCGAGCGATTATATCGTGGATATCGGCCCCGGCGCAGGAACGCACGGCGGTAAAATTGTGGCTGAAGGAAATGCGGAAGAGATTGTAAAACAAAACAGCTTAACGGTTCAGTATCTTAACGGTAAAAAAGAAATTGCCACGCCAAAAGAACGCCGACCAGGTAACGGGAATTTCCTGGAACTAAAGGGCGCAACCGGCCACAACCTCAAGAATGTAAATGTTAAGTTTCCGCTTGGCACATTGATCTGTGTTACAGGCGTTTCCGGCTCGGGAAAATCAACTTTAATAACCGATACGCTTTACCCGATCCTGAAGAAATATTACTTCCGCAGCAACGCATATGCCATGCCGCACAAAAGTGTTTCGGGGCTGGAAAAGCTGGATAAAGTGATTGAAATTGACCAGTCGCCGATTGGCCGTACGCCGCGAAGTAACCCTGCCACTTATACCGCGCTTTTTACACATATCCGCAACCTGTTCGTTATGCTTCCGGAAGCCAAAATTCGCGGTTATCAGCCGGGTAGATTTTCGTTTAACGTAAAAGGCGGGCGCTGCGAGGAATGTGGCGGCGCGGGCATAAAAACGGTGGAGATGAATTTCCTGCCGGATGTGTATGTGGAGTGCCCGGTTTGCCTCGGCAAGCGCTACAACCGCGAAACGCTGGAAGTGCGCTACAAAGGCAAATCCATTAGCGATGTGCTGGATATGACGGTGGAACATGCCGTAGATTTCTTCGAGAATATTCCTGCCATAAAACGCAAGCTGCAAACGCTCAACGATGTCGGTTTGGGTTACATCCGCCTCGGGCAAAGCAGCACAACCCTCAGCGGCGGCGAAGCGCAGCGTGTAAAACTGGCTACCGAACTGTCTAAAAAAGATACCGGCAAAACCTTTTACATCCTCGATGAACCTACCACCGGTTTGCATTTTGAAGACATCCGTATTTTAATGGAAGTGCTTACCAAACTGGTAGATCGCGGCAATACCGTCTTGATTATTGAGCACAACCTGGATGTCATAAAACTCGCGGATTATATCATAGACCTCGGCCCGGAAGGCGGCCACGGCGGCGGCAAAATCATCGCGGATGGTACACCGGAAGAAGTTGCCATGAGCAAGAAAAGTATCACCGGCCAGTTTTTGAGGAAGGAATTGGGGATGTAGGGTTGAAGCATTTTTGGTGGTTGCTATATATGGATGTGGCGAAAAATGGTTTAAGAAAATTTGGATACGTGAATTTATCCACAAGCTGTGGATAAATGTAACTGGGATGTAACTAAGGCGTAGGATTTTAATTTTATATTGCTGTTTTTTAAGCATTTAACATGTAACTCAGATGTAATGATCATGGATCCAGAAGAGTTTAATCATATAATTACTGAAGTTCTGCAACTTAGAAAGGAAACTGAATGGGTAGAATTCAAAGTCAATAATATAGATCCGCAGGAAATCGGTGAATATATTTCTGCTTTATCAAATAGCGCTTGTTTGCATGATAAAGAAGCCGGTTACATTATTTGGGGAGTAAATGATGTGTCGCTTGAGGTAGTTGGCACTACTTTTTCGCCAGACAAAGAAAAAGTTGGCAACCAGCAGCTTGAAAACTGGATAGCAACTCAACTTGAACCTAGAATCGATTTCAAGATTTATGAAGGGTTATATGAAGATAAGAAAGTTGTGGTTTTCGAAATTCAGCCAACTGTTAATACACCGGTAAAATTCAAAGGCAGTACCTATATTCGAGTTGGAAGCATAAAAAAGAAGCTAAGCGATTTTCCTGAAAAAGAACGAGCAATCTGGATGAAACGTCCTGGTTTTGGATTTGAAATCGGCTCTGCTATTGAAAATCTTACTGAAGACGAAGTACTTAATCTTATTGATTATCCTACTTACTTTGAATTGATGGCTTTGCCATTGCCAAATAATCAGGCAATTATAGAAAAACTGATTGAAGAAAAGATAGTAAAGAAAGTTAGAAACCGATACTGTATCAGCAATATGGGCGCAATCTTATTTGCTAAAGATTTAAGAAAATTTGACACATTATCAAGAAAAACAGTACGAGTAATTCAATATAAAGGCACAAATAAGTTAAAAACCATAAAGGAGCAAGAAGGCATAAAAGGTTATGCCGTAGGATTTAAAGGGCTAATAACTTATATTAACGACAAACTACCAACGAATGAGGAAATTGGCAAAGTATTCCGTAGAGAAGTAAAGATATTTCCTGAACTTGCAATTCGTGAGTTAGTTGCCAATGCGCTTATTCATCAGGATTTTAGTCAGACTGGGACCGGCCCAATGATCGAAATATTTGAAGATAGAATTGAAATTTCAAATCCTGGCAATCCGCTGATTGATACACTTCGTTTCATAGATCATAGCCCTAAATCGAGAAATGAAAAGATTGCTTTTCTTATGAGGAGAGCCAATATTTGTGAAGAAAGAGGAAGTGGAATTGACAAAGTAATTGCTGAAAGTGAACTCTACCAATTACCTGCTCCTGAATTTATTGAGGAAGCTAATTCAACCAAAGTAATATTATATTCTCCAAGAAGCTTGCGGCAAATGGATAAGCAGGGTAAAATAAGAGCTTGCTACCAGCATGCATGTTTGAAATATGTTTCAGGGGATTTTATGACCAATCAAACCTTAAGAGAACGTTTCAATATTGATGAAAAGAACTATCCAATAGTATCTCGGATTATTTCTGATTCTGTCGAAGCAAGGCTTATTAAGTCCTACGATCCGGAAAACAAATCTCGAAAGTATGTTCCGTTTTGGGTATAACAAGTATGCATGATGTAACTAAAGAATAACTTTTAGAATTTAAACGGCTGATCATAAGCACTTTGACTTGTAACTAAGATGTAATTAGAATAGCACTTCAAAGCATTTTTCCACCAAACCACATATGGAAATCCCCAAACCCCTCTTCCTCCCCACTCCCGCCGCATGGCGAAAATGGCTTGAAGAAAATCACGATACAGCGCAGGAAGTACTGGTTGGTTTCTTCAAAAAGAAAACCGGCAAACCCAGCATGACCTGGCAGGAAAGTGTGGAAGAAGCGCTCTGTTTCGGGTGGATCGACGGCATCCGCAGAAGCATTGACGACGAAAGTTATTACAACCGTTTCACACCGCGCAGGCTAAAGAGCAACTGGAGCGATGTAAACATAAAACTGGTAGAAAAACTTATCAGCGAAGGCCGCATGACGCCCGCCGGTTTAAAAGCCTACGAAGCACGAGATGCCAGCCGCATGCAAAAATACGCCAGTGAAAATCCATCACTCGCACTTCCCAAAACTTTCGAAAAGCAGTTCAAAGCCAACAAAACCGCCTGGGAATATTTCTCGCAAAAAGCACCAGGTTACAGGAAAAACGCTATCCATTGGGTAATGAGTGCCAAACAGGAAATCACCCGCCAAAAACGTTTCCAAATCCTGCTGCAATGCTCTGAAAATCAAACTACAATTCCATTGCTTACGCCAATGAAAAAGAAATAAATTTATCTTTGCATCATGTTTAGCTTTAAGCGCGAGTTATTCATCATGCAACATGGTTTCCGGCGACAGCCGCTCTGGCAGAAAATTGCCAAATACGCGGTTTTCTTTTTCATCATGTATCTTTTTCGCCGCTCGCCGTATTTCTGGTACATTTTCGCAGGAATATTATTGTTAGCGCTGGCACTGCACTTTTTTGTGCGGTATAAATCCAAAGGCTGGACAAAAGATTACGGCAAATTCAAAGCGGACGATTATAAATAACCTGAAGCATTTTTCGCAACAAACCTATATGTAAATCCATGTCGCCAAAACAAACTCTGCTACGCTGGATAGAAGCTTTTAACCGCGCAGATGCGGATGCGCTTGCAGAATTATATGCGGATGATGCCGTAAATCACCAGGTTGCGAATGAGCCGATTATCGGCAAAACGGCTATAAAACAAATGTTTGTTGATGAATTTGCGATGGCGGATATGGTTTGCGCTCCGGAAAACATCTTCGAAGATGGCGAATGGGCTATTATGGAATGGAAAGATCCCTTAGGTTTGCGCGGATGCGGTTTCTTTCATGTGCAGAATGGCAAAATTGTTTTCCAGCGCGGCTACTGGGATAAACTGAGTTTCTATAAGCTGCACAATATTCCCTTGCCGGAAATGCTTCCGTAACACAAAGCATTTTTCAGTGAACTGGTTTAAACAAATAAAAACAACAAGAGCGCTGCAAAATTTGTAAAATGA
>DAIUCM010000190.1:0-5270 GCA_036846145.1 Bacteroidota bacterium
CACAACAGTAAGAAGAACAGTAGTTGTTATGGATAGGATAGCACCGGTTATTACACTAAATGGTGAGCCAGGTATAAACATTTGCCGCTGGGCGCCATATACCGATGCAGGCGTAACGGTATCCGATAACTTCTATGGCCAGAATGATATCACTGTAACGCAGGAAGGTAATTTCATGAACAACGGCACAAGCATTGCGGGCCTTTATAACCTGAGGTACAAAGCAGTAGATGCTTCAGGCAATGTTAGCTACTCGGAATGGAGAAGAATAAATGTTACTAACCCTTACGAGTTCCCATGCGAAACTAACGTAAGCGTAGGTTCTGCCCAGTCAATTGACAAGCTTGTTAACGTATATCCGAATCCTAATACAGGTAAGTTTACAGTAGAGGCTAATCTGCCGGCAAATGAGCAGGTAAGAATAAGCGTTACAAACCTGTTAGGCCAGGAAGTAGCAGTTATCTCTAACGGTGCATTGAACCAGCATACTTTCCAGGTAGATATTTCTAACCAGAAAGCAGGCGTTTATTTGCTGAACATTAAGACGAATAACCAGACTACTACCAAGCGTATTGTAGTGACTAAATAATTAATTAATAATTATCTTATACAGCGAAGCCCTGTACCGTAACCGGTGCAGGGCTTTGTTTTTTTTATACCACTATCGAATCATATTTGCGTAAATAAATCTGGTTTATGTGCCACGAAACCAGGGATTTTTACTACGGAGATCCGTGGCTTGTGTGGTTAACAGGTTACTTTTCAAATGCACACAATTCTTTCTACATTGGTATTACATATATTGTATGGCCGGAAAATGCTTTGAGACCGAAGAATCTAATAAATTATGGATTTATAAATCAATGTATTTTAGTAAAGGCAAATTTCCGGTAAATCTGAGGAGTTCAGTCGGGCGGTTGGCGCGAAGCTGTGCTTCGTGACTTTTATTCTGAGCCTTCCAGACTATTTTAAAAAACATACTGTTTTTTAAAATAGTCTGCACGAAGTAAAACTTCGCGCGAGCTGATTCGAAGCAAATCTGTTGATATTGAAGATTTCTACCTTAACTAAACGACATTGATTTATGATTCACTATTTTAACGTGGGGTTATTGAGATAATGAATGCAAAGCTTCCTGGTGCTAAAGCAATGGCAAATAATTTGTGGGTAATGTAAATTGGTATTAGTTGCGTTTCAATTGATATTGATATTAACCCAAAGCGCTATCTAATTAAGTAAAGGAAAAATTTTGATTCCATATCTCACTATGGCAAAAAATACTTTGCAGCAACACACTAGGAGGGTGAGGTTTTCACAATTCCGGCGCATCGCCAAAATAAGAGCGAAATTTCCTAAACAATGATATTGCCCAAAGTAGCAATAAAAGCATTTTTTAGCTTTAGCTTATATGGGAAAATAAATTACAATATCAGTAACCAGGTAATTAATTATCCGCATTCGGTTATTTCATGATTAACACTTTTCCAAGGCTTGCAATTGTGAGAAGTATTTCCAGGCAAAACCATATATGTATTACATATTGCAAACCAACAGTAAAAAAAGTAGTAGTTGAATTCAAAATATTCGGCTAAAGTATTTACGTTACTGCGTGCCTGCCTTTATCACTGATAAAATAACTGGCATATTTATGTAAGATAACATTAAACTATTTTTAAAAGAGTAGGATATAGCGATTGATAAAGTATCATACACCAGCATAGATATTCTTAATAGAATGAAAAAGTGCAATTTTGAACGCGTAAGAAAATCGGAAATTTTGTATATTTTTATTTTATGCCTGGAGTATATTTGTATTGATTAATTAACTTAACCGTATCCTATGGATAATTTTCTACGCAATTTAAACATGCGAAGCGCGACGAAGCGTTGGGCTCGCACAACCAAATGGCTGGCTCTGGCTGCTGGTGCAATGCTGTTCTCCCCAGCTGCACAAGCACAGATCTCAGGTACTAAAACAGTTTGCGCAAGCGGCTGTGATTATTCATCAATTAGCGCTGCAGTAAGCGACCTTAAATCAAAAGGTGTGAATGGTAAAACCACTATTCAAATTGCAGCCGGTGCTTACAACACTACTGTTACCTCTATCGGTTCAATTTCGGGCGTATCGGCAACAAATACCGTTACCTTTATTGGTATGGGTACTAAGCCTACCGACACCCGTATTCACAACTCGGGCGGTACTGTAATGGAGCTTAACAATGCCAATTACATTATTCTCGATAACCTGTTTATTGATCAGACCAGTACGGGCGGAAGTGCTTATGGTTTAGATGTTTATAACTCTAAGAATTCTATTGTTAGAAACTGCTTTATCTGGGCACCGGTAAATGGTTCAAATTCTTGGGGAAATGTGGCGCTTCGTGCAGGCGCTAACGCGGATATGTTGTATGAGAAAAACTACATTCGCGGTGGTTATATGGCAATTGACGAAGGTTATAGCCGTGGCAGTAATACCAGGAGTATATACAGAGGTAATAATATTACCAAATGTCTGTATTATATGATCATGTCTTCAAATAACTCAAGTAACGAGTATATTAATAACTACATCGATAGCGCGCAGCAAACTTACGGCTATGGTATTTATACCTATAATGATGTGGCTTTGAAGATAAACAGGAACTACTTTGGCCCGGTGAATGCATATTACGGTATGGGCTTACTTTATGTAACAGCTGGTAATACCCTGGAAGCAATCAACAATATGGTCCTTATAAACTCAAGCGCTTATACAGGAGCATATGTTTATCCTTACGCTTCAACATCCGTAATCAAAATGTGGCACAACACTTTTCATTCTAACAGCGGTGGTTCTTTCCTTCTTTATATCTATAATTTCTATAAAGGAAGAATTGATTTCCGTAATAATAACCTTACACGTAACAGTGCAGGTACAACGTTATATTATTTTGGAAGAACTGCCAGCGATATTTTTGAAGGCAATAACTACTTCCGTACCGGTACCGGTACATTACTTTACATGGATGCGAACTATGCAAGTATTTCCGCATACAAAACAGCAATGAACCCGAATGGCATAGGCCTAACTGACCAGAGCATGGCAGTGACTTATAAGTCTTCTTCTCCGGCTCTTCCACAGGATCTTCATATTGATCAGAATTCGTTAACCCCGTATGCAAGAAATATTGGCGTTAATACAGATATTAACAATGATGCACGTTGTAAATTCTTTGTTACTTCCGGGGCTGATGAATCAACCTACACAGGTAACCCACACTACCAGAAACCGTCAAAACCAAGTTTTTCAGCGCCGACAACTGCTTATGATGGTAACCCAACCGTATTCTTCAACGGTGCAAAATCTACCGGTAACGATCCGTTCATTTACAGGTGGTATGTAAACGGTAAATGGGTAACAGATTCCATACACATGGAAACTGTAACACTTACCGCGCCAAGCAGCAAAGTAAAATTAGTTGCTGAAAACTGCGGCGGTAAAGATTCGTTCGAAGTTACAGTAACTGTATCTGATCCTCCTGCTGCACCTGTATCTGATTTTATTTCTGATGTTAACACAATCAGGCAGGGTGACAGGGTTAAGTTCACAGATCTTTCCGTAAACTATCCATCTAAATGGGAGTACAGAATATTCCCGGATTCAACCTATGTTGATGGCGTAAGAGTAGCAACCTACAAAGTTACTTACGGTAGCCTTAACCTGCCAAATCCGCAAATACAGTTCCTGTTCCCTGGTAAGTATGAAATATGCTTAACGGCAACTAACAAAAAAGGCGTTGGTAACAAAGAGTGTAAATCAGCTTATATAGATGTTATTCCTTCAGTTAATATGCGCAGCGGTTTGCAAACAGTTACTTCTACTTCTGGCTGGATTTATGACAACGGTGGCCCTAATGGTAACTACGGTGGCGGATATAACCAGAGAGACAGGATTTTAATTGATGCATGTGCTGATTCTATTTACCTGGTATTCACCAAGTTCGATCTTCAGTGCGGTACCGATTTTATTAACGTTTACGAAGGTAAAGACAACACCGGCACTAATGTATTCCCTAAGTGTGCTTCTGCTTATACTTATATCGGTAATGGTTACACAGGTGGCCCAAGCTCTACCTGGTGTTCAAGCGGCTCTACTCCTGGTTGCTACCCAAGATCTACTGATACATTAAAAGCGAAAGGTACCATGTTTATAGAAATGGGTATTTACAGCTACTATCCAATGCCGGGCTTTGAAGCTTACTACTGGACCAAGCCACGTAATGAGAAGAAACCGGTTGCCAAGTTCACTTCTGCCGATTCTATCTGTACAAACGGTATCCTGTCATTCAAAAATGCTACTATTGGCGACAATGTGAAGTATTTCTGGGATCTGGATGGCGATATGAGCTCGTTTGAGCCTGCGGGTACAAATGCTAACTGGCCGTTCTTTAACGATGGTGAGGTTACAGTAACCCTTATTGCACAGAACTGCGGTGGTTCAGATACTTTCCGTAAAAAAATTACAGTATTTAACCCTGCAACACCAACAACAGCTTTCAAGGCCGATAACACAAACCCAACTACCAATGATGTTGTGTTCCTCTCTACCGATATGAAAGAGTGTGTTGATAATTATAAATGGACGCTTACATCAGCATCGGGCAAAGGCCAGGCATTGTTTGTAAACGGTACAAGAAACTCTTCACCGGCGCCACAGGTAATGTTTACCGATACAGGCTGCTACTCTGTTGAGCTTTACACGGCTAACTCGGCTGGCGATGATAACCTTAAGCTGAATTGCTATGTTAAGGTTAAGCACCCTTACTGCATACCAAGCGTAATGAACCAGAGTGCAGACTTAGGTATTTCTAAAGTGGTATTTGCTAACATCAGCAGCTCTTCAAACATGAATACTGCAGGCGGCTATGCTAATTACACTGCAAACCAGGCGCTTTCAACAGCTGCGGAGATTGGTGTTACTTACAAACTAACAGTTGAGCGTAACTCTAACCTTAACAAAGCAACACGCACCGCGTGGATTGACTGGAACGGCGATGGCGACTTTACCGATGCCGGCGAAAAAGTAGGTGAGGAGCTGAATGCTGCAACCTTAAGCTGGACAACGGATGTAACCATACCAAGCACAGCAAAAGTAGGAGCAACTGTTTTACGTATTGCAATCAACCAGGGTTCACAAACCAACACACCTTGCGGCCCGGGTAAATTCGGTGAGTTTGAAGATTACAGGTTATATGTACGTCCTGACCTTACCAAGCCGGTTATTACCTTGG
>DAIUCM010000190.1:5370-6808 GCA_036846145.1 Bacteroidota bacterium
GAAGATTACAGGTTATATGTACGTCCTGACCTTACCAAGCCGGTTATTACCTTGGTTGGTAAAGATACAGTTGTAATTGAGCAGGGTACAGCTTATGTTGATGCAGGAGCAACTGCTAAAGATAACCTTGATGGCGACATTACTAGCCAGATTGTAGTTACCGAGCCTACTTCAGGCTTCAACACAACTCCGGGTACGTATGTGTTTTTCTACAATGTTAAAGATGCTGCAGGCAACGAAGCTGCAAGAGTAAGAAGAGTGGTAAGAGTAACGCCTGATGTTACCGCACCAAGCCTCGTAGTAGCGCTTCCTGAAACTGTTCAGCACCAGGTGCTTACGCCGTTTGTTGCACCAAGGGTACTTAGCTCCGATGACTTAGTGGATGGCGACCTTACCTTTGCGGTACAAACCACCAATGCAGTTGATCCAAACAAAGTAGGCAACTACACTGTAACCTATACAGTAACCGACAGAAGCAAAAACACTTCTACCGTTGTGCGCAATGTTGAGGTAATAGATACTATTATGCCGGTAATGACGCTGAATGGCAACGCTACCGTACAGCATGAAGTAGGCAATGCTTACACAGATGCCAATGTAGTAGTTAGCGATAACTATTACTCAGAGGCAGAGCTGAGAAGCAACCTTACCGTACAAAGCAATGTAGATGTAAACACAGTAGGCACTTACACAGTAGTATATGTACTTACCGATCCTTTCACCAAGCGTACTGTAACTGTAACACGTATGGTAGAGGTGGTAGATACAGAAGCGCCGATGCTGACACTGATAGGCGACACAGCCATAGTAGTTGATGTATTTACACAGCTGAACGATCCGGGTGTTAAGATTTCTGACAACTATGACAAGAACCTTAGCTACACGGCAGGTGGTACCTTCTACAGCAACTTTGCAAATGGCAGGCCAACACTGTTAGGCGACTATGTAATTATCTATACGGTAACAGATGCATCAGGTAACACTACATCAATCAGCAGGGCTGTAAAAGTAGTTGACAGAGAAGCACCGGTAGTAACACTGAAAGGTGATCCTGCAGCGAGCGTATGCCGCTGGGCAACTTATACAGATGCAGGTATTGAGATAAAAGACAACTACTACAAGCAGAATGACTTTACTATTACTGAGGAAGGCTCATACGTAACAGCAGGCTCACTTGTTGAAGGTATGTACTCATTCAGATATAAAGTAGTGGATGGTTCAGGTAATGTTGGCTATTCTGAGTACCGTTATATATTTGTGCGTAACCCATATGAGTTCCCATGTGAAACTAACGTAAGCGTAGGTTCGGAGCTGAGCATAGATAAACTGGTAAATGTATTCCCTAACCCTAACACAGGTAAATTTACAGTAGAGGCTAAATTACCGGCAAATGAGCAGGTAAGAATAAGCGTTACAAACCTGTTAGGCCAGGAAGTAG
>DAIUCM010000191.1:0-6752 GCA_036846145.1 Bacteroidota bacterium
CTAAATTGTATTTTATAATTTCTAACCCAAATTTTTTATTGTATTTATAGATGAGGTCAATCTGCCGGCTGGCAATTGCTAATGCTTCATTCCTTAACCTGATAAGGTTTTGGTCTTTACCCGATTCGAATTTTTTATTTGATTTAAAAATATCTCTTTTGGTAAGTCTATATGCCTTGAGAGGATCCTTATCTGAAAGATACTCAAATACATCGAGGCTTAGTAAACCTTCATCTTCCCATAATTTCCAAAACAATTCATCGTAAACAGCATGTTTATGCATACGCAAGGCATAAAACAAGTAACCTGCATTTCTTTTTCGTTTATCGGAACTGGTTTCATCCTTATTAAGTGAAATGGATAACAAATCGGCAGCATTTTTATTTTTATAGGCAGCAAGCGCCTTAAAAATACCATTTAAGTGATGATCTTCATACGCTTGTTTGCTTAAATCATTTTTATAATTTTTTTCAACAATAGAGAAAAATTTTGGATGTGGGAAATTACTTATTGCATTATATATATGAGAGGTCGGCTCTTTTAGCAAAGCATTCAATATTATTTCAATATCTTGTTCTTTCCTGTATTTTGCCAATGTTGCAATTGCATCTGTTTCGTAATTTTCCAGCTCGTACTGCTGTACAAATGCTCTTATTTTTTCATAGAAAACGTCACGTGGTGCAGTACGGTTTATTGCTTCCTCACGCGAATAAAGCAAAACATCATCCGAAACAATTAAAATACTATCAAGCAAGGCAATTTGTGCGGTATCCAGTACTTTGCTTGGCCACCCATAGTCAGCATAGTGTTTTTGGGTAGCCAACTCAATAAAAATATCACCAACCGTTTTATGGTAATTCCAAGGGGCCTTTTCTAAAATATATGCCGTATCATGCAAATGATCAATTATAATTGAAAATAAATCTGCTGAATCTTCAAAACATAGCGCGCGGAAAGCATTGCATCTTACAACACCATTCGGGTGATTAAGCAATAATAAAAGTTCCTGCTTTGTGGCGGTATATTTCAACGCACGATAGTTACTAAACTGGGTAAATGCTTTATTACCATCGGCGCCATCTGCGGAATTACCCATTAAAAAGTAATTAATTTCCGCAATCTCCTTCACAATGGAATCAACCTGTGCAGATATTTTGGGTTGATTAGGTGCCGGTTGTGCATTTGCTAATGAAACAATGGCGCAAAGTAATAAGAACGTTAAGTAAAACCGCAGTTTCTCCATATATGCCTGGCCAAAAAAATGCTTTAAGTTTTCCGTAAAGCAAAATATGATTTTAAATACCGGACAATTATTGATATGGCTGTAATTACAACTAACTAAGGTAGCACAGTAACCCAGCCTTGCCTGTAGTAGTTTCTGCCATCAACGCCTTGGGCTACAACAATATATTTGTAAGCATCCATTAAAGGATAAGCGCCTTTAAAGCTTCCGTCCCAGCCTTCATTAATATTATTGGTTTCGAAAACGCGTGTTCCCCACCTGTCAAAAATTTTCAGCTCAAACTTTTTGATATACCTGCCCAATACGAAAAATTTGTCATTAATGCTGTCGTTGTTTGGCGTAAAAGCATTTGGTATCCATAATATTGAGCGAATTGGGGTACAATCTATATTTGAGGTACTTGTTATATGTATGTTTTTGTAAGGATCGTTAGCAGGCCCGTTGCGGTGCGCAACAACGCGGTAACAATATTTTGGCATCGAGTTCAGGTCGGTAAGTCCATCTGTAAAAGTAGTATCGTTTCCACTTTGTGTCTGCGCAATTTTTCTGAATGAGCCATCGGGCTGCTCCTGTTGTATATCATAATACTGTACACCTTCCGGCCATTCGCGGTATTTGCTCCAGCGGAGGAATGGAAGCAGATTTGCAGTAGTATCAACTTTTAGCAATATGGTTTTGCCGATGTTGCTGTACGGGCTGAAATCACCGCATGAATCAACCACGAGTATCCTGTAATAGTATGATCGCTCGTTAACGTTTACATCCTTATCTACTGCAAAAAAAGTATTCGGGCCAAATGGCGTATCAACCATGTTGTAATTTATGCCGTTTATAGATTTCTCCAGCACAAAATGTTTTACCTTAACTCTTTTTGGCACATCGGTCCATTCCACGCGGGTATTTAATTCATCCACAGTGGCGCGTACAACAAAGCTTGGGGTTACGTTTGGAATATACTTTGGTGTTGTAATACTGGTGTCGCTCCATGAAACCTGGTTAAAGCCGCTGTCCTCAAAAGCTTTAATTCTGTACGCATGGGTTTGGTAGCAAATTATTGCCGTATCGGTATAATTATTAGTAGCGCCATCAACACTGCCAATCAGTATAAAAGAATCTTTCAGCAAGGTATTTTCTCTGTAAATTTCATAGCGGCGCACTTTTTTCCACCCGTAATAAAAATTCCAGTTCAGGTACGCTACATTAATACCTGGCGAAGCGGTAAGTTCAATCGTACAATGCTCATTGTTTAAGTTCGCCGAAACCTTTCCGCAGATATTCAGCACGCGAACCTTGTAACAATAAACGGTATGTAAAGTATTTACCTTGCTGTCGAAATATGAGGTATCGTTAATATTCTTAATTGTATCTATCAGTGACAAGGTGCCGTTCTGCGTTTTCCGGTAAATAAGATAAGCTGCGAAATCTATTTCCTTGCTTGGCGAAAAATTCAGCTGTATGGAATTGTTATTTTCAACTGTAACTCTGTAAATATTTACCGGCGGTGGGCCTGCGGTATCGCCAATAAGCAGTTTAGGCAGTTTAAATGTATCTGTACAGCCTGTAGCGTCTGTTGTTTGAAGTATTACATCGTAAAACCCTTTTTTACTGTACATTTTTTGCGGATTCTGCAATGTACTGTATGTACTGTCGCCAAAGCTCCAGTACCATGCTACAAGGCTTGTATCGCTAAATGATTTATCTGTAAACTGAAGCACATCACCAATGCAGCCGGTTTTTTTGTTCACTTCAAAATTCGCTTCTACGCCATGCATAATAATGTTTCGGGTAGTTTTATTTTCACAGCCCGAATTACTGGTAACTGTTAAGGTAACGGGGTATGTGCCGTGCTTCTTATAGACATATTCTGGATTTTGAAGGGTTGATGTATCACCATTACCAAATTCCCACAGCCATTTTACTATTCTTCCTCGTGCAACTGCAGATACATCCTGGAATTTTGTTGGATAACCGAAGCAGTGATCGGCAGAATAAAAATCGCTTACAGGCAGCGGGTTAACAACAATGGTATCAATCGGCGGCAAATGGTATTTACAGCCAAAACTATCCATTAATGTAACCGAAGGTATAAATGCTGAAGCATATTTGTAAGTATAGGTAAGCTGAGGGCTTAAATGGTTTAGAAACACTGTGCCATCGCCCATATCATAAGTATAGCTTACAGCATTTTTCGACTGAACCTTAAAGTTTACCGTAAGGGGAACACAGCCTTTGTTTGCATCGAAACTTAATGTTCCGGTGGGGCCTTTTATATTCACAAGGTCGGGGCCTGTTGCAGTATCTGTACATCCAACAGAATCGGTAATAATGAGCTTAACTGTAAAGTTGCCCGGTTTTAAATATACTTTTTCCGGGTTTTTTAATTCGGAGTAAGTGCCATCTCCAAAATCCCAGTACCATTTCCTTATTCCAGTCATACCCAACGTACTTTCATCTTTAAATTTAACAAGTAGGGGAGGGCAGTTAGCATTAGATGGCTGCGCGCTTAACTTGGCAACCGGAAACCTGATATCCAGGTTAAAAGATTTGGTTATGGAATCGGTACAGCCATTAGTGTCAGATAGTGTAAGCTTAATTGTGTAGTTGCCTGATTTTGTATAGGTTCGGATAGGGGTAGCCTGTGTGGATACATCATTTCCGCCCAGGTTCCAGAAGTATTTAAAGGGCCCGCGGCCAACAGTACCATCGGTTATGGGTACAAATTTATAATTTACAAAACCGCATTGCTCATCGGGCACAAGGTAAAAGTCGGGCTTAGGGAATGTTGGGTAAACCTTTTTTGATTGAACACTTGTACAGCCTTCGGTATCAGTTACCGTTAATGTTATGGTATAGCCAACAGTTTGGTCCTTAGGAGGCGTTGTGTATGTATATTCGGTAATAGTGCTGGTAACAGGTATGGTTACGCCATTGCCCATATCCCAAACCTTGCTTTTTATAGCCTTTGCAGATGTTGATGAATCTATTAACCTTACCTTTAGCGGAACACAGCCTTTGCCGTTTACTACACCAAAATTTGCCTCAGGGCCGAAAGTATTGATCAGCAGGGATTTCTTTACCTTTTTTACGCAGCTGTCAATTTGCGATGTAACAGTTAAAGTAACATCAAATGTGCCTTTTTTGTAGTAAGTATGTACCGGGTCTGGTTCGGTTGATGTGAAACCATCGCCAAAATCCCAATGCCACCTGGCAAGTTTGTTAACCGTACTTGTAAAATAAGTTGTTAACGGTGCGCAGCCTGATGTGTTTTTTTCTTCGAAACTAATTATTAACGGATTTACAGTAACACTGGTTACCGATGAATCTATACATTTGGTGGTTTTGTTATAGGCAATTTGTATTGCTTTATAAATACCAGGACTTTTATAAACATGCGCCGGGTTTCTGTCGTTGGTGGAGTCTCCATCGCCAAAATAATATATTATGCTGTCGCCGCCAACTGACATATCCTTGAAGCTGACTGAATCGGGTGCGCATTTTGCCTGATTTACTTCGAAGCTGGCCCAGGGCGGAAGTATTTCTATATAATCTTTTTTTGATATTGTATCCCTGCAGCCTTTGTTCCATACTGTTAATTTTACCGGGTATTTGCCTTCTTTAATATCATAAGGCACAACAGGGTTTTGCTCATTTGATGTTCCGGCAAGGTCAAAATCCCAGAAAAACGAATCAGCGTTTTTAGAAAGGTTGTTAAAGGTTACTTCCATCATATCGCTGATGCAGCCCTTACGCGGTGTTGCAACAAAATCAGCAACAGGCTTGCTACCTGCTTTAATATGTACGCTGAAAGAGTCGGAGCAGCCTTTATTGTTACTAATATACAATGTAGCTTTATACCTGCCCTCTTTGGTATAAGTATGTGAGCCCGGATCTTTACTGGTAGAAATATTGCCATCGCCAAAATCCCACTTCCAGCTGGTAATTGGCACTATTGATGTTGTATAGTTTTTGAAATTAACCTTTAAGGGTACACAGCCTTCCTTGGGGTCAGCTGTAAACGAATCTTTCGGAAGCGATATTCTTATAAGGTGTGTTTTTACAAGCGCAGATCTGCATCCATTTGCGCCTTCAACAACAAGTGTTACTGTATAACGGCCGGTATCTTTATAAAAATGGCCTATATTATCTACTGCTGTGGTATCGGTACCATCACCAAAATCCCAGGTTATAACTCTGCCGCTGCCTGTAGTATTTTTAAATTCCACATAAAAATTTCTTCGGCACGATACAGAATCGCTTACTGTAAAAGATATATTAGGTTGCGGTAAAAGCTTTATTGTTTTTTTTACAGAATCCAAACAGCCGGCGGCATTCAGCGCGTATAAGGTTATTGTATATGAGCCGGAGTTCGAAAAGGAGTGTACCGGGTTTGCATTGCCGGATGTGTTTCCGTCACCAAACTTCCAGGTATATTTTGTTGAACTATTGCCGGGGCTGGTTAAATTGGTAAAGCTTACGTTCAAAGGCGCGCAGCCTGTTGTTGGAGTAAAACTGAAATCGGGCTTTTCGCGGCCGATATTAATAAACGCTGTTTTCCTGAAAGTGGAGCTGCAGTTGCCAGTATCTGTTACAGTTAAGGTAATGGTATATGAGCCGGTTTGATTAAATTGGTACTTTGGGTTTTGGCTGGTTGATGTTACACCATTGCCAAAATCCCAGAAATACTTTAAGGGCCCGCCAATAGCCGATGATGCCGTAGAAGTAAAAGTTACCGTTAGCGGTGCGGCGCAGGCTACACTGTCAGAAACCTTGAACGATACCGTAGGCTTTACAGGTACAATTATATATTTTGCCCTCGTATAAGTATGCGAACAGCCGTTTCTGTCTTTTACAATAAGGGTAACGTCAAAATTTCCTGTCAGGGTATAGGTGTTCGATGGGTTTTGCAGGGTTGATGTATTTCCATCTCCAAAATCCCAAAGCCAGCTTACAATATCTTCCGAACCTTTTTTAGAAATATCGGTAAAAGAAACCTTTAGTGGTGCGCAGCCTCGGCTAACATCCGCCTTAAAGTTTGCGGTCGGGTTTTCAAAAACCGTAATAATATCTTTTTTTACTACTGAATCAACATTTCCGGAAGCATCACGTGCAATTAAGGTAACTGTATATTTGCCAGGGGTTGAGTAAATAGCGCTTGGATCTGTTAAGGTACTGTTATTGCCATTGCCCAAACGCCAGGTATAGCTGCTTGCGCCGGTTGATGTATTGGTGAACTTAACAACAAGCGGTGAGCAGCCGGAAGATGGCGTAAAAGTGAAATTTGCCGTAACGGCATAAGCGCTGCCCAGCTGTAACAACAAGCACAGCAGGAACATTGCCAGCGATTTACGGCCAATACTATACGTACGTATGCTCATTGTAGTGTATGCCCCCGCTACACATAAGTGTTTATTAATTAAAAGGTTCACCAGCACAGTGTTTGGTGAGAACTTATTAAACCTGTTATAAGTTCAAAATTAAAACTAAATTAAAAATTCACTAAATTTCAGAA
>DAIUCM010000192.1:0-6738 GCA_036846145.1 Bacteroidota bacterium
ATCAATAAGTAAATTATAATTTCAAGCCGTGAATTGAAACCCAAAATAAACATATTGAAATACAAAATTAACATTCGAAGCTAAGTCCTCCCCTTGGGGGAGGATTTAGGTGGGGTTAAATCAGAATTTAAAGCTACTTTTATAAAACTTTACAACCTTCTAACTCATAGAAATAAACAATCATGGAAAATAAAGAAACCGATCACGAAAAAATAAGCCGGAAACCTTTCCCGGCTTCCAGCAAAATATATGTACAAAGCGCTGCTTTCCCGGATGTAAAAGTAGCTATGCGCGAAATTGCACTCGAAAAATCAGAGTCAAATTTCAGCATCACCGGCAAGGAACATATGAACCCGAACATCGTGGTTTATGATACCAGCGGGCCTTATACCGATCCGAATAAGGAAGTTGATATTTATAAAGGTATTGAAAGGATTCGCGAGAAATGGATCCTTGACAGAAATGATGTAGAACAACTGGAAGGTTCAAGTTCTGAATATGCGAATATCCGTTTGAACGATCCGAAAACAGAAGCCATTCGTTTTCAGCATATTCCGAAACCTTTGAGAGCAAAAGCAGGCGCAAATGTTTCGCAGATGCATTATGCCCGGAAAGGAATTATTACGCCGGAAATGGAATATATCGCCATCCGCGAGAACCAGCAAATTGATGAAATGCGCGCGCGGATGAACGGTTTGTGCGCTTATCATGCAGGCGAGAGCTTCGGTGCAAATCTTCCAAAATCGCATATTACCGCAGAGTTCGTGCGTAAAGAGGTTGCAGAAGGCCGCGCGATTATTCCATCCAACATCAATCACCCGGAAGCGGAACCAATGATCATTGGCAGAAATTTCCTGGTGAAGATCAACGCGAATATTGGTAACTCAGCCGTGACATCCAGCATCGAAGAAGAAGTGGAGAAAGCTGTTTGGGCATGCCGCTGGGGTGCTGATACAATTATGGATCTTTCAACAGGTAAAAACATACATGAAACGCGCGAATGGATCCTGAGAAATTCTCCGGTCCCAATTGGTACCGTTCCAATTTACCAGGCTTTGGAAAAAGTAAATGGCAAAGCTGAAGATTTAACATGGGAAATTTTCCGCGATACATTGATTGAACAAGCCGAGCAAGGTGTAGATTATTTCACCATTCATGCAGGCGTCTTATTGCGCTATGTTCCATTAACTGCAAAACGTATTACGGGCATTGTTTCTCGTGGCGGTTCTATTATGGCGAAATGGTGCCTGGCGCATCATAAGGAGAATTTCCTTTACTCACATTTCGAAGAGATCTGCGAGATTATGAAAGCGTATGATGTTGCATTTTCTTTAGGAGATGGTTTGCGTCCGGGTTGCATTGCAGATGCCAATGATGCCGCACAATTCGCTGAATTGGAAACACTTGGCGAGCTTACAAAAATCGCCTGGAAACACGATGTACAAGTGATGATCGAAGGGCCCGGCCACGTACCGATGCACATGATCAAGGAAAATATGGACAAGCAATTGAAAGAGTGTCACGAAGCGCCTTTCTACACGCTTGGCCCGCTGACTACTGATATTGCTCCGGGTTACGATCATATCACTTCTGCGATTGGCGCTGCCATGATCGGCTGGTTCGGAACGGCAATGTTGTGCTACGTTACACCGAAAGAACATCTCGGTTTACCCAATAAAAAAGACGTAAAAGATGGTGTAATCACTTATAAACTAGCGGCACATGCGGCAGATCTGGCAAAAGGTCATCCTGCAGCACAAATCCGTGACAATGCCTTAAGCAAAGCACGATTTGAATTCCGCTGGAACGATCAGTTCAACTTAAGTTTGGATCCGGATACAGCTCGCGCTTTCCACGATGAAACTTTACCAAGCGAGAACGCGAAAGTAGCACACTTCTGCTCTATGTGCGGACCAAAATTCTGCTCGATGAAAATTACGCAGGATGTTCGTGAATATGCGCGTGAACTGGAAGCGGAAGGTGTTGACATTGAAGAAGGAATGAAACAGAAAAGCGAAGAATTTATGCAGGCAGGCGCTAAAATTTATGTTCCTGAAGTAAATTAATATTAGTTTCAAAAAATCCACCCACACCATAAATGAAACTGATAATAATTACTTCTGAGCAGACTTTTACCAAGGAGCACGAGATTATAAAACAACTTTTTAAGGCGGGAATGAACACTTTACATGTACGCAAACCCAATTTTTCGAAGAAGCAGATGAAAGATTTCATTGCAGAAATTCCCGAAAAATATCATAAAAAGCTGGTTTTGCATTCGCATCATTCGCTGGCATTTACATTTAAAATCAAAGGAATACATTTCAAGGAAAACGACAGGAAACAAATTTTTGGACATTTGCTGAAATACCGATTGTATAAAATTATAAGGCCAAATTTACAGTATTCAGCCTCGTTTCATTCTATAAAAGAAGTTGGAAATCTTTCGGCAAATACATATAAATATGTTTTCTTAAGTCCTGTTTTTCAGAGCATTTCAAAAGAAAACAAGAAGAAAGATATGGATCTTTCTCGCATACAGGATGCGCTTCGCCAAACCAAAGCGAAAGTAATTGCGCTTGGCGGTGTGGAAGCGGATAAGCTGGTGCGTTGCCAGAATGTAGGTTTTGTGGGAATTGCGGTTTTAGGAAATATATGGCAATCTCCAAACCCTGTAGAAATGTTTAAAAATCTTTACGAATTATGCAGGAAAGCGCGTTATCAGTCATTAGCATTGGAGGATTAGACCCTTCCGGCGGCGCGGGTGTGCTGGCAGATGTGAAAACATTTGAAAGCATCGGCGTTGCTGCGGCAGGAGTAATTACTTCGGTTACTTACCAGAATGATATCGCTTTTTCCGGTGTGAATTGGCTAACGAATGAGCAATTCTTTAAACAATTCGAAAAGCTGGCAGAACGTTTTCATTTTGAGTATGCCAAGATTGGTTTAATAAAGCATTTTTCGCAGTTAGTATATATAGTAGATTTTCTGCGCGAACATAATTCTGAAATTAAAATCATCTGGGATCCAATTTTAAAAGCTTCCGCAGGATTTGATTTTCATAAAGATGAAGATTTTTCACATATATACAATGTGTTAAAAATGCTTTATCTAATAACTCCAAACTTAACTGAAACAATAATTTTTAGCAGAGAATTATCACCTGAAGAAGCATGTAAAAAAGCATCTACACATTGTAATATTTTGCTAAAGGGCGGCCACAGAGAAAGTGAAAAAGCAACCGATATTCTATATATAAATGGTAAAGAAAATACTTTGGAAACCGATTACATAAATGGCGCAGCGAAACATGGTTCCGGCTGTGTACTGTCATCGGCTATAACTGCATATTTAAGTTTAGGATTTCCGATTTTGGAAGCTTGTAAATTGGCGAAAGATTATATGCAGAATTTCCTGCAAAGTTCTGATCACCTTCTAGGAAAGCATAATTTTCAAACCCCGTGTAAATCCTCCCCCAAGGGGAGGACTTTGGAGCTTCGATTGGAAATTTAGCTACTGTAACTGAACCTAACCTTGAATAAATATTTTGAAATTATAAACTAAAATTGCCGTTGCACGAAAAGTCCTCCCCTTGGGGGAGGATTTAGGCGGGGTTAAATTAATTAATTTGGAAATAGCAAGATTACATCACCTCACTCAGGATTTAAAAAGCTGCACACACGCAGAACTGGCAGAAAATGCCTGCAAAAGTGGTGTGCGCTGGGTTCAGCTTCGTACCAAAAACAAACCTTACGAAGAATGGAAAAAAATTGCGCTCGAAGTGAAAGAAGTTACGGACAGGTTTGATGCTGTTATGATTATTAACGACAATGTAGATCTGGCAAAGGAAATTGGTGTGCATGGTGTTCATTTAGGCAAAACAGATATGAATCCCGGCCTGGCGCGTGCTGTTTTGGGGAAAGATTTTATAATTGGCTCCACCGCAAACAATGCGAATGATGTTGAAGAGCTGCTACAGTATGATATTAATTACATCGGGCTTGGCCCATTTCGTTATACAGCAACAAAAAACAACCTCAGCCCTGTACTATCAGCTTTGCAATTACAATACATTTTAAGCAGCCAAAATAAAATTCCGGTGGTTGTAATTGGCGGAATCCAGCTCGAGGATGTCGGGCAGATTTTAAAACTCGGCGCGCATGGCGTAGCCGTTTCATCGGCTATAAACCTGGCAAATGATATTGAGGAAAGTGCTTCACAATTTATGAAGGAAATTGTAAAATTGTCTGAATCAGGATTTTCAGGATTATAAGATGGACAGGATTAAAAAGCATCATGTAAATCCCAAAATCACGTAAATCATGATTCTGACAATTTTTTAAAGCATTTTTCAGATAATTAATATATGGAAAACCAATTCATAACCCATAACCCATAACTACTTGAAAAACTTAATTATACAAGGCAAAGAATTTCAGTCGCGTTTATTTCTGGGCACAGGCAAGTTCTCATCCAGCCAAATGATGGAGGAATCTGTTTTAGCATCGCGAAGTGAGATGGTAACTGTTGCGCTGAAACGTGTGGATGTAAAGAATGAGGAGGATGATATTCTGCGGCATTTACAGCATCCGCATATCAATTTATTACCAAATACTAGCGGCGTACGCAATGCAAAAGAAGCTGTTTTAGCGGCACAACTCGCGCGTGAAGCACTGGAAACCAACTGGCTGAAACTGGAAATTCATCCAGACCCGCGTTATCTTCTCCCCGACCCGATCGAAACCTTAAAAGCTGCGGAAGAGCTTACGAAAATGGGTTTCATCGTATTGCCGTATATTAATGCCGATCCGGTTTTGTGTAAGCGATTGGAAGAAGTTGGAACCGCTGCGGTAATGCCTTTGGGTTCGCCGATTGGCAGTAACAATGGTTTGCAAACACTCGCCATGCTGGAAATTATCATAGAGCAAAGCAATGTACCGGTAATAATTGATGCTGGAATTGGCGCGCCTTCTCATGCGGCACAGGCGATGGAATTGGGTGCTGATGCGGTTCTTGTAAATACGGCAATTGCCGTTGCGGGCGATCCTGTAGAAATGGCTTTGGCTTTTAAACTCGCTGTACAGGCTGGAAGAATGGCTTTCGAAGCGAAACTTGGTACGAAAATGAAAGAAGCCCTGGCGAGTAGTCCGTTGACTTCATTTTTGGATTAAAATAATTAAGTTATGATTAAATTATTGATCAGAAAAGAAGCGCTTGAAATCAACCCGCTGTTTGCCTCATTTATTGTTTCAGTACAAGATGCAAAATATAATCCTTCAAAAGATTATAATATTTATAAACCTAAAAAAATGTGGGTTGACCACGTTCTTAGATTTGTAACGCAAGAAGAATGTGACAAATGGAATTTAAAGGAGTTAGAAGATTTTAACAAGGGAAAAGATTACTTCGAAAAATCATTAAATTTAAAGGAGAAATTCTGTGGTTCTAAGACATTTGGTTTTGAGATAAATTCAATTGAAAATCACATTGAAAAGCTTTCAGAAAGCATCGAAAAACTTTCACTAAAATTAAATCAACAATTCCTTTTTTTATTAGATTATTCAACACCTTGGCTTTATCAGGAAAACGATTTTGAACCAATTCAAACAGCTTATAAATACTTAAATTCTATAGGAATTGATAAAGAGTTTATTGGTGGAATTCAATGTTCCGGCGATGAATTAAAAACATTTATAAGCCATTTATTTTGGTTAGTACGATGCAATACATCATTACCTGAATGTTATTTTGGTGGTGAAAATACTTCTTTTGTTATGAGCATTTGTAAACATGGAATTTTACATTTTGAATTTTATTCCGAAGAAGAAAAGTCTCAAATCATAAAATATTGTAAAGAGTTAGGAATGACTGAAATTGAAAAAATGTGCTACGATACATTTTCTGATTCCAATACAATCGAAGGAAGACAAATAATTGTATAAATAATACAAAAATGCCAAATCTTTACATCATAGCAGGTTGCAACGGCGCGGGGAAAACAACTGCATCGTTCACTGTTTTGCCGGATTTGCTGGATTGTAAAGAGTTTGTAAATGCCGATGAAATTGCAAGAGGTTTGTCGCCATTTCAGCCGGAAAAAGTAGCTATTGAAGCCGGAAGAATTATGTTATCCAGGATAGATGATTTGCTGAACAGGAAACAGGATTTTGCTTTTGAAACTACTTTATCTACAAGGTCTTACATTCGAACAATAGAAAAAGCGAAAGCTGAAAGTTATACCGTTATTTTACTTTATTTCTGGTTGAATTCTCCGGAATTGGCAATAGAGCGTGTAAAGAAAAGAGTTGCAGAAGGCGGCCACAATATTGCAGAAGATGTTATAAGAAGAAGATATTTTTCCGGCATTCATAACATGCTTAATTTGTTTATCCAGAAAGTGGATTACTTTTTATTTTATAATAATTCTGAAAAAGAAGCTGATTTAATTGCGGAAGGATTTTCTGAAAATGAGATAAATATTGTTGATGAAATTACCTGGGAAAAACTAAAATCATTGATCCATGGACAAAACTAAAGCACAGGAAATAAAATCAAAAATCATTGAAGGCTTAAAACTCTCTTTTGAAAGGCTTTTGGAGAAAAAAGTGCGCAACGATGAAGAATTTGTTTTCTCAGAGAACGGAAAAATCGTAACCATTAAAGCACGTGAACTTAAAAAGCAACGTGAAGAAAATCCCCATATATGATGGTAGGGAAAAATGCCTATGAGTCCAGTAA
>DAIUCM010000193.1:0-6543 GCA_036846145.1 Bacteroidota bacterium
TTTTTAATACTTGCCCTGGCGCTTGTACAGCTGGGTTTTGCCTTTTCCGTTTCGGGCGGATGGGAAATTGGCAACGGCTATTCTGTGAAATTTACGAATCCGCGAGTTTCGGGTGTTTTCAATAAAATGCGTGGCGATATTATTTTCGATGAAAAGAACCTTGCCTCCAGCCGCTTTAATGTTGCGATTGAAACGGCATCCATTAACACCGGGAACGGCATGCGCAATTCGCACGCAAAAAGCAAAGACTGGTTAGACGCGAAAAAATATCCTGAAATTCGTTTTACATCCAGCCAGATCACGAAAACCGGCAGCAGTTACCTGGCAAAAGGAACGCTGCAAATGCATGGCGTAAGCAAAGAAATGAGCATTCCATTTACATTCGATGGCCAAAAATTTAGCGGCAGCTTCACCGTAAACTGGAAGGATTTCGGTATGAATGGCGGTGGCGGGGGAAATGATCCGAATGTAAAAATTGACCTCAGCGTACCTGTAACCCGAAAATAATTTATCTATGAAATCGCCTCTCTTACATGGCTTTGCATCGGGGATATTCGCGGGAATTTGCTGTTTCGTTTATGCGCAGGTGTACAAATTTGCCCTCGGTGCAGATTTTTCTAACGTTGTGCCGATTGGTGTAACATTCAGCGCCTGCATTGCTGCCGGTTTGCTTGCAGGCGCCATATATGGTTTGTTCATAAAATGGTTCAGCCAAAAGGCTGATGTTATTTTTCACTTGCTTTTTACTACTATAACACTGCTAACTTTGGTTGCGCCTTTTGCTTTCCAGCTTCCGCTGGACGTGGAAATGCCGGAGCTGTTTCCCGGTTATGCTGTTCCTTTCCACTTTTTCCCTGCGCTGGCTTGGTTTACGCTGAAGCCGATGTTTGTGAGAAAATGATAATTCCGCTGGCGCAAGATTTAGCGCAGCGGTTCTTGTGCTTACAAAAATATCGAAACTTAAACAATTGTGAAACATAAAACATTGATGGCACAAGAACCGCTGCGCTAAATCTTGCGCCAGCATCGAGGGATTTTTGGGCAGAATTAACTCATTTTGCAATCCGCTTCTGCTAGTTTAATCCATGTTCCATTCTTATATTTAAAGAGGTAAACACAACCATCACCACATGTCCAACCGCAACTGTACCAAATAGATATAATTGCGAGATTATTTTCCTGATTAAATATTGGCCTGCTGATATAATAAACGCCACGTTCTTCTTTTGGTCTGTTTCGCCGTTCAAGTTGTTGCTTTTCTAATTGCTTTTCTTCTTCTTTTTTCTGTCTCCTTTTTGACCATTTTGAATCTATATCGATAAAATAAGGAGATTTGATTAAGCTATCGTTTGATTCTTGATCTATACATTTAGTATCTTCTAGATTTTGACAGTTCCACTTTTCAGATAATGTATCTACAATCGCATTTTGGAGCATTTCATTAACAATAGCAGCAGGCGCAAATTTTGAGAATTCAGCTTTTACTTCTTTGATGTCATATCGATGAATATAAAGCTTTGTTTTCTCTTCAAATAAATAATAATATTTCAATGAAGTATCCACTGAAGTTGAATAAACCGAATTTAAAAATTCTTCATCGCTAACTTTATCCTGAGCGAAACATAAAGTCGAAAATAGTAGAACCAAGCAGATAAGAAATTTCTTCATAACTCAAATATAATCAATCCAAAGCATTTTTCACCAAAATTATATATGCAAAATGGGCTTTGAAAATTATTTCAAAACCCATTCATAATTCAACATCCAACATTTATAATTCCAAAAACTACTGCCCTTGCGCCAGCGAATAACCTCTCAAATCTCCCCAAGATTTTAAGAACTCAATGTTTACCACTTTCATGGCGTCCATCAGTTTCAGGGAAGATTCCAGTATTTCGCGCTCGGTTGTTGTAGCTGATGAATCTTTCAGTTCCAGGCGTAAATTATAGTGTGCAATACTGTCGGTGAAAATAGAAGCTTCCGGCCAAACCTGTGTACCACGATTGGAAATAATCACCAGTTTCAAACTTTCCGGCAATGCTCTTTGTACGATCTCAGCAATTTCATCAGGGCGTTTTTCGCAGCTCACAAAAATATCGGCGCCGCTTAGTTTCTCTTCTCCCTGCGGCGTGAATTTCGATTTTAGCATTCGCAGTTCATCCGGCCTTGCTGGTTTCACGAAATTGCAGTTATCGCCAACGCTCGATTTCATGCCTTTTGTCTGTGTAGGCTCTTTACCCAAATTGGCAATAATAGCATCAGCAAATTCATCGGTATTTAAAGGTTTGGAATATTTCGGGCCGAAATCTGCAGTATGTTTTCCTTCTTCCAAAGTGTAAAGCAAGGCATTTTCAATCTTATCGGCATATGACGTGCAACCGATGTGGCGCAACATCAGAATTCCACTCATTAAAAGTGAAGTTGGATTTGCCAATTTTTTGCCCATAATATCCGGCGCCGTTCCATGTACAGCCTCGAAAATGGAAATTTTATCGCCAATATTTGCACTCGGCGCGAAGCCTAATCCGCCAACCAAACCGGCACAAAGGTCAGACAAAATATCACCCTGTAAATTGGTCAGCAGAATCACTTCAAACTTTTCCGGGAAACGAACCAGCTTCATTGCCAGGTCATCAACTATCAAATCATTTACTTCAATATCCGGATATTCCTTCGCTACTTCGTAAAAAGTATTCAGGAATATGCCATCCGTCATCTTCATGATGTTGGCTTTGTGCCCACAGGTAACGGTCTTCACTCCCTGCTGACGCGCATATTCGAAGCAATAACGAATAAATTGCTCGCTGCCGGGACGGGAGATCAGTCTGTAAGAAACGGCAACATCCGGCGTATGCATAAACTCAATGCCACCATAAGTATCTTCAATATTCTCGCGCAAAACCGTCATGTTGATAGGAATTCCGGCACGGGAAAAAATGGTATCTACGCCCTGGAAAGAACGGAATTTACGTACGTTGGCATATGTGTTCCAAACCTTACGCGCAGTTACGTTGATACTTTTTACACCTTTGCCTTTTGGCGTTTCCATCGGGCCTTTAAACAGGATTCCTAATTCTTCAATGGTTTGTTTCGCTTCATCCGTCATACCGGTAGAATGGCCTGCATCGAAAACAGATTTTCCCATTTCTATGAACTTGTATTCTGCCGGAACCTGCGCCGCTTCGAAAATGCGCAAAACCGCATCCATAATTTCCGGTCCAATTCCATCGCCTTTCGCAACTGCAATCGTAGTTTTATTCGTCGTCATATTTATCCTTTCTATATATTAATTCTCTGAAAAATGCTTTAATCTATAATTATTTTGAAATTAGCTATTTCATGTTCTGCATCTTTAAATAATTGTAAGACTTTATCTGAATATCCTCCTAAATACTTTTGGCTGATGGCAAAATCTTTCCAAATTATAGTAGTTGGCATTTCAATCTGTCCTGTTATACAATCCCAAAGCGCATCTAAGTTTTCACCATAATACTCAGGAAGATTTAAGGCCACCTTCAAACTCTTATGGAAGTCATTTACATTAAAAATTTTATTGCCTTCAATGATTGCTTCCATATTGCTATTTCATAAAAAATGCTTTAGTAATTCATTATGATTCAATCCATTATTTGCTAATATTTCTCCGCCGAACAAATAATTATCTCCGCCTGAAAAATCGGTTACTTTTCCACCAGCTTTCTGTACTAAATATGCGCCGGCTGCAATATCCCATGGTTTTAAGCTGTATTCGAAAAATCCATCACAACGGCCACACGCCACATAGGCTAAATCCATCGCCGCTGAACCTAATCTTCGCAAACCTTGGGTGGCAGTCATTAAGCTTGTAAATTCATTTATGTATTTATCAATTTTCGGGAAAGCGGTTGGCGGAAATCCGGTTGCTACCAAAGATTTTTTAACTGAATCAGCTTCGGAAACATACATTCGTTTTTGGTTGAGGTAAGCTCCCTCCTGCCCTTCGTGCGCCCAGAAACATTCGCCGCTGGTGATCTCGTAAATAATACCGATGATTGTTTTTCCTTCGTGGTGTAAAGCTACGCTGATGCAATACATGGGAAAATTGTGTACGAGATTTGTTGTGCCGTCAATCGGGTCGATGATCCAAAACAGGTCACTCTGCTGTTCGGTATTGTGATTTTCTTCTGCCAGGAATTCCGCTTCAGGTAAAATCTGTTTCAAACCATCTACCAAACGTTCCTCCACACCAACATCTATACTTGTTACCAAACTTGTATCTGCCTTATACTTAAGGTCTTTCATTTTCCATTTGGCGCGCTCCTCACGCACAAAAAGGGCGGTATTTTCAATTAAGTGAAGGCATTTTTGCGTAACTGTATATATGTCGAAATCCATATTTTGCTTTTGCGGCCCGAAATTTTAAAAATATGCTTCAGGAAAACTCTTTAGCATTATTTTTGAACCAAAGTTTTAACGCTTATTTTCAACAGGCTGCGGATTACATTGTTTAGGTTAGAAATATTTTGACTGAATTTTCACTTGCTGCAAAAATATAGGCAATAAAGTTCCTTTCAAAACAATGCGAAAATTTTAAATCGGTTTAGAATAAAAATTACGAATATTATAAACAGCCACAAAAATGTAAGTTAAAAGCATTTTCCGGCAAATAGTTATATGGAAAATTTTAAATTGAATGTTACATGATATTATAGTTTTACATAAAACTCTCTTTGTTCCTTGTTCATAACTCAAAACAATTACACATTCACTCATTTCAAAAATGAATAAAAAGCTCAATTACACCATGCCGCTGCTTTTAGCGCTTGTGGTGGCTTTCGGTATGTTTATCGGCGCAAAATTCCAGGATTCTTATAATATTACCGGCAATGCGAAAAGCGGCGACCCGAAAAGCAAGATAGATGAAGTTCTCAGGCTCATCGACAGGCAATATGTTGATAATCCGGAATATAAAAAAATATCGGAAGCTGCCATTACTGCCATGCTTAAGGAGTTGGATCCACATTCGGTTTATATTCCGGCAGAAAGCCTGCGTGCAGCGAATGAAGAGCTTGAAGGGAATTTTGAAGGAATTGGCGTGGAATTTAATATCCTGAATGATACTTTGATGATCGTTTCTCCGCTAGCCGGTGGCCCCAGCGAGCAACTGGGTATAAAAGCAGGCGACAGGATCATTAAAATTGACGATAAAGTTGTTGCCGGTGTTGGATTTACCAGTGAAGATGTATTCAAAACGCTTCGCGGCGAGAAAGGCACAAAAGTTAAAGTAGCCATAAAACGCGATGGCGAACCGAAACTGCTCGATTATACCATCACCCGAAATAAAATACCAATTTACTCAGTTGATGCGAGTTATATGGCTACTCCGGAAACCGGTTATATTAAGATCAGTCGTTTTGCTGCGACAACTATTCAGGAATATACCGATGCTTTCGGCAAGTTGCGCAGGCAGGGTTTACGGAATTTGATTTTAGATCTGCGAGGAAATCCCGGTGGATATCTGAAGGCTTCCATACAGCTGAGCGACGAGTTTTTACCGAAAGGCAAAATGGTGGTTTATACCGAAGGCCGCAAACAGAGCCGCGACGAATACAAATCTTCGTCCATTGGTGGTTTTGAGGAAGGCAAACTGGTGGTTTTGATTGATGAAGGCTCAGCCTCGGCAAGTGAAATTGTGAGCGGCGCTTTGCAGGATTGGGATAGGGCGATAATTATTGGCCGCCGTAGTTTTGGAAAAGGCCTGGTACAGGAACCATTTATGCTGAGCGATGGCAGCGGCTTGCGTTTAACAGTTGCAAGATATTATACGCCAAGCGGCCGCAGCATTCAGAAATCGTACGAAAAAGGTGTGGATGAATATGAAGCTGATATTTTACATCGTTTCGAGCATGGCGAGCAGTACAGCCAGGACAGTATAAAATTCGCCGATTCATTGAAATTCTACACATTAACCAACAAGCGACTGGTTTATGGCGGCGGCGGCATAATGCCCGATATTTTTGTAGGTGCAGATACTCTTGAAAATTCTGATTACCTCACCAAGCTCTTAACAAAAGGCGTTTTCACCGAATTTGTAACCAGTTATATAGATCGTAACCGTCGCGCTTTTGATAACAAATTCAAAACTTTCGAAGCATTTGACAAAGGTTTTGTGGTAGATGGCGCTGTATTTGAGCAATTTGTACAATTCGCCGAGAAAAAAGGCGTTAAACGCGATGCGAACGGCATTAAAATTTCCGGTTCATTCATGAAAGCGCAGATAAAAGGCTTGATTGCCCGGCAGTTTTTCCGTAACGAAGGTTATTACCATGTCATCAATGCGCAAAATAAAGCCTTCCAGAAAGCATTACAGGTAATTGAAGATGATACTTTTGATAAGCTGAATATACAGTATAGATAAAATCGATTTGAAAATTTGAAAATCTGCAGATTTGAAAATGATGTAAAGAAGTGCAGATTTGAAAAATAGAAGAATTATAAACCTTTATTCGGAGCGCCACTCCTTCCCTAATTTAGGGAAGGTGCCCGAAGGGCGGAAGGGTTAAA
>DAIUCM010000194.1:0-6540 GCA_036846145.1 Bacteroidota bacterium
GGATTCGTAATGCAATTATATCCGTCAGCTAACTAAGAAACCTTTAATATCCTTTTTTTATAATCAATAATCGCATTTATTTTAAATAGAATATCATTTCCAATTATTCCGCCTGCTGTTGGAATCTCATCGAATAAAATCAAATCTAAAAAAGCAGCATCATCTTGTACATTACAAGTAAAATCTGAAAGTTTTAAGCCTCCAATTTCAACTTCTGCTAAATAAGAAGGTAAAGTTATTGTTTTGTTGCCTGTGTCAAAATAAACATCCCAAGGTTTTCCATTTTTGCATTTTGAAAAAACACTTTTGAAAAGCTTTCCATTAAAAACACTTTTTGTAGCTCCAGTATCTAAAAGGAAATGTCCTAATTTACCACCAACCTTAACTGGTAGATAAAACCAAGTATCTTCATCTGTAATATCAATTAACTCTAATTCAACTGTACCTTTAGCCATAATTTCTTTCTAAAATTAGATTCGGAATTTAGAGATATTATTTCAGCTTTGACTTATAAATTCGCACTAATTAAACCATTTCCCGCCAAAACCATATATAGAGAATACAACGCTGCGTATGCCAGATTTTTTAGTTGAAGCACGAAATATTTCCAAAACATACGGCCAGCACCGCGCGCTCAACAATGTGAGCCTCGGGGTGCCGAAAGGCAGTATTTACGGTTTGCTGGGCCCGAATGGCGCCGGAAAAACCACTTTCATCCGCATTCTTACGCAAATTATTAATCCCGATGCCGGTGAAATTCTGCTGGATGGAAAAACCTTACATCGCGATGATATTTCTCGGATCGGTTATATGCCGGAGGAGCGTGGTTTGTACCGCAAAATGAAGGTCGGCGAGCAGGTAATGTATTTCGCCGGGCTGAAGGGTTTGACGGGTAAAAAAGCCACCGAAGCGCTGCGTTACTGGTTCCAGACTTTTCATATCGAGGATTGGTGGAACAAAAAGGTGGAAGAGCTGAGCAAAGGAATGCAACAGAAAATCCAGTTCATTACAACGGTGGTTCACAAGCCGGAATTGATAATTTTGGATGAGCCGTTTTCCGGTTTCGACCCTGTTAATTCTGCTATTATTAAAGAAGAGATCCTAAAGCTGAAACAAGGCGGTTCTACCATTATATTATCTACGCACCGCATGGAAAGCGTGGAGGAGTTGTGCGATAATTTTTCGCTGATAAACCGTTCTCAGAAAATAATTGAAGGCTCGGTAAATGAAGTTCGACACCAGTTTAAAGAACATTCTTATGAGATAATTCTGGGAGATTTAACAGGTGATTTACCGCTGGAAGGAAATCCGGATGTACAGATAGAAAAGGCGGAAGACCTGCGTGATGGAACGCATTATGTGCGCTTTAAAGTGGCCGAGGAAATCACCACCAACCAGGTAATTTTCGACCTCCTACCATATGGGCAAATTATTTCTTTCAAGGAGATTCTGCCAAGTATAAACGATATTTTTATTCAACTGGTAAAAGAAAAAAGGATCACGGGAAATGAGTAAAGTCGGCCTCATCATCAAGCGCGAATACAGCACGCGCGTGCGTAACAAAACCTTCATTTTGCTTACTTTCCTGGCACCGATATTTTATGGTATTTTGTTGTTGATGCCATTGTTAGCCACGCAGTTAGGCAAAGATACGCGCGAAGTAATTGTACGTGATGAAAGCGGGAAATTCAGGAATATCTTACCAAACTCTAAAAGAGCGCAATTCAATTATACAGACCAAAGTATAGATGAATTGAAAAAAAGCATCGAGCCGGAAGATGCCGACCATTACGTGCTTTATATTCCCAAAGACTTGAATATATTTAAACCGGAAGGAATACAACTCTACTCGCAGAAAAACATTGGCACAACCTTTAAAATGTACATGGATAGTTTGCTGAGCAACCGCATTACAGACCTGAAAATGCAACAGCTTGGAATCAACAAAACCCGAATAGATTCATTGAAAACCCGAGTAGATATCGGCCTCATAAAACATACCGAAGAAGGTTTGCAGGAGAGCAGCAGCGGCGCAACTACGGCGGCATCTTTTATTGGCGGTTTCCTTATTTACATTTTTATTTTCCTGTATGGCGGATTGGTTTTGCGAGGCGTACAAGAAGAAAAACAAAACCGCGTTGTAGAAATTATCATCTCCTCCGTGAAGCCATTTCAGCTCATGATCGGGAAAATAATCGGTATTGCTTTGGTTGGTTTGTCGCAATTTTTGGTTTGGGTTTTACTCACCATTGCTGTAACTGCTTTGGCCGGAAATGCCATGATGTTCCTGGAAGGCGCAAGCGCGGGGATGCAAATGCAGGGCGCTGAAGCACAACAATCTATAAACGTAGCTACGGATGCCTTGAGTACTTTAAATTTGCCGTTATTGGTGGGAATGTTCATGTTCTTTTTCATCGGTGGATATTTGCTGTATAGCTCGCTTTTCGCGGCATTTGCCGCTGCAGTTGATAGCCAGACCGATATTTACCAGTTCATGTTTCCCATCTCGCTGCCGATTGTTTTTGCCATTACTTTAATTCCTGCTATTATAGAAAATCCGGATAGTGGTTTGGCGGTTGCGCTTTCCATTATTCCATTTACTTCGCCGGTAATTATGATGGCACGATTACCTTTCGATGTACCTGCCTGGCAAATCTTTGCTTCTATAGCTGCATTGATTGGCGGGTTTTTACTTACAACCTGGCTGGCTGCTAAAATTTACAGGATTGGTATTTTAATGTACGGCAAGAAAATTACATATAAGGAAATGCTTAAGTGGCTGACTTATAGAAGCTGATTTGCATATATGGTTTAACAGAAAAATGCTTTGTGTTTAAAAAATCCAAAGCATTTTTCTGTGAATTGTCATATGAAGTTAAATTTTCAATGCTTTAGCAGGAAGAAAATTTAAAGGCCAGATTGTACTTTCATCATATGTGGAGTTTTCAAAATCAGCTGTTTCAATTTCTTTACATAACATATTAGTTCCCTGCAACCTTGCCCCTTTAAAACAAGCATCTTTTATATTAGCGCTTTCCAAGTTGGCGTTCCTTAAATCAGTGTCAATAAATCGCGCCGAATAGGCAATACAATTCTTCAGATTTGCGTTCACCAATATTGCTTCCCGCAAATCAGCAACTATAAAATTTGCATTTTGAAAGTTGCAGCCGGTAAAATTTCCTTTGTAAAGAAAAGCTCCACGTAAATCAGAATTTATAAAGCTTGAATTTGTCAGGTCAAGATTTTCAAATATAACTCTGTGTAGGTTTTGTTTATCGAAATTCAAGTTCTGTAATGATTCACCTTCAATTTCAATCACATTATCTGTAACAAAATGTATTTTCATGGTATAACAAGGTTATTATCTTCAAATCTTCCCTTTCAACGGAACCTGAATAGCGAAAACCTTCCTCGTTGGTAACTGGCCTTTACAAACTTTCGAAGTATCTATATTGGAAATATCAAGGTTTAGGCCCAATTTACGATTTTCGCCTTCCGAGAAAGGTACGAGCTCAATGCCTTTGTATAAATCGCTGAACTTGTAAATTTTACCTGTTTTAAGATCTGTTAATTTCGCTTCAGATAGATATTCGAACTTGCCTTTTTCTAAAGTAAGCGTTACTGTTTCGCTATTTGAAGTTGAAGCTGAATTGTTATTTTCCTTGTTTTTGGCGGCCAGTTTTGCGGCTTTTTTTTCTGCTTTTAAACGTTTCTTTTCAGCTTTTCTGCGGGCTTTCTCACTCTTAAACTCTTCTAATGGTGGAGCATAATCATTTAATACAACAGTGTGTTTGCCTGAAACCCGCAGTTCTTTTTCAATATCAACATTTATATTATTTGGAATTATAAAATATTGCGGATCTTCAACGCCAACAGAATCTGCTTTCTTAGCCGGCATTTGCTGTTTTATGCGCTGACGCATAATAAAGTTATGGCCAAGATTCTCTGCTGTTACTTCTTCCGGCTGGTTCGGGTTTTCTACAATACAAAGTTTTACGCCATGCCTTTCGTAAGCGAAATATGTACATGGTGAAATATCTTTTGGATGCGCTATCGTGCAGATACTGAGATGATTCTGATTTAACGCTGATCGGGCGCCGCGGCAAAAAGAAAGCTCATACTCCAACTTCGGCAGGTTTGGTGCGGATGCGTAATATGCTTTTAAAATGGAATCGCAATTTCCCTGGGCGTTTACATATATAGATGTTGCGAAAAATACATTCAGCAGTAAAATAAACTTAAAAATAGTTGTCTTCATATAAAAATCTTTTCAGCTCTGAAGACAAATATATGTTAATTATGGTTTACAGTTATTAAGTTATGAACAAAGAACAGGAAGTGTAAATCAATTAAAAATTAAAAATGAAGAATTAAAAATGCCGTAGTGCGAAAAGCATCCGCATTCCGCCAGCCGCAAACCGCATTCCCATATATAACAATACCGAAAAATGCTTTGACATGAACAAAATGCAGAATAATTTTCACATTCTCACATCTGCATATTTTCACATTTTCCTATGTTTGAATTACACCAACATTAAATCTTTTAGTAATAGGAGCGTGGTTAGCGGCTTCAATGCCCATCGCAATCCAGTCGCGTGTTTTGGCCGGATCAATAATAGCATCAACCCATAAACGAGCGGCAGCGTAATATGGCGTGGTTTGCCTTTCATAGCGATCTGTGATGGTTTTCAGCAGTTCTGTTTCTTTATCCGGATCAATGGTTTCGCCTTTTGCTTTGAGTGATGAAACCTGTATCTGCAGCAATGTTTTAGCAGCTTGTTCGCCGCCCATTACCGCAATTTTCGCGCTTGGCCAGGCAACAATAAAACGAGGATCATAAGCTTTTCCGCACATGGCGTAATTGCCTGCGCCATAAGAGTTTCCGGTAATAACGGTGAATTTTGGTACAACGGAATTAGCAACCGCGTTTACCAGTTTAGCGCCATCCTTTATAATGCCGCCATGTTCGCTTCGTGAGCCTACCATAAAACCGGTAACATCCTGCAGAAACACCAACGGAATTTTCTTCTGGTTACAGATCATAATAAATCGCGCGGCTTTATCCGCTGAATCTGAATATATTACGCCGCCGATCTGCATTTCGCCTTTTTTGCTTTTAACAATTTTGCGGTTGTTGGCAACAATTCCAACAGCCCAGCCTTGAATTCTGGCATAACCGCATAAAATAGTCTGCCCGTAATTTTCTTTATATTGCTCGAAATCAGAATCATCCACCATACGTTCTATAATTTCCAAAGCATCATAAGGTTTATTACGTTGCGCCGGTAAAATGCCGAATATTTCTTTCGGATCTTTTCTGGGTTTGATGGCTTTTTCACGGTTAAATCCAGCTTTCTCAAAATCGCCGATCTTGTCCATCATCTTGCGGATATAATCCAAGGCGCTTTTATCATCCGGGAATTTATTGTCTGTAACTCCGCTGATTTCACTCTGCGTGGTTGCGCCGCCAAGTGTTTCCTGGTCAACATCTTCACCAATGGCAGCTTTCACTAAATACGGACCTGCAAGAAATATAGAACCAGTTTTGTCAACGATCAAGGCTTCATCGCTCATAATTGGCAGATACGCGCCACCGGCAACACAACTTCCCATAATTGCGGCAATCTGTATAATTCCTTCGCTGCTCATAATGGCGTTATTGCGGAACATGCGGCCAAAATGCTCTTTATCGGGGAATATTTCATCCTGCATCGGTAAATAAACACCTGCGCTATCAACCAGGTAAATTATTGGCAAGCGGTTTTCCATAGCAATCTCCTGTGCGCGAAGATTCTTTTTAGCTGTTATCGGGAACCAGGCACCGGCTTTTACAGTCGCATCATTCGCCACCACCATGCATAGTCTTCCGGCCACGTAACCAGTTCCGGCTACAACGCCGCCACTTGGGCAACCGCCTTCCGCTTCATACATTTCATAGCCTGCAAAAGCACCGATCTCGAAGAAAGGAGAATTTTTATCCAGCAGATATTCTATACGTTCGCGTGCTAAAAGTTTGCCTTTTTCTTTTTGTTTGGCTGCACTTTTATCGCCACCGCCTTTGGCAATTTTCGCTAAACGTGTTTCCACTTCACGCAATTGCATGCGGTTTTCGTCTTCGTTCCTGCTGAATTCTAAATCTATTTTTTCTTGTGATTGCGCCATATATACCTTGTATGAAAAATGCTTGGTATTGCAAAGATAAAATCGCTGCGCTTCAATTACGAATTAATAATTATGAATTACAAATGAAACCATTGAATTAGCAAATTAGCAAATTCGGGAATTAGCAAATGAGGAGTAAGTAAAGGAGTAAAACAAGCGAGAATAATAGCATCACTTCGAAGATCGGGATTCCGGCCTGCGCCGGAATGACGGTTAAGGACGAGGCGCTATTCAGTTCAATCGAAGCATTTTGAACAACTTACGTCATTCCGGGCTTGACCCGGAATCCCAGGCTTTCGAAGAAACAATCCATATATTCAATTCTTAAAAATACTTAGATAAAAATTATAATATTGATATTCAGCACTATAAAGC
>DAIUCM010000195.1:0-6474 GCA_036846145.1 Bacteroidota bacterium
TAACTAAGCCACAATGCAAAATATACTGTTTACCTTACATTATCTGCAATAACATATATTTCAGTAATTCAAATTAATTTGGCAGCTAAAAGCAATCAGTATTTGTATGGAAATTCAACATTTCGGAATGTTATCGCCGGTTGGTAAACTAATAGTTAGTGCAACTTCAACGGCCATTAAAATGGTGCGGTTTGCAGCGGATGATTTTACCGAGCCTTTGCAGACCGGCTATACAGGAGATCAGTTTTTACTGGCCGAAGAATGCAAAAGTCAGCTGCAAGCCTATTTTACCAGCAAGCTGAAATATTTTCAGTTACCGCTGGAACCTGATGGAACCGTTTTTCAGAAGCGTGTATGGAGTATTTTACATCAGATACCTTTTGGAATAACAATTTCATACGCACAGCTTGCAAATAAATTAGGCGATAAGAATTTGATTCGTGCAGTTGGAAGCGCTAATGCCAAGAATCCAATTGCCATTATAATTCCATGCCACAGGGTTATCGGCACCAGTGGAGATTTAACAGGCTACGCTGGTGGGCTCTGGCGCAAGAAATTCCTGCTGGATCTGGAACAGCCCGAAAAACAAGCGCTGCTATTCTAACTTATTTTCAGTATCATTGTAGCAATCAACCTATAAACAAACCACAATGTACCAAACCTTAACACTTAAAGCATTTTTTTGCTTTTTGTTATATGCAAACACAGCCTATTCGGGAAATCCTATCCGGTACAAGTTCATTGAAAACAAAGGGCAGTTGCCGGCAAATGTGCAATTTTCAGCAAGTGTGGAAGCTGGTAAAATCTATTTTGAAAAACATGCGATTATTTACGATTTTATAGATGCTGATGATGCTATACACCCGCATAAACATAAAGCTCATTCCAGGAAGAACTCCACAGCAACGCATACGCTTCAGCGGCATACTTATAAAATGTATTTTGAAGGAGCAAATTCAACTGCTGCAATAAATGCAAATTTCCCAACGGAAACACGCTACAATTATTTTTATGGGAAAGATGAGCGCAAATGGGTATATGGGGCAAAGGCTTATAAAAAAATTTTGTATCAGAATATTTACAAAAATATTTCGGCTGCATATTACACCAGCGCTAAAAATACTTTCAAGTACGATTTTATACTTGCACCCGGCGCCAATGTAGACGATATTCAGCTAAAATATGAAGGTGTAAATAACATAAAGCTAGAAAATGGAAATTTGGTTATTTCAACTTCGCTGAACCGGGTAACCGAGCAAAAACCATATGCTTACCAGGTAATAAATGGCCAAAAAATAAGTATACCTTGTAAATTCGTACTAAACGGTAATACTGTAAGTTTTGCGCTCCCTAAATCCTATAACAATCTTTACATGTTAATAATCGACCCTGAAATAATTTTTTCGACATTCAGCGGATCTGTAGCAGATAATTTTGGTTTTAGTGCTGCTTATGATGCTCAGGGGAATATTTATTCCGGCGGAATAGCATTTTCCAAAGGTTACCCGGTAACACTTGGCGCTTACCAGCAAAATTTTAATGGCGGTATAAATGATTTTGAACAAGGAGAATATGCCAGTGACATTGCGATTATGAAATTTTCATCAGATGGTAACGAATTATTATATGCAACTTATCTTGGTGGAAATGGTAATGAATATCCGCAAAGTATGGCCGTAAATTCCCAAAATGAACTTATTATTCTTGGCAGCACAAATTCAGATAATTTTCCGGTAACTTCAAATGCATATAATGTAAGCTATAATAATAATGTCGATATTTTCATCTGTAAATTATCTGCTGACGGATCAAAACTTATTGCATCAACCTATTTTGGTGGTAAGGATGCGGATGGAAGAAACAACTTATTAAAATATAACTTTTACGATGAGCACAAATCTGAATTGCAGGTTGACGCAGCAGATAACATAGTTTTTGTAAGTTCTACTCAATCTGCAGATTTTCCTGTCAAAAACGCAATGCAGCAAAATATTAATGGTGAGCAGGATGCATGTGTTGTTAAATTCAATTCTTCTTTAGATACGCTTATTTTCAGTACATACCTGGGTGGTAGTTCAACAGAAGCCGGATATGGAATTGCAGTAAATAATGAGAACGGAAATATTTATGTGTGCGGCGGAACAAGCAGTAAAAATTTCCCGGTTAGTCAAAATTCTATTTCATCAGTTTACGGCGGAAATACAGACGGCTTTATTGCACAATTCACAGCGCACGGAACATACCTTAGTTCCACATACATTTCTTCCGGTAAATATGATCAGGCTTTCAAGATCAGGTGCTTTTCCGGATTAGTTTACGTTGCAGGACAAACACTTGGCAGCTATCCGGTTACACACGGCGTTTATAATAATAAAAACAGCTCACAGTTTATATCTATCATAACCAGCGATCTTACTGCAATAAACAGATCTACCGTGTTTGGCTCAGGAAGAGACTCCATTGATATTGTTTTTTCTGCCTTTAATGTAGATGATTGCGGTAATATTTATGTTGCTGGCTGGGGCGGGCGTACAAATGCTGTTGATATTGGAGGTTTAGGCGGCAACACACGCAATTTACCGGTTACGCATAATGCATTTCAACAAAGTACCGATGGCTCTGATTTTTACATAGCTGTATTTAAAAAAGATTTTGACACCCTGTTATACGCAACTTTTTATGGCGGAAACAAAAGCGAGGAGCATACAGATGGCGGAACCAGTATGTTCAATAACAAAGGAACATTATACCTTACTGCCTGCGGAGGTTGCGGCGGCTACAGCGACTGGCCTGTTACTGCCAATGCATGGAGTATAAAAAACAAAGGTTTACGGCCAAACAATATGGGCTATGGCTGTAACCAGGCAATCCTTAAAATGGAGCTTTACCCTGTAAGAGATTTCACTTATAATTTTACAGCAGGAAATGAAAATATTAATTTTTTTGGCCCAGATGCAAACACCTATAAATGGAATTTTGGCGATGGAAACTTTTCAACAGAGAGAAACCCGAAGCGAAAATTTGAAGTTGGTAAAACTTACCGGGTTTGCCTTATAACTAATACCGATTGTAGAAATGATACCATTTGTAAAGATGTAAAGATATGGAATATAGGTTTACATGAAAATATGAAAAATACTGTAAACTTTTATCCAAATCCTGCGCAGAACGGGGCAATATTGAAAGTTGATAAAGAATTAATTGCAAAGAATTTTCCGGTAACATTATATATGACAGATGCACTTGGGCGAGAAGTTTATCAGATACAGGTTACAGCAGAAAAAACACAAATCAATCTGCAAAATTTTAGCAACGGAATTTATTATTATACTTTAGCTGCCGGTGAAAATATAGTAAGCCAGGGCAAATTAAATGTTACTAAATAAATTACAACAGGCCTTCATCGGCGAAGCTGTAATAGCCATCATTTGTAAAAATAAGATGATCGAAAACGTTAATATCCAGCAATTTACCGGCTTCTTTTATCTTTTTAGTTAGGTCAATATCCGCTTGCGATGGTATTAAATTACCGCTGGGATGATTATGGCATAGTATTAACCCGGAGGCGAGTTCTTCCAGCGCCGGTTTAAAAACCAATTTGGCATCAACAACAGTACCAGCAACACCGCCTTTGCTAATCTGCACATGGCGTGTGATGGTATTGTTCCTGCTGAGAAGTAAAATATAGAATTGTTCATGGTCGAGATCCGCCAGGTAAGGATAAAGATATTCCCATGCATCGCTGCTTTGGGTTACTTTTGTTGTTTTGGGCTTATCTGTGAATTTGCGGCGGCGGCCCAGTTCCAGTGCGGCAACAATAGTTATAGCTTTTACAGTACCAATGCCTTTGGTGCGCGATAATTGTTTGATGGTAAGTTTACCAAGCGCATCCAGATCGTTACCAACTTCCTGCAGAAGTGTTTTGGCAACGTCAACTGCAGACTTCTCTTTAAAGCCAGAGCCGAGCAAGATCGCAATCAGCTCGGCATCTGAAAGTGTTTCCCTTCCTTTAGCTATAAGTTTTTCACGCGGCCTGTCTTCTTCGCTCCACTGCTTTATGGTAAAGCTTTTTGGACTTACATCCGCCACCGGAAATTGTATTATTTAGACAAAGTGTTGATATACTTCGCCAGCTTAGCTTTTTTGTTGGAAGCGTTGTTTTTATGTATTACGCCAACTTTAGCCAGTTTATCTACTTTAGAAGCTACTACTTTGTATAATTCCTGCGCTTCTGCTTTATCTGTAGTGGCGCGGAGTTTACGAATAAGGTTACGGGTTGTTTTTCCCTGGTAGCGGTTTCTTAATCTGCGAACTGCTATCTGGCGAATTCTTTTTATTGCTGATGCGTGATGTGCCATCTCAAATTTTTTGTTGGTGCAAAAGTAGGAATAAATTTTGAATGTTGAATGCTGAATGTTGAATTATTCTCTATAAAGCATAAAATTCCATATATAGAATGCCGGAAAAATGCTTTGGTTTTAAAATGCAAATGCTGAATTCTGAAAAACATTCAGAATTCAGCATTCAAAATTATTTTTATTTCAGCGCCGCAATTTTTTCCTCTAAAACCTGCTCATCGCCTTCGGTATAGCCAATGTGCTTGTAAACTATGTTGCCGTTTTTGTCTATGAGTACGGTATAGGGTACGTTAGGAAAGTTAAGCGCCCGCCTCGAATCCTGGTTTACATCCAGCAACACAGGGAATTCCCATTTCTTGCCATCTACATAAGGCTTCACTTTCAGCGCGTTACGTGCATCATCAATCGATACCGCAACCAGCTGCACATCATACTTTTCCTGCCATTCATCCAAAAGCTCGTTCATATTTTCCAGTTCTTTTTTGCAGGGAGCGCACCAGGTTGCCCAGAAAGATAAAACAGTAACTTTACCGCTTTTGGCATATTGCTGTAAATTAACTTCCTTGCCGGCTAAATCTTTCAGTACAACAGATGGAAATTCTTTATTATCTGTTTTAGCTGCCGGAGTTTCCTGTGCCTTAGCTATTGAAAAGCTGATGCAAAGCGTTAAAAGTAAAAGTATTTTTTTCATAAAGTATATATGGAATTGCCAAATCTAATCAAATATAAAGCCAGAATTCAATATGCCAATTAGTTAATATGCCAATGAAAACATCTAATTCATTGGCACATTGGCATATTGGCACATTATAAAGTACCCCTCCGCTCCTGCTCGCGCTCAATAGCTTCGAAAAGTGCTTTGAAGTTGCCTTTGCCGAAAGATTTTGCGCCTTTGCGCTGGATAATTTCGAAGAAAAGTGTCGGGCGGTCTTCTAATGGCTTGGTAAAGATTTGCAGCAAATATCCTTCCTCGTCACGGTCAACCAACAGGTTCAGGTCGCGGATGGTATCCAGTTCTTCATCTATATGGCCAACACGCTCCAGCAAATCCTCATAATAAGTAGAAGGAACCGTTAAAAATTCAACGCCGCGTTTACGCAATTCGCTTACGGTGTGGATAATATCATCAGTTGCTAAAGCAAGATGCTGAATGCCTGGACCTTCATAAAAATCGAGATATTCATCAATCTGCGATTTCTTTTTACCTTCTGCCGGCTCGTTGATCGGGAATTTGATGTAACCGTTTCCGTTGCTAACCACCTTGCTCATCAATGCTGTATATTCTGTGGAAATATCGCTGTCATCGAAAGTAATCAGGTTATAAAAGCCCATTACGCGCTCGTAAAAGCTTACCCACTCGTTCATCTTGCCAAGCTCTACATTACCAACCGCATGGTCCACATGTTTAAGGCCAACCGGCGCCGGATTATAATCGCTCGTCCACTTCTGGTAACCCGGCATAAACGCGCCATTGTAGTTTTTGCGCTCTACGAACATGGTAACTGTGTCGCCATACGCTTTTATGCCGCTCATTACAATCTTGCCATTTTCATCTTCCAGCGTTGTTGGCTGCATGAACGGCTCGGCGCCGCGCTGCGTAGTTTGCTCAAAAGAGTAAGTTGCATCATCAACGGTTATAGCATAGGCGCGAATGCCGTCGCCATGTTTGCGGAGATGATCATTTATCGGGTGTTGCGAATTCAATGGCGTGGTAAGCACAAAGGTGATTTTTCCCTGACGCAAAACATATGAAACTTTATCGCGTTGACCGGTTTCCAGGCCTGCGTACGCAACCGTTTCAAAACCGAAAGCCGTTTTATAGAAATAGGCTGCCTGCTTGGCGTTTCCTACGTAGAATTCGAGGTGGTCTGTGCCTAAAAGTGGTAGAAAATCGCCTGCTTTGGCTTGCTTTTCCCTTAATGTTTCAAGAACTTGAGATTCCATAATTTCTTAATTAAAAAATTGTAAAATTGAAAGATTGCAAAATTACTTTATTTCTACACTAAAGCATTTTTTGCGAATTAACCCCACCTAAATCCTACCCCCAAGGGGAGGACTTTTCGTGCAGCGGCTTAGGTTTTATTGGGTTTAAAAATTCCTTTATAAAAATTTATAT
>DAIUCM010000196.1:0-6432 GCA_036846145.1 Bacteroidota bacterium
ATGTTATATATGGGGAATGTTAAAAATTAATTAGCTCTACATCAAAAACCAGCACTGCATTGCCGGGAATTACACCGCCTGCGCCCTGAGCGCCATAGCCTAAGCCTGAGGGTATAAATAACTTTGCCTTTGTGCCTTTATTCAAAAGCGCAATGCCTTCGTCCCAGCCTTGTATAACTTCGCCACGGCCAAGCGTAAATTCAAACGGCGCGTTCCTGTCTCGTGATGAATCGAATTTATTGCCATTTAGCAAGGTTCCGGTATAATGCACTGTAACTTTCTGACCTGTAACCGGATTTGCACTCTGCGTTTCGCCCTGCGATTCGATTACGTAAAAAAGGCCGCTTGCTGTGCGCTTATAATTTTTTATGTTGTTGGTTTTGAGGTATTTTACAATAGCAGCCGTATCTTTTTTAAGTTGTTCTGCCATCAAGTTTTCCTGGCGTTTCATGTATTCATCGTTGGTATAAACGCCTTCTACTTTTACAGTGTATTTCATTAACGAGCCTTTTTCGAGCAGGCCGGGTATTGGCTCAAAATCAGGAATTGAATCTATATCGAACCAGAATGTAGCGCTATCGCCTTTGGAGAGCAACATCAGCGCCGACATCAGATCACCTCGATAAGCAGTTTTGCTGACTTCCACGGCAAATGGTGCACCGGCTTCATATGTATTAAAAATCATCGAATCCTTTGCATTTCGGTTAACAATATTCAGCTCCAGTATATTTCCTTCTTTAATAAGCGGGCCTTTAACATCTTTATGCATTTTATATTTTACACCATTGGCATGCAAGGTGTAAGGCTTTTTGTTTTGCGCATTAATGCCGGAAGAAAAAATGAAAAGAGAAAAAACTAAAAGAAGTAAGCGATTGAATTTCATTGTGAAGGGAAAAGCTGCGATTTATATATTTCAAAGATACAGGAAAGAATGCTTACTACAAACCCGCATGCTTTATAAATGCGGGTTTGTAGAGTAATACATATATATTATTGCCAGAAAATGCTTTATTTCACTTCGCAATCTGCGCCTTTTTTACAGCATTCGTCAAGCTTTTCATAAGCTTTGGGGTTTGCAGGCAAATCATCGGCATCGTAGCCGGACATAGCAATTGCCTGGCGGATTTTTTCGGGACTTGTTTTTTCTGAGTTATACTTTACAGTAACTATTTTAGATTTTACATTCAGCTTTGATGTTTTTACACCTTTTTCATAAGCCAGCGCGCCTTCAATGGTATCTATACACATATCGCAAACGGCAGAAGTCTTGATTTCAATGGTTTTCCATTTATCTGCTTTTTTATTTTGTGCATAAGCGCCTGTAAATAAAAGCCCAATAAATGCAAGAAGTATTAATATCTTTTTCATATCTATATAATTTATATCGTTTAAAGTCTAATTTCTAAAATCTAATTCCTAAAGTCTAAAATCTATCTCTCTAATTTATAACGTATTCCGGCGTAAATTCGTCTTCCATCCACCGGCGCCCATATCATAGAAGCATCAAAATATGGGCCAAATGGGTTATCGGCGCTCACAATCGGGTTCGGCTGGCGGAAATCGAACATGTTTTCACTGCCTGCATACACACTGAATTTCTTAAAGTTACGTGTTACCTGCAGGTTGGTCATATAATACCCGGTGGAATATTCCGCCCGCTGGTGAATTTCAGGGTTGCTGCCTGTATTAGGTAACCTCGATTTGCCGTTGTAGACCTGCGTAACATCAAAAATCCATTTTTTAAATCTTGTATGGTACTGAGCCGTAGCAAGGAAACGGTTTTGTGGAACTAAAGGTTTCTCCAGTAATTCGCCGCCATAAGTAGCTTTAACATCGGTAACCTTATAAGCTATTTTTAAGTTAAGGTTTTTAAGCACATCATACGCTGCTTCTGCCTGGTAACTGTTGGCAAACGATTTTCCCGCGAGGTTATATATGCGAACTTCCTGCGGATGCGCATCAACATCTGTAATTACCTGGCTTATAAACCTTGTATGGAAATAATCGGCGCTGATGTAGCCTTTTTGCTTGTTTCGCTGGAAGTTATGAATAATGCTGCCGCCGTAGTTCCAGGATTGCTCCTGCTTTGGCGTTTCAAGCACAATAACTTTCCTGGAGCTGGCCCACAACCCGCTGTTTTCCATCCAGATGTTAGGTGTGCGGTAACCTTTGCCTGCCGATGCGCGCATGATGGTATTTTGGCCTAAAGCAAGCCGTGCGTGTACACGTGGCGTAATCATTAAGCCAAAGATGTTATGATAATCGGCACGTAAACCGGTTACCAGTGAAAACTTGCCCGTATCGCCGTATGCATATTCCGTGAAAGCGCCGGGAACCAGCTCATTGCGCTTAAAGGCCGAATCGGTAAACTTTTCATTGTAAATATCGCCAAGGAAACTTGTGCCGATTTTTATTTTATGAAAGGTATTGCTAATGATAGACTGGTAGATAAAATTGCCATACAAGGTACTTTGCCTGGCGTTATAATCCTTCAGCCCGAAGTAAGAATTTTGCTCATGCCTGGTTACGGAAAGCATTGATCCGAAGCTTTTGTAAGGCGTTTTCGGGAAGATGCGGCCCAGCTTGGCAAATGCTTCACCACGCCTGCTTTCTACACCAATACCGTATGAGTGATGCCGGTGCGCTTTATCGAAATGTGTTTGCCCGCCCTGACGGTTCTGGTACGTGCCGCTTATACCAAATTGCGATTCCCACTTCCGTCCATCATTATAATTCCACCTGTTCAGCGCATTGAATTGCCTTTGCAGCGGCGCGTCAAGAAATCCATCCTTATTCCTGTCCGTATGCATAAAAGCGCCATCGGCATGTAACAAAACGCCGGTGCTCCACTTATCGTTAATGATATGGCTCATGTTAAGATTCACTTCCGAGCGAGACATTTCATCGAGGTAAGCGTTAAACAACAGTTTTTCGTCTTCCATAGGCTTAATCAGCTCCAGGTTAATTTGCCCGGCCATAGATTCGTAACCATTTACTACCGAGCCAGCGCCTTTTGTAATTTGTATAGATTCTATCCAGGTGCCGGGTATAAAAGTTAATCCGTAAGAACTGGCCAAGCCTCGTAATCCGGGCATGTTTTCCTGCAGCATTTGCGTATAAACACCATCCAAACCAAGCATGCGTATCTGTTTCGCACCGGTAATGGCATCGGTAAAGTTTACATCTATACTGGCATTGGTTTCAAAGCTTTCGGATAAATTACAGCAAGCCGCACGCAGCAGCTCTTTGCTTGTAACAACCTCGGTTAGTACTGTATTGTACCGGGAAATGAATGTTGAACTTCTTTCTTCGGTAATTATAACTTCTTTTACCTGGTAATTTGGCGTTAACCCAATTTCGATAAACGTTTCAGTAGTTATTTTAACAGTATCGGGCTTATGGCCAATGTAATTGATGATGAGATTGTTCGTGGAAGAATCGGGTTTCTGAAGGGTGAACCTGCCTTCCAGGTTGGTAGTTGTTCCCTTTCCGGTTCCTTCCCATCGTAATGTTGCGCCAGGTAAAGGTATTTTTTTATTGTCAGCTTCGGTAGTATAAACCACGCCTTTTAATTCCTGCGCAGCAAGATGCCCCGCATAAAGTATTTTTATAAGGATTAATATATAGAGAGTTTTTCGCATTATTTTAATATTGAGAAGTTTGCAAAAAAAAATGGCAATAGCTGCCAATGCTTTCTGTTACAAGCCCAATATCAAATACGAAATACCTGGATAAGAATAAGTAAGGATTTGCCGCTTAAGGGCGGCGCGTTTTGCTGCGGCAGCCTGATGTGCTGTACAGCCCTGTTGATGAAATTGCTGAAACTGAAAGAAATAACAGGCAGCGCAGTGATAGCGCCAAATAAAAAATCTGCCGAAATGGTTTTAATGGCCGGCAAATCAGTTTTGAAAAAGCTTAACTCATCTTTACAGCACTCTTCTGATTCTATACAATTGCCCGCATCATTATTTTCGGCTTCGCCATCTGAGCAGCAGCTTTGCGGCGGAATTACCGAAACTTCCAGGCAATCGGCATCCATCAGGCACGAATGTGCAAAAACCGGCACACCCACAGGGGCCAGCAAAACACACAAGGCGAGCCATACCGAAAAGCTATATGTTGTTATTTTTTTCAATTTTACAAAGATACACCTGCTCAGCAATTTTTATACCAGCAAGTTATAATTAAATGCTTAAAGACTAATTATGGTTTCAGTAAAAAATGGTTTTCATGAATGGCGAAAATGTAAAGCTTCCATATATGGTAAATATATAAAATGCCTTAAAATTACATAAAAGCCAGAAAATAATATCATTTAAAATTTGAAGGGGTATAAAATAAATTATATAACTTTAAACGGTACGGCGCTTATTTATTAACCTACCTTCGCACTTTATAGAACAAAGTATTGTTGTTTCTGTAAGGTATTATAAATCAAGATAAAAAAGAATAAATGCACGTAGAAGTTAGAAAATTACTGTTCTCCGATTATGAAGAGCTGAAAACCAGCATGAAAGAAAGCTACGGCGAAGATATTTACTGGCGGGAACATCATATAAAAAAGCTGCTCACCATATTCCCCGAAGGGCAGATTGCCATAACCGTAGATGGAAAAGTAGTGGGCACGGCGCTGTCTATTGTTGTAAAATACAGCGATTTTGGCGATAACCACAGCTATGCTCAAATTACCGGCAATTATACTTTTAATACGCACAATCCTAAAGGCGATTATTTATACGGAATTGAAGTTTTTATTTCGCCTGATTACCGCGGTTTGCGACTGGGCAGAAGGTTATACGATGAGCGAAAAGAAATATGCGAAAAGCTGAACCTGAAGGGCATTTTGTTTGGCGGGCGGATTCCCAATTACCACAACTATGCTGCCGAATTAACGCCGAAAGAGTACATACAGAAAGTTAAAACCAAGGAAATTCATGATCCTACACTAACATTCCAGCTTAGCAACGATTTCCACGTTAAAAAACTGCTGAAGAACTACCTGCCCGGCGATACCGAAAGCGATGATAATGCCGTTCTGATGCAATGGAACAACATTTATTATTCAAAATCTGACGGGCATTTTAATTATCGGTCGAATGTTCGGCTGGGTTTGGTGCAGTGGCAAATGCGGCCATATAAATCTTTAACAGATCTGTTTGAGCAGGTAGAATTTTTCGTGGATGCCATCAGCGATTACAAAGCAGATTTCGCGCTTTTCCCCGAATTTTTCAATGCGCCGTTGTTGGCGGAACATAATCACCTGGCTGAAGCGCAGGCCATTCGTAAGCTGGCGGAACTGACCGGGCAGATCAAGGAAAAATTCATTCATTTCGCGATTTCGTACAATATCAATATTATTACCGGCAGCATGCCGCTGATAATGGAAGATGGCACTTTGCGAAATGTGGGTTATCTGGTGCGCAGAGACGGAAGCCACGAAATGTATGAGAAACTGCACGTTACGCCAGATGAAACAAAATTCTGGGGATTGCAAGGCGGCGAAAAATTAAAAGTTTTCGATACGGATTGCGGAAAAATAGGCATTCTTATCTGTTATGATGTGGAGTTCCCGGAACTGCCGAGAATCCTCGCCGCGCAGGGCATGCAGATACTTTTTGTGCCTTTCCTTACCGATACGCAGAACGCTTACAGCCGCGTCCGCCATTGTGCTGCAGCGCGCGCCATAGAAAACGAGTGTTATGTGGCCATTGCGGGAAGTGTTGGTAACCTGCCGAAAGTTTCGAACATGGATATACAATATGCGCAATCTGCGGTATTTACGCCATGCGATTTTGCTTTCCCTACCAACGGCATAAAAGCGGAAAGTACGCCGAATACGGAAATGATATTGGTTTCTGACGTGAATTTAGACCTGCTGAAAGAGCTTCACAGCCAGGGAAGTGTGCGCAATTTGAAAGACAGAAGAACGGATTTGTATGATGTGAAATTGAAAAATTGAAGATTGAAAGATTGAAAAACTTGATGCGAAAATTTGAAGATTTGAAAATTGGCAGAAAGCGTTGAATATTTTTGAAAAGTTTTCAGCGCTTTTTGCATATATGGCTTGGCTGAAAAATGCTTCAGGTTCTACTTTATAAAATCTAATTTTGATGTATGGTCAAATTCCAACTTTACTTGTTTAGAAAGTGGAAGATTTTTTATTTGCATTTCGGTGAGTAATTGAACTCAGTTATTGGGATAGAAGGATTTAAATCGACCGAATGAGCTTTGAATGCTGTCTATAATTCTGCTTTCATAAGTTTTCCCAATTGTGGCAACAAAATTTGCACTTGCAATTATTCTTCCCATTTGTATATTTAACAACACTTTTAGTATTGAATCATATTTGACAAGCAAAGTTTTATTTTCAGAAATAGTGTCATTAAAAAGATTAAAATTTTCCGGGAAATTTTTCCTGGAATAATCTAATTT
>DAIUCM010000197.1:0-6413 GCA_036846145.1 Bacteroidota bacterium
TTTGTACTTCGTATCAAGTTCAGTGCTGGCAGACAGTTTTGTGCTTCGAAATCCGCTTCTTCGCCAAGCGCCAAAACGTTATAGCCGATGCTAAAAAGACGACACTACATATCGACAATTTGCATTCTGACTTTTAGTTGGCTGACTTCTTGTAAAATTCCGTTGACAGAAAATCAATTAAAAATTATTGACTTCGTTAACAAAGGAGACACCTTAATATTTCAAGCCGACAATGGCAACCGTGACACTATGATAATATCCGACAAGGGAACATATTTGCAAGAACTAAATCCAATTTTTGGTAACACTTGGTATAGACCAGAAAACGCATTTATTAAATTCTACAATACCAATCGTGACAAAGGACAATATTATGACTTAGTTCATATCTACGGTGGACGGACACCTTCTCAACCCGACAGATTAACAATTGACATTAGAACTTACTATTGTTTCCTATCAGAAACTTATGACAGTTTAGGAGAAAAGAAAACCGAACCAAATGAAATAAATGGTAAAATTTATTCTGACTATTTTATCCGCACCGACCATTGCTCTGACTGCCCTGTTGACAAAGACAGTTGCGATATTGATAAACTATATTGGAGTTTAGAAGAAGGACCATTAATGTATGTTGACATAAAAAAGCAAAAATGGACAAGGGTAAAATAGACGACACAAACAAAAGCACTGGCTATAACAGCACCTACCCAAAAGCGGCGGTTCAGTGGTTAATTCAAGCTTTGTGCTTCTATCAAAGTTCTTGCTTTGCTGCCAGTGAAGTGCTTCGAAATCGCCACCTTCGGGCAGCTGCCCAACGTAGCTGCAAACCGTAGTACTTCATGCGTTTTCAAAAAAAATATTTCTATTCCTAAACTATACCAATCTTAATATGGAAAAACCAAAAAATTCAGATAATGATCTATCGCGAGCAATTTCAGGAAAAGAGGCATTGATATGGTTAGGAGAATTGGCAATCATCCATGCTACTGGAAAAGAAACAGATGGGCGTTACACGTTGATAGAGTTGTATGCGACAAAGGAAGGAGAAGTACCATGGCACATACATCATCGTGAAGATGAGGCTTTTTATATCATTGAGGGAGAAATGACTTTTTATATAGGCGAAAAAATAAAAAAATGCAGGCCTGGTGATTTTATTTTTGCGCCGAAAGATATTCCTCATATGTACACAGTTGATACCCCAGGCCATGCACGAATATTGATGACTTTTTCTCCGGCTGGCTTTGAAGATTTTGTGCGTGCTACAAGTGCCCCGGCAACTTCACTTATTCCGCCGCCGCCGCAAACAATAAATATAAATTATGATGAGTTGATGAAATTAGCAGCGCAGTTTGGGGCAGAATTTGTAGGTCCGCCCGTTGATGTAAATTATTAGCAAATTCACCTTTCAATATTTAGTAAATATAGCAGCACTTAAACACATAAGCAACATTGTAAAAGCATTGCTAACGGCATGTGATCTTCATTGGGCAACAGCAAATAAAAGCAGCTATAAAATATAAATTCCCTGCTTTCACAAAGGCGTATAACGTTTAGCGTCATATTAATAACTGACACTGCAATATAGAATCTTTTACGAAGACAAATGAACAATAAATATTCAACCCGGCTGATTAATAAAGGCGATGTACAGGCAGAATTGGATATTTACAAGCCGTATGTACTTAACACTATTTTATCTTTTGAGTATGAAGTGCAGCTATTGACGAATATTTACATCGGATACAAACTAACACTTCTGACTATGCATGGCTGGTTTGCTTACACGGTAATAAAATAATTGGTTATGCTTAAGCCGGTAAGCACAGGTATCGGACAACTTATCAGTGGAGCGCTGAAACAACCGTTTATTTATGTGCCGAAGTTCATCGTAAAGGAATTGCATGAATATTATATGAAACTCTTTTTTCACTTTTGCGATTGCAATGTCGCCGCCAGCTAGTATTGCGCTTTTGCTGTAGCCTTTAAATCCGCTTTGTGGCGATGAAATTTTTATCTTTACGCCACTGAGCAATGTTCCGTTGCATTTTGTATAAACATTGAGCATTACTACGCAAATGCTGTCATTTTCATATAGGTTCTAATATAGGCGCCGGCAACTTCTAAAGTATTGGCTTTTGTAATTTGCGGGAATAAAAAACACAGAAATGCAGCAATTAATAAAGTTCAGATATTTTTCATAAAAGTTATTGTTTGGTTTTGGCGAGTGTAAGGTACGTAAAAATCAATAAAATACAATACCATCAACTTTTCAATTGAAATGTATATGAGGAATAATTGCATGCTAACAAAAAACGCCCCGCAGAATATTTTTTGCGGGGCGTTTTACATATATCAATTTACCAAAAAATGCTTTTTTTTCAGTTACCAGTGATCAATAACCAGTACCGCGCGATGCAAAGCAACCTACCAACATTACAACATTTCGATCATTAGCCTAAAATAGCAGCTACGCCAGGCAATACTTTTCCTTCCAGCGATTCCAGCATGGCGCCGCCTCCGGTAGAAACATAGCTTACCTGCTCATTGAGCTCGAATTTGTTGATCGCCGCAACTGAATCGCCGCCGCCAATTAAGCTATATGCGCCATTTTTCTGCGTTGCTTCCGCTACAGCGTAAGCTACTTCTTTGGTACCATTCTCATAATTGCTCCACTCAAAAACGCCCATAGGCCCGTTCCACAAAATAGTTTTGGAGCTTAATATTACATTACGGTATGCCTCACGCGCTTTCGGGCCAATATCCAAGCCCATTTCATCGGCAGGAATATTGGCAGATTCAAATGTCTTTACCTCAGCGTCGTTACTAAAAGTGTTTGCGCAAAGGCTGTCTTCAGGTAACATCAGGTTTACACCTTTCTCACGGGCTTTGGCAAGCAGTTCTTTTGCTAATTCCAGCTTATCTTCTTCCGTGCGAGATTTACCAACCTGGCCGCCATTAGCTTTTATGAACGTGTAAGCCATAGCACCACCAATTAAAATGTTATCAGCTTTCTCCAGCAGGTTTTCTATAATACCTACTTTGTCGCTCACTTTTGCGCCGCCAACAATGGCAGTAAATGGCTTTTCACTTTCTTTAAGCACTTTTTCTATATTTTTCACCTCGCCATCCATCAGGTAACCAAACATTTTGCTTTCAGGGAAATATTGCGCTACCACAGCGGTTGATGCGTGTTCGCGGTGAGCAGTTCCGTATGCATCGTTGATATAAACATCGCCCAGTTTCGATAATTTTTCGGCAAACGCTTTATCGCCGGCTTCTTCCTCATTATGAAAACGCAGGTTCTCAAGCAATAAAACTTCACCCGCTTTCAGGTTCCTGGCTTTTTGTGCGGCATCTTCTCCCACGCTGTCTTTCGCCATAATAACTTTTTTACCGCCGAGCAGTTCCTCCAGCTTAGAGGCAATATGCTTCATGCTCATTTCTGCAACTTCTTTACCTTTCGGCCTGCCCAAATGGCTCATCAAAATTACAGATCCACCATCTTCCAACACCTTTTTAATTGTTGGTATAGAAGCTTTTATACGCGTATCGTCCGTAACCTGCTGCTTATCGTTTAAAGGAACATTATAATCAACCCTGATTAAAGCTTTTTTGCCATTGAAGTTATATGCGTTCATTTCTAACAAAATGTTTTTTAAGTTTGAAGCTGCAAAGATACAATTAGCCAATGTGCCATTATGCCAATGTGCCAATGTTTTTTGTGTAAATGAATGGAAAGTTGTAAGGTTGCTGCGCATCGTGTAATATTCTTTCATTCATACACTCATTCATTCTTACATTGGTAGTTAAAGCATTTTTTGGCAATTGGATATATGGAAATTATTAAAAAGAGAAGTTCAGATTTTTCAGAAAGCCAAAAACTTTACAACCTTTCAACTTTTAAACCTTACAACCCGATATTAATACATCATTTCATTAATACATTATTTCATTAACTACGCATGGAAAAAAATTTCAGCAGCATGATCCAGGTTCAGCACGAGGAACAATACACACTTTTGGTTCCGAGCGCGCAGGCAGATGTAACATCTTTAGAAACACTTACCGAAAAAGTTACCCAATACATGGAAGCCGGCCATAAAAATTACATTATTCACCTGGAACATGTTAAAAAGCTGCCTGCCGATTTCGAATATATACTCGATAATATTAACCAGGTTGTACAAAAAGAAGATGGCCTTTTAATTGTTTCCGGCGCAAATGAAACACTGGAAGAAAAACTTGCAGGCAAGGATGTAATTACCACGCCTACGCTCGATGAAGCTACCGATTATATTTTTATGGAAGAAATAGAAAAGCAGTTCCGAGGTGAGGATGACGGCGAAAGCGAAGAATGGGCGGATGAGGAATGAGATAGAGTGTCAGTGTGAGTTTGGGTTTAGGTGTGAAATATTGATTGGCTATCTAAAATAAAATTTAGTTTTTTGAGTACATTTTCAACAGATTTTATTTTCATGAAAAAAAATTGAAAATACGTATCTTGCCAAACACTAACCCAAACTCACACTCACACTCAAACCCAAACTCATTTGGTATATTTATTGACTTATTTACCATACAACCAGAAAAAAAAATCAACTATGAAAAAAATTATACTTCCACTGCTGTTTTTCTTTGGCCTGGCAACAGCCGAAGCGCAGACGACCTGCACACCCGATACTACCATAAAGCAAGCGGGCATGTACCCAAGTTATTTGCCCGATGCAAAAGCAGGCTTTGCTTATAAGGAAACCATACAGTTCAAATTCCCGAAGGATACAAATTTTATGAATACTACTGTGCCGATCGATTCCATAAGGCTTGTTAAAGTTGAAGGATTACCGGCAGGCTTTACTTTTAAATGCAACTCTAACGACCGTTGCAGGTACCTTGGCGGTGAAAACGGCTGTGTAGAAATTTTCGGAAATCCTACAGAAGCCATGGTGGGCCATTACGCCATTGTAATTACTGGCGAAGGTTATGCAAAATTTGCTAATGTTCCGCTGCCACCGGCCGAATTTAAGCGTACGCTTGAGCTGCATATTAACAGCGCTAACAGCTTTAATATTGCGAAAAAGAATGCGAGTACAGTTTTTGATGCAAAACAAAACCAGCCTAACCCGTTTAGTAAAAGCACTTTAATACAATACAACAGTCCGGGCGCGCAACAGGTAAGTTTTAAAGTGTACGATATTTTAGGCCATACCGTTTATACTAAGAATTTTATGGCTGCTAACGGCGAAAACACAATTACATTTGACCGTAATAACCTTAAAAACGGTATTTATTTTTACAGCCTGCAAATGGGCAGCCAGCTCATTACCAAAAAAATGACTATCCGCGATTAATCAAAAAATGTCATTCAATATAACAATACTGGGCAGCAGCTCCGCCACGCCAACGCTAACGCGGCATCCTTCTGCCCAGTATTTTTGTTTTGGCAGCCGCGCTTTTTTAATCGATTGCGGAGAAGGTACCCAAACGCAGATTTTACGGTACGGGCTAAAGCCTAACCGTATAGAAAAGATATTCATTTCACATTTACATCTCGATCACTGGCTGGGCTTGGCCGGCTTGCTCAGCACTTTCAGCCTTAATGGCAGAACTTCGCCCCTGCATATTTATGCGCCGGATGGGCTTCAGCAAATAATGGAAGCTCAATTTCATTATACGCAGTTTTACCTTACTTATCCGCTTTATTTTAATACGCTGCAGCCTGCTGAAACTCTGCAAACTATTTTTGAGGATGAGTATATATGCATTAAAACCATTAACGTAAAACACCGTATTGCCTGCTGGGCATTTGTTTTTACCGAGAAAAAAAGTTACCTGAAGATAGATAAAGATAAAATTGAAGGTAATAATATTCCGCTCAAAGCATTTTCATCCTTCAGGCTGGGTGAAAATTATATTGATGAAAACGGGAAAAACTGGCTTTTTAAAGATTTTACACTGCCTCGCATGCCCAATGCAGCTTACATTTATTTTACCGATACCATTTACCTGCCGGAGCTGATACCGCAACTGCCCAAAAACGCTTTGCTTTACCACGAAGCCACTTTTATGCATGAGCTGAAACACAAAACAGGAACTACCATGCATAGTACCACCATAGAAGCCGCGCAATTTGCCAAAGCTGCCCAGGCAAAACAACTTATTATTGGCCATTTTTCTTCCCGTTACGGCGATCTACAACCTTTGCAGGAGGAAGCGCGAACAGTTTTTCCGGAAACCCACCTGGCAATTGAAGGCACAACTTTCACCATCTGATTTACATATATACTTTTGGTATAAAATGCTTTAAACCTTGATTAATTTAATCAGAGAAACAGTGAATTTTACTTTTTCATACTGAACTCGGGAATTTGTTGACAATGGCACGCGTAAATACGCGCCAGCAACGCATT
>DAIUCM010000198.1:0-6410 GCA_036846145.1 Bacteroidota bacterium
ATTAAAAATGATATTTTTTTCATAAATTTAGATGTGTATTTTATTGACCGAAAGCATTTTTTGGCAATGTTATATATGCAATTAATTTACCACGAAAGGCATTTCGTGAATATATGTATCGGTTTCAAGCGTTTTGAGGATGAAATCAGCCAGGTCTTCACGGGTAAGTTTTATACCTTTCAGCTCGCCCACATTTCCCACCTGGTAGGTTCCTTTGGCAGGTTCTTCGGTTAGCATTGGGCCGCGAACAATGGTCCAGTCGAGGCCGGAATTCCGGATAATTTCCGCATGCGCGCGGCCATCAAGCAAAGCATTCCTGGAGCCTTTTCCAGCCAGGTTTTTCATGATAAACGGAATCAGTTTGTCTATGAATTTTGGCTTGTCGTTTTGTTCATCGCGCACGCCGCCGCCGGTCAAAGAGATCAGCCTTTTAATGCCGTTATTTTTCATCGCAGAAATAACCAGGTGCATGGCTTCCGACTGCAGGTTTTCCGGTGAACCTTTTACATGGCCAATCAGGCTTATAACCGCATCGCTGCCGGTAATGGCCTGGTTTACATCATTTTGGTTCAGAATATCGCCTTTAATAACCGTTAAATTCGGGTGTTTTATGGGGAAATTATCAGGATTCCGAACCAAAGCTTGTATTTTATAACCTTTCTCCAAAGCTTTATTTACGAATGGTTTACCTGTTTTTCCGCTGGCGCCAAAAAGTGCAATTGTTTTCATAAGAGTTCGTTTTTATGGGTTTTTATAAATTGATTCAATGTGTTAGGTTGCTTCCCGGTAAGCTTTTGAAAATCTTTACTTACTTCAGGAAGCGGCTGAAAACGAGGCAGATAATGCAGCAATATCATCACCAAAATGTAACCAATTGGCGTATTTTCTTTTCTTTTTTGGATGAAGAATCGGAGCAAATTCGGGCTGATGAAATCTAATTTACGGCCTAAGGCATCGCTAAGCATTTTTGCTGCGGTCTGGAAATCAATAAGTTCACTGCCGGTTATCGTGTAAGCTTTATTGATATGTGTATCAGGATCTTGAAGCACTTTCGCAATGGCAAGCCCGATATCATCCACATCAATCCACAAAAAAGGCGTTTTATCAGCGGGTAGAAAGATGCGGTTTTGTTGTATAATATCATCTTTTAAAGTCGTAGTGAGATTCTGCATGAAATACGATGGGCGGATGAACGTGTATGCAATACCGCTTTCCACAATCAGCTTCTCGATTTTTGCATGCGGAATAAAACTTACTTTTTCCGCGCCCTGTACCGATAAAAAAATAATATGCTTCACGCCGAAATTTTTACAAGCTTCGGTCAGCGGCGTAAAATATTTTGGAACCTCGGCCAAATGCGGCGGCCGAAGCAGGAAAAGTACATCAATTCCTGGTAAGGATGCGGCAAAGCTTTCTATTTTTTCAAGATCGAAATAGCGCTCATTTGCCTGTAAACCGCTTGTTTTTCTGCTTGCAAGCAACATTTGCATATATGCATTCGGCGAAAAATGCTTCAGGATAGCGGAACCCACATTGCCGCTGGCGCCGGTAAGTAAAATATTTTGTTTCATCTGGCTTGCAAATATAAATTATGCGATATACTTTTGAAAGTAGTTACCAAAATGTAAGCAGCTATGTTGCGTGGAGAAATGACAAAAAATATGGATGGTTGCCCGGTTTCCAAAGCTATGCAATTGCTGGGTGGTAAATGGCGGCTCGTCATTATCGGTTTTCTTCAGGAGCGAACCATGCGGTTCAAAGAACTGGAGCGCGAAATCGGCATTATTTCTCCTAAAATGCTCACAGCCACGCTGGATGAAATGGAACAGGATGGATTGGTGACACGCACGGTTACTATGCAAAAACCTTTAAAAGTAGAATATGCTTTAACAGAGCTCGGCCGGAAATCCAAACCAATAATTGATGAACTGATCCGTTATGGATTGATGGTGAATGGAGTTGAACTGCCAGCCGGGGAGATTGTGAGGCCAAAAGGTCTGGATATATGATGTTCGTGAAAAATGCTTTGGATTAATTATGTTTGAGTTATGAAAGTTATTTTAGCTGTTATATTTTTAATTTTCTTAATCGCTTGTTCTGCGCAGAATAAAGTTAGTGATGAAGTGTTTATAAATTTAGTTTATATAACTTTCGTAGATAACTCATTTTCAAAATATTATTTATCGGAAAATAATGATAAGTATTACTTTATAGATTCAGATATAGAATTTATAAGTGGTATAAATAGAAATGTAATTCCTGATTCAGTATTTAGTCAATTGCCCTTTTCATAGTCCTCGTTTATAACGAGGATTTGCGAGAATTGCGTTTTAAATGCAATTCACAAAATCTTACAATAATTCCAACGCGCGTTAGAAACGCGCATCTCAGGCATCCTCGTTATAAACGAGGATGATTTATCGAAAATGATCCATTATGGATTGATAGTGAATGGGTAAAGCCGCCTGGCGGTGAAATTACAAGGCCGAAGCTTTGCATATATAAACTAACCTAAAAATGCTTTGTATTGGTTAGATTTGAAAAATGAAGAGAATTATAGTATGCCTTGTTTTTCAATTAATAACAATTTCATTTTTGCAGGCGCAGTCATTAAAAGTTGGTGCTGCGGGTAATTTTGGTGTCGCCAGAACCGTTACGCCACATGCGAGTATTAAGCCGGCATTTAATTTTGGAATTCCTGTAAGGAAAGAATTTACAAGGAAATGGGCCATTGAAAGCGGTATTTATTATAACAGGTTTTCGCAGAGTGATTATTTTTTGTCAGGTTGTGGCATTAACCAGTTTATCAGGGACAATAAACCCAACCTGGAAATGAATTATAGGCTACAGAACCTTCAATTCCCATTTTTGGTAGATTATAATTTTGGCAAAGGCAGACGTAAAACTTCATTCAGTCTCAATTCCGGCCTGGGGATTTCAACTTACCTCGGCGCTAAAAGAACAACCACAGAAAACTGCCAGGGCAATACACATACACAAACCAAAACCGGTTTAAACCTTATTACACCCGTTAAAGCATCATTTCTGCTGGGTTTTCACGTCAATTATAAGCTTACTGAAACATCTGGGTTGCGATTTACTTACCTCTACAAAAGTTATTTTACAGGCGTAACAAAATCCAGCTTTAGTGACAGGCTCATAACCGAAACTATAGGTTTAGGGTATTTACATATGTTGGGTAAGTCCAAAGCTGAATAGTTCACTATGGCCAATGAACAATAATGGCCTATTTTTATTTTTACAGTTTTGTGGAATAAATAGCTGGTTTGAAAATATCTTCTCAAATACTTGTTGGTTATGCGCTTGTACTGTTTATTTTTGGTATAGTAACGTATGTAAACAGAAGCCTTTCCGAGCGTGTAAATGAAAATACCGAGTGGCTCAGCCATTCCGAGAACGTAATACGTATGTCCGCGCAGGTGCATCGAGGTATTATAGATATGGAAAACTCGTTACGCGGTTACTTATTAACCGGTAAAGAAAGTTTCCTGCAGCCATACTATGCCGGCGAGCAGGATGTTCCTAAGTTGATTTCCGAACTTAAGGATCTTGTAAAAGATGATTCTTTCCAGAATGGCAAGCTTGATACAATTTCAAGTTTTTATACACAGTGGCACGATCGTTTTGCCATTTCGCTAATTGCATGGAAGCAGAACTCAATAATATCGGATGCCGATGAAAAGGAATTTGCAAGATTACTGGCGCTGGAGCTGCGCAATGAAGTAGGCAAAAACCTTACTGATGCAATCAGAAATAAATTCAAACAATTTAATAATCATGAATATACTTTAAGGCAGCATCGGCGCGATATATTATCGGAAAGCGTGGAAAGGACCAATAATATCTCCATATTGTTAATAGTAGTTTCGTTATTGCTGGGCATTACAGGCGCATATTATATTACCAAAACAATTTCTAACCGTATAAAGGAAATGGTAACTGCCGCTGAACGTATAGCCCAGGGTTACTTTAAGGTTGAAATTCAGGATTCACGTACAGACGAGCTTACAAGCCTGTCGCAATCGCTGAATAAAATGGCTGCTACTTTAGATGATACCTTTACTGACCTCGAACGTAAAAACGCCGACCTTAACCAGTTCGCTTACGTGGTTTCGCATGATTTAAAAGCGCCATTACGCGGCATAGAGAATGTAATGAGCTGGATATATGAAGATGTTGGCGATAAGCTGGATCCGCAGGTGAAGCAATATCTTGAAATGATTACCGGCCGAACCAAGCGTATGGAAAACCTTATTAACGGCATTCTTGATTTTTCTCGCGTTGGCAGAAATAAAAAACCGGTTGAAAGTGTGAATGTGCACAATATGCTGGAGGAAATTATAAATTCCATGGCCCCGCCGAAAGATTTTACCATTGAAATTAAGCCGGATATGCCTGTTTTAATAACCGAGCGCATGTACCTGGAGCAGGTTTTCGCAAACCTCATCAGCAATGCCATAAAGTACCACGACCGGCAAAACGGCCATATAGAAATTGGCGTTAACAGTGAAGATAAGTTCTATACTTTTTACGTAAAAGATGACGGCCCAGGCATTGAACAGGAATATCATGAGCGTATTTTTATAATTTTCCAGACGCTGAAAGAGCGGGATGCCTTTGAAAGTACAGGTGTAGGTTTAGCCATTGTAAAAAAGATTATTGAAGATAAGGGCGGTAGCATTTGGGTTGAGTCCGAACCTGGCAAAGGCGCTACATTCTTCTTCACCTGGCCGGTATTCAGCGAACAATAATTCCATTCATATATTAACTATACTTAGAGAACTTAATTTTTTGATGTTATGAACAATATTTTATTGGTAGAAGATGATTACCTTGATGCAATGAACGTACAGCGCCAGCTGAGCAAAAACAATATTCCGCATACAATAAAAGTAGCGCGTAATGGCAAAGAGGCTTTAAATCTGCTGCAATCGCAAAGCCCGGAAAGAATGCAACCGCTGCCAGATGTAATTTTATTAGATATAAATATGCCTAAAATGAATGGCCTCGAATTCCTGAAAGAAATAAGGAACGATAACGAGCTGCGCAGGCTGAAAGTATTTATTATGACAACCTCAAACGAGGAATCTGAACGTACGCAGGCGCAGCGCCTTGGTATTGATGGCTACATCATTAAACCGCTTTCTTTCGACGATTTTGAGAACAAGCGTTCTTCAATGGATAGCTTTAATCTCTTGTGTGACTTGCTGAAAAATTAGGAGATAGGAGACAGGAGTTAGAATATAGAATGTAGGAGAAAGAATATGGAAACTGATCTTGGCTAAAGCATTTTTAGAGTAAAGTATATATGTAAAGAGGCTGCCTCATTTATTGAAGCAGCCTCATTTATTTTTATCCTGCGAACAATTAATTTTTCAGGTGTTTAAATTAATTCCAATAGTAAAAATCCATATATCAGTTTTACCAAAAATGCTTCACATCACCCTGAAAGGGTGAGACTTGCCAGCTTGGGGCAACGCCCCAAGTACAAATCCAATTCTTAAAACTCAATTCTCAATTCTCAATTCTCAATCCGCATCCCGCATCCTACATAATAGAAATATTACCTTCCAGGTTGGTGTTTTTGTGCATACTCAATACCGGGATAGGAGAGTGGTTTACCATCTGCTGCGCGTAAGCACCTAAAAATGCATTCAGCATGCTGGTTTCCTGTTCCGTCATTATAGCAATTAAATCAGCATCTACTTTTTTAGCGTATTCAATGGTCATGGTAGTAACATTATCGCCGGTAATAAAATCGGTAGTTACGTTTATGCCTTTTTCTGTAAGGAATCTTGCAACCTGGGCGCTATAGCTTGTCAGTTTCATCACAAACTCGTCTGTTTCATCTATACAGGTTGCAATTACATGTATCTCTGCATTAAAATGTTTTGCCAGATCCAGTGTAAAAGGTACTTTCTGCCGCGTTGTAGATGTCAGGTCAATAGGCAAAACTATGCGGCTTATATCTTTAATATTTTCACTGCCGCGCATGCTTAAAACAGGGCATTCGGCCGAGCTTACAACTCTGTATGCATTACTGCCCATCCAGAATTCCTCAAAGCCCGAAACGCCATGCGTTCCCATTACAATCAGGTAAGCATCTTCAGCTTCGGCATATCGTACGATTTCTTTGGCAACGGAAGAACCTTTTTTTGTAACGGTTTTAATTGTAACACCCGAATCTTTTTCGCCTGATAGCATTTCTTCAAAACTCTGGTCAATATCTACTTCACGGTCGTCTTTACTTGCGCTGAAAATAGAAGCGAAAGAGCGGGTTTTCTTGATATGAATCAAATGAATTTCAGCTGACAGCTTTTTTGCTATATGTACTGCTTTCTGAAAAGCCTTTAATGAATCACCGGAAAAATCTACCGGAACAATTATTT
>DAIUCM010000199.1:0-6353 GCA_036846145.1 Bacteroidota bacterium
ATAAATTGGGCATTAACTCTGTTGCAGATCTTAGCATGTTTGCGCGTGCATTTAATGTGGTATATCATTAAAAATTTCGTCTGGACGCATAATTAAATTGATGTTTTGAGTTTATCAACTGAAATATGTAAATAATTTTGTAAAATTCTCTTTATATTTTTTTAGAGGAAGTAACAGATCTTCGCCAATTTAGAAATGCGCCGCCATTACAGCTCGTATTTCAAAGGTTTCCCCAACATAAAACCATACCGCGAAAAATTGGTAACCACTATGGACAAAGCCGAGATTCTGGCCATACTTGACGAAATAGAGGAAGTTTATACCAGGGAATTTGCAGTGCAGGAGTTCGTGTAAATAGCATATATACAAATACCAAAAAATGCTTCAGTGCGGTTAAGCGCTGAAGCATTTTTTGTGAAATATGTATCTTGAAATATAATTTTTATCAGCCTTTATACAACTCTCTTACATTTGGATGATTGTAATTGAGCAGCAGTACAGTAAAATCATACGGATCGCCCTTGCGTTTTTCTATTTTTATGGCGCCGGCGCGGGTTAAGTCTTCCAGTAGCAGCTTGCGTTCATAATCGGCCAACAGCGGGAACAATTCATTTAATCGGCGAAGGAACGGCCCCATCCACAGCTCGCGGCGCTTGCCAATGTTCTCTATGATAAAATCCAGGCACTTAAGCGTTCTTCATCTGTTATATCTTTAATTTTTTCAAAAGTTGCGGGTGTATCATCCTCCTCATCGAACGTGCTGTATTGCGGCTTTGCTTTTACCGGTGCACCATAGAACTTTTGTTTTTGCATCTGTGCAGCCACAGAAGCCGTTGCTACAGCTAATTGAGAATTCTCTGCTTCTGCTGCTGCGCCATCACCATTCAGGAATTTTTCAAACGCAGGCATACCTTTGGCTTTCAACAGCTCCTGGGCCTGTTTTTGCCTTTCGTAATCGGCTTTTCTTTTTTCAAGTTTTTCCAGTGTCTCTGCTGTTAGCAATTCCTTGGCATCTATAAAATAGCTTTTACCTATATTCAGCAACAGGTCGCCGCTAACGTTTTCGCGGAATGCGGATGCGTACACATGGCGCGCCTGCTTTTTAAGGTTCTGTATTACAGGAATATAATCTCTATCGCCGGCAACAAATATAAAACTTTGTATTTCCGGGCGGGTATAAAGCACTTCCAGCGCATCAATACACAATCGCATATCTGCGGCATTCTTGTGCTCGGTGCCTAAAACATTGTGCGTATCTATACCCATCAGGTACAACGAGCCTTGCGCGGGTGTACCGAGGCGCTCAAAATCGGCGTAAGATTTCATGATGATGCTTTGCAGGTTGTGCTTTTCCGCCAGCATTTCCTTCAAATTCCGCAGCATTTCAAAGGCATAGTTTTCCAGCTCGGGCGGGTCCTGGTAATGGTTTTTAAGGAAATAGAAAATATTCTCAAAATCTATAAAAATGGCGGCGAAACCGGTTTCATAACTTATGCGTGCGGCTGTATTCATACTATAAATTTTTCATGCCTAAATTCAAATATAAGGCTTTATTCTGATAAAAACACTACTCATGCATTTTTAGGAGATTGCTTATATGGTGCCGCCCAATGCTGAAGCAAAGGGCAAACAACTGATTCTGTAGCCTGTTTCTTGATAGCCGCCAATAATGTACCGTTCTTTGTGGCCTGTCTGGGGACGAGCCACGGGCAAGAGAGGATTCGGCGCGCGGCTGTTTTATAAAATATCAATTTTTAGGCTTTCCAGGTTAAATATGGCCGGTTTTCCTTTTATAACTCCTGTTATTTCAGGAACATCTTCTAAATCATAATCATCCGAATTAAATTTACTTTAATACTGGCGCTAATTTGAACGTAGTGGAAATTAGTGCATTATTAGACAAACACTCTCTGAGTGTACCACTTTAATTAAATACCGCTGCAAGCCTTTAGAAGAATCAAGCCTTTAGAAGAATATTGTATTGTTCCTTTTGAGAATTATAATAAGGTGTACTCACAGAGTACTATGGTTAATAATGCACCAATCTCCACTTTCGCTCAGATTGGCGCCAGCAATTGTGGCTGTTTTATGAAATATTAATTTTTCTGCTATACAGATTAAATACGGCAGGCGTAAGAATTCCCATCTATGATAGTATAAAAAAATGCTTTGGTGCATATGATAAATCAGCCACGAATACACATACATGCAGGATCATACTTTGTATTTACTTTGCCATCCTTCACAGTTATAATATCCTTTACTACTTTTTTAACCATTTCCAGAACTGATGGTGAATTATCGCCCGGCTTTACGGGTGTAAAAGTTATATTTACCGAGAAATCAGTTGAGTTAATCTGTCGCTGAATTGTAGCGTTTGGCGCAATTACATCATTAACAGTTTTATCGCCGGGCAATTTGAAAATTACATTTGCTATAACATCCTGCCGTTTATTGGTTAGCTTAACCTGTGTAAAATTACCTTTGGCCTGCTTAACATAGGTGTATTTCCCAATCACACCATCATATTCTTTTTCAGCCGTATTTGCTTTTGCAGTTGTAGTATTATCAGAAATTCCTGTATTAGCACCTTTTCGTTCTTTTGCTAATTGTTCTGTAACCGCTGCGCAATCTATTTTATATACAATTCTATAGCTAAGAATTTCCTTATACTCTATTTTATCTTTCTCTGCTTTTTCCAGAATGTCAGCTTCATCTTTACCATCGTAATATGAAAAATTTTTAGCGCCGCAGCGCACGCTTTTTTCAATTAGCGCAATTGTTCTTTGCTCGCCAGTTTTAACATATACAGGCATAATCATAAAAAAACGACCTCCGTATTTCACTTTTATAGAATCACGGTAGGCGTTATATTTTTTATTATAATCACCATCTACGGGAAGCCATAAACTCTCATGCTTTGTATAAGGATCATTAATGCAGTTGCCAAATTTCTCACTTATTCTAACGCCATGAAACCCCCATTTTTCTGTATTGGATTGCGCAGCAGATTCTATGTTAAATTTAAAACTGAAAACTGCATACGTTAATAATAAATAGAACTTAAAATTATTCATGATTATAAATTTCGATGCTTTGTTTAGTCGATAAAACGAAGAATTAAAAGTTAATTACATTAAATTAATCCCTATTCCAAAGCAAAATTCGGGGTACTGAAAATTCATTAATGATATACCGGTTTGGGCTTTAAAGTTTCTTCCCAAATACCATATTAAACCGGTTGAAGTATCTACGCCAAACTCCCACTCTTCGCCTTGGTAATCACTTATTCCGCCTGCCACGTAAAAGGCTACAGGATATGTAATATTAGAAGTAATACCTGCATTTAAAGCTAATGTTTTATATGCGCCCGACTCTTTATAACTTGTATTTATTGCAGTTCTTATACTTGCGTAAAACCCAATATTATTCAAATTCAGTGTATATAACGTCGCACCAAGCCCCGCCATAGTTCCACCATGGTATCCAAATGTAGCATTAGTTTGGCTTTCTCTTATTTTAGCTTTTCTAAGAAGCTTTACTCTTTGTTCCATTAAGGCTTTTTCATCATCCTGATTAAGTACCTGAGCATACGACACTAACGTTGAGGAGAAAAAAAGTGAAAAAATTATTAATATAAATCTCATGCTGAAAAATCAATTAATTGGTATCGGGGTGGGTTATTTTTTAGACTTGCTTTTTTTAGTAGATTTATTTTTATTTGGGCTATTGTTAACAGGTTTGACAACTTTAGTAGCTATACTTGTATTATATTCAACACCGGACCTTTCATAAATCACTTGTATTTCATCATCGTTCCTGTATCCGTTTAGCAATAGTTGCAACATATATGGTGATGATATATCTATTCCATTCATTTCAGTAATTATATCATCTGCTTTTAAGCCAGCTTTTTCCGCAGGACTACCAGGTACTACACTACCAATTATTACACCATTGTCACTGGTTTCTATTTTTTGAAAGTTTTTATCTTTCAGCGCATCTTTATTGGAATATTTATTTGCGCTCAATTTAACATCTGGCATTTGCAACATTTCAAAGTATGGTTTTGATTTAAAGTTAATGCCCAGTTCAGTAAGTGCAATTTGCTCCTTAGATGCGCTAAGCGCGATATTATAGCTATCTGGCCATTCAATTAAAGCCTTGTTATTGATAGCTTTTAAGTCATAAAAGTAAATATTGTCGAATGTTATCTGTACAACCTTATCTTTTAAAACGAAAGTATTTCCATCGGCCATCAAATACCTGTTGCCTATTTTTTGCAAAATATCTTTGTAATAATCCTGTATGCTAATATAGTGCTCCCAACCCCACGAATCGCTTTTAAGGTCAATCTTAAGGCCAATTACTTTCTGATTTTCATCGAAAATTAATTTCCCATTATGTACTTTAAAATCAGTGTTTACAAAGTAAAAAATATCGTAGCTTAATTCTGGCGCAGATGCGTAGAAAGGCGATAAAAACTTAGGTGTTTTTAATATCTTAACATCTCCGTTCCTTATTGTTTTTGGAAGAGCAGATCTCCATCTGCCTGAAGGCTTGTCAAAATTCTTCTGCACATAATACATATCTTTTCCAAATACTTCCGAATATTCAGGTGAACCTAAAAGTATATCCCAGGAAATAGATCTGGATTCCAGTAATCCGGGTATCTGCTCAATAAATACTTTTTGGAAACCTGCTCCAGTACCTGTATATGCCGTACTACTGGAAATCATACTTTCGAAAGCATATCTGTTTTCTTTATTAATTTTTTGCCGCATTTCATAGGCAGCTTTCTGTGCTTCCCACTTTTTTTCCTGGTTTGCCTGCCACTCTGCAACTAATGGAGCGGCTGCATTTACTATATCAGTTGCTGCCTGAATTTTTTGCGCCAGCGCTGCATCTTCAGCGCTTTGTGTAGCTATTTTGGCGTCATAAGCAGCCCTGTTAAGCTGTTGTTTAAGATAAAATTCGGCATCTAACTGCTCTTGCGTTTGCTGGCCTTGCGCATTTCGGGTATTATCATATTCCTGTTTAGAAATTTCTTTAAACCCTCCATTTTCATCTTTCTTATAATATTTGCCATCCTGGCTTTTTGTTACGGTTAGCTGCTGACGAGCACTACTTTGATTACTGTTATTACCAGCTGTTGTTGAATTGCCTGCCTGGTTGCCTGAGCTAGAAGATGAATAATTGCCAGAATTATTTGATGTTGATGACAAACTTGTGCTTTTTCCATCATTTTTAGAAGAGCTTACTGCTGAATTTTGGTTTTTTGCCAGGTTTTCTTCTTTCTGTTTCTTTATTTTGTCTTCTGCCTTACGCACCTGTTCAGAGGCATAAGCATTATTCTTGTCAATGTTCAAAGCACTTCTGTACTTATTTAAGGCACTTTCATAATTGCCTGCAGCAAATGCCTGGTCCCCTTCGCGGTTTAATCCCTCCACTTTAGCCCTGTCAGCATCCTTCCGCATTTGTCCTACTATGTAATCTTCAACAGTAGAAGTATTATCATAAATAATTTCGTCTACCCTTATTACTTTCACATAGTAATTTTCCGGCTTCTTCTGTTCTTCTGTCTTAGGAAATTCCACAATTAAGGCTCGGTTTCCATACCAATTCATGCCTGCTCCTGACCTTGTTTCTAATCTCCTTTGTTCCCTAAAGCCACCAGGACCGGTAATCTCCACCACAACTTTAGGATTTTTAATAACTACGGATTGTATTCCGGGAGGATTTGCCCACTCTTTCCCCTTATATTGGTAGGACAATGCTTCCCCTACATTTGAAAAATGTTTATAAACCCGGTGAATCTTAGCATCATAATCTAAACTTATCATTCCCGAAGAATTTATTAGTTTAAAGCTAAAATCCACATCCACAGGTGTCATACCATTTACATTTGATGGGGGTGTATATCTTAGCCTCACAGTATGAATTCTGGCCTGCGACAGGCCTGTATTTATAAGGCCTAATAATAAAACCAATGATAAAAAATGGCGCATATTACTGATTTTCCTTTGGGGTTGAGTTTCAATTATGATCTAATAAATTAATCTTAAGCCACAAGGCAAACTGGAGATCATGAAAAAAGCAAATATTCGCAAACTTAAATTATTCTATTTCTATAAAAAATACCCAAACTCCATGATTTTTTAAACTTTTTCTAATGTCGTAAATTTGCTTTTGCTAATAATACTTTAATTTGCAAAAATGAAAAGTGTAGAAGAGCGCCGTAAGAAAATAATACAAGAAATAGCGAAAATATCACACCACCTGCCATCGGTTACCATTGTTCACGATATACAAAAAGGCTTTACTGTAGAATATATGTCGGAAAGGGGCTTAAA
>DAIUCM010000200.1:0-6341 GCA_036846145.1 Bacteroidota bacterium
CATATCAATATGTTGGGAAAAATGCTTAGAAATTAATTTCTTATCTTTGCAATAGAATTCAATAAAATTAACATAAATGTCTCAAACACAAACAGAGCAAAAAATGGCTTACAAAGTAAAAGATATCAGTCTTGCAGAGTGGGGCCGTAAAGAAATCCAACTTGCCGAAGCAGAAATGCCGGGCTTGATGGCCATCCGCGAGGAATATGCTAAAACACAACCACTTAAAGGCGCAAGAATTGCCGGTTGTTTACACATGACAATCCAGACTGCGGTTTTAATTGAAACCCTTACTGCTTTGGGTGCCGATGTACAATGGAGCTCTTGTAATATATTTTCAACGCAGGACCACGCTGCTGCTGCTATTGCTGCTGCAGGCATTCCTGTTTTCGCCTGGAAAGGCATGACCGAAGAAGAGTATGACTGGTGTATTGAGCAGACTTTATTTTTCGGTGATGACAACCAGCCATTAAATATGATTCTTGACGATGGCGGTGATTTGACCAATATTGTTCTCGATAAATATCCTGAAATCGTTCAGCACTTAAAAGGTATTTCTGAAGAGACTACCACAGGTGTATTACGATTGTACGAGCGCATGAAGAATGGTACTTTGCCGGTTCCTGCTATCAACGTAAACGATTCAGTTACAAAATCTAAATTCGATAACAAATACGGCTGTAAAGAATCTTTGGTTGATGCAATCCGCAGAGCTACAGATATTATGATGGCGGGTAAAGTTGCAGTTGTTGCCGGTTACGGTGATGTTGGAAAAGGTTCTGCCGCTTCTCTTCGTGGTGCAGGTGCGCGTGTAATTGTTACGGAAATTGACCCGATCTGTGCATTACAGGCTGCCATGGATGGTTTCGAAGTGAAGAAAATGGATGACGCGGTAAAACGTGCTGATATTATTGTTACTGCAACAGGTAATAAAAATATTATCAAAGACCGCCATTTCCAATCAATGAAAGATAAAGCGATTGTTTGTAATATCGGCCACTTCGATAATGAAATTGATATGGCATGGCTGAACGAAAACTATGGCAACACGAAAGATACCATCAAGCCACAGGTAGATAAATATACCATCAATGGTAAAGATATTCTTGTACTTGCTGAAGGCCGTTTGGTAAACTTAGGTTGCGCAACCGGTCACCCAAGTTTTGTAATGAGTAACTCTTTCTCTAACCAGACCCTGGCACAGATCGAGCTTTGGACAAACCATTCAGCTTACGAGAACCAGGTTTACGTACTTCCAAAACACTTGGATGAAAAAGTTGCTCGTTTGCACTTAGCTAAAATTGGTGTCGAGCTGGATGAATTAACCGATGAGCAGGCTGCATATATTAATGTTCCTGTAAATGGTCCGTTCAAGAGCGAAACATACCGTTATTAATGGTGAATTGTGAATGGTGAATTGGCTTCCGCGAAGCTGAACTGGTAACTGGTTTCTGAATCAAAGCATTTTTAAGAATGATTATATATGGAAAGCGCCGCAGTTTTGCGGCGCTTTCTGTTTGTCTACACCTTTTTATTTATCTATATGTGGCTGAAAAATCAAAAGCTTCATCATAATTTTGAGCTATAATTTTACCAGTAGTATCAATAAAAGCATATTTGCCATTTAGCTTAACACGGGCCCTGTCCTCATAAAAGTTAAAAGCTTCATCGAAGGTTGCGGGAATAATCATTTTGCCTTCTTTATTAATATAGCCGTATTTGGTTGCACCGGCATTATCGGTTATGGCAACGGCAGCAAGCCCGTTACCGAATGCACTAAGTATGTTGTTGTTATAAATAGTTTTTACCTTCAGCTTGCCTTTTTTATCAACAAAGCCCATTTTACCGTTTTTTCGCACGGCAATCATATCTTCATAAATAAAAGGCGACACCTCATCGTAAGATGACAGGTTAATCATCATTTTTCCTTTTTTATTAATAAAGCCTTTCTTTTTTTCGCTCCGTACAAACGCAAGCGATTCATTAAAACTATAAGCTTCATCGTAAACAGGGAAAATTGTAAAATCGTCCATAGGGCTTGTAAAACCCCATTTGGTTCCGAGCATTATGGCTGCCAGTCCTTCGCTGAAATCGAGTGCCGCATCAAACCGCGGCTGTATTATATAATTGCCCATTGAGTCACGAAAACCAAAGGCCATTCCCATTTGGTCGGCGGAGCGCATTCGCAACAATCCGTCATGATAATCATAACCAACTTCATAAGTTTCTATCCGGAAAAGGAACTCGCCCTTAGGTGAAATATAGCCTGTAATAGTGGCTGAATCGGTGGGATCGAAAAGGCTTATTTGCGCGCGCTTGTTGTTGAAATTAGATGCCTGTGTAAATACCGGCCGCAGAAACCAGTTGCCTTTTTTATCAATATATCCCCAGAAAATTGAAACACGCACCGGCGCGCAGCCTTCAGTAAAAACGCCTGCCTCATCATAGCGTGCAGGTATGGTAAGTTCGCCAAGTTTGTTAATATAGCCCCATTTGCCGTTTATCTTAACAGGCGCAAGCGCTTCATCAGGTACTACATCTGCCTGAGCGGAAACCAGGTTTTGGGAAACAAAAAGGAAAAATAAAAACAATGTAAAAATTAAAACCGAAAATTTTCTCATCATAAACGTATGTTACATATATGCAAAGCCGCAAAAAATGCTTTGTATTAATACCAAAAAACATGCCTGTTTGGTATTTATTGGTTAGACGAAAAAAAAATGTAAAGGCTGCCTCGCTAACCAAAAAGTTTTAAACCTGACACGGTTTTATTTTCCCGATTGCATAAAATATGCCCACCCAGGGAACATTGACTGGATCTGGCTGGCTGGCAGTTCGATATAATTACCGGTATTGGCGGTTGATGAAATAATCCATGTATCGCTGTTTTTACGGTAAGCTTTAAGCGAAACCTGTTTACCGCCATAAGTTAAAATCTGTATAGAAAGGTCGGCCCCGGTAACAGGCGATTCTGCAAAATTATTTATGGTTAAACCGGTAAGCGCGTTCACATATTGCTCAGTTAACGAATCTTTTGTGAGAATACCATCAATGCTCCAATTGTGTTGGCCCGCACGCCTGAGTGAAAACTCTATCCCGTCCGGCCGCAAAAACATTATTTCGGAAATCTGCTGCTTCTGCACATCTACCATATTTTTTTTACGCAGTTTTTCGGCAGGTACTTTAAACGATCCTTCCAGGTAAGTTTGTACGGTATATATCTCATTCTCATCTTTAAGCCTTACATAATATGTGGTTTTGTTTTCTTTAAAAAACATGTTGCCTAAAAACAGCTGCTGTTGTGCTTTGCCGCTTTTATATAAAGTCAGCCTTGTATCTTTATCGGTTACGCCAAGCGTGTCCCAGTTTTTTTCGGGTATATTTAATTCGGTAACCGCTTTTAAATTGCTGATATGCTGAAGGCTTCTGCGCAGGTATGCCGTATCGGTTTCTGCCGCTTCGCCGCCATTAACGGAAATCAACCACCTGTTATTTTTTTTCGTTACCCTGTACGGTTGTAATTCTTTATTTCTGCCGGGCGCAAGTTCCCACGCATCAAGTGTTGCAGTATCGGTTTTAATAAGTTTCCTGTCCGTTGCAGTTTCGGTACGATTGGTTTTACACCCGGTTGCAAAGCTTATGCTGCTTATTATTAGTGCAATAAATAATTTTATAAAGTATTTTTTGGCTAATTGATATATGGAATTTTTCATTTAAATAAGTTGAAATGCAATAGCAGCAAATTTAGGTGCATTTTAACTTTTTAGCAATGTAAAAATAGCCTGGTGCCCATGCAGATATTAAAGCGGACAGGCATTTTTAGGAATCAGGTTCAAACAATTTTTACGCTTGGTTCCTTTTACAGGTATAAAAAAATCAAAATCCTATTTATGAAAAACTTTACTTTAACTGTTACAAAGAAAGGCTTAATGGCCCTGATTTGCTGCACTTTTATTATGGCTTCATGCAGTAAAAAAACTGCATTAGTACCACAACATAACCAGCTTGCGTACGAGCAAAACCTGAATTTAAATGAAGTAAAACCGGGTACTGAGCTCCCTGAAATAAACCTTGCAGAAACGAATGACAAGCAAATTAATACGCCAGTAGCCGAAAACGAAAACGTAATAATTGCACAAACACCTGCAAAGGCAAAAAATAAAGCGCTGCCTGCATTTAGTAAAATCAAAGATAACACGGTTAATAAGATTAAAGATAAAGCAACTATAAAAGATATTAAAGCGCCCGTATTTGCAAGTGCCGCTAAAGGCAAGTTAAAAGCTTTCCTTGATGGCTATTTGAGAATAGGCGTAATTTTATTGCTCATTGGCATATTAGTTGGGCTTATTTTCAGCCGGTTAGGATATATAATATCTGTAATTGGTGTAATATTTATTATATTATGGCTTGTACAACAGCTTTAAAGTAATAAATAATAAATTGTAAAATTCAACTGGCCGGTATTTTTTAACCGGCCTTTTTTATTTCTTTGCAACATCTTTAACGCAATAGTTTTTATACATTACTTATCAGCAACTAAATTTATATGGCTTTACAGGTAAATGTTCATATATACCAGGCCGTAAAAATGCTTTAAATGAAACCCAAAAAAAAGATAATAGGCCGCAGGGAGAAGGTGGATTTCCCCGGGCTGGAAATATATGGTATAGAAGCTAAGATTGATACCGGGGCATTTTCATCATCCATACATTGTAAAGATGTATCGGCAAGGGAAGAAAATGGCAGCCTGATGGTGACTTTTACAGTTTTAGATGAAAAACACCCGCAGTTTAGCGAAAAGCCTTTAACCTGCCCGGTATCTAATATAAAAATGGTAAAAAACTCATTTGGCCAGGTAGAGGAAAGATATTGCATTACAACAGAAATTAATATTTATAATCAATTGTACGAAATAGAGTTATCATTAGCCGACCGCAGCCTTATGGATTACGCGGTGCTGCTTGGCCGCAAAGCCATACGCAGGCGTTTCCTGGTTGATGTTAATAAAGTAAACTGTGCACAGCAACACGAAGCAAAAGCAAGCAAACACAAATGAAAATTGCAGTTTTAAGCCGCAACCCTAAATTATACTCAACCCGCAGGCTGGTTGAAGCTGCGCAGCAACGCGGCCACGATGTAGAAGTGCTGGATTATTTATTTTGTAATATTACTGTGGAAGAAGGTGAGCCGCATATATATTATAAGGATAAATTGCTTCAGAAGCCCGATGCCGTAATACCGCGAATTGGTGCATCGCGCACATTTTATGGCTGTGCCGTGGTAAGGCAGTTTGAAATGATGCATGTATTTACAAGTGTAAAATCTCAGGCCATTGTGCGTTCAAGGGATAAACTTCGTTCCATGCAGATCTTATCGAGGCATGGAATACAAATGCCTAAAACAGCTTTTTCCGCAAATCCCGAGCAGATTAAAGCATTAATAAAGCGCGTGGGTGGCCCGCCTATAATAATTAAACTGCTTGAAGGCACGCAGGGCAAAGGCGTTGTGCTTGCGGAAACCATTAACGCTGCAAAATCTGCACTTGATGCGTTCTTCGGCCTTAAAGCGAATATTTTAATTCAGGAGTATATAAAAGAAGCTGGCGGAAGGGATATTCGTGTTTTTGTAGTGAATGGTAAAATTGCTGGCGCAATGATGCGACAAGGCGCACAAGGCGAATTCCGCAGTAACCTGCACCAGGGTGGCTCAGCAGAAATGATAAAGCTTAGCAAGGCTGAGAAAACACTGGCGCTAAACGCAGCCAAAGCGCTGGGACTTGGTATTGCAGGTGTGGATCTTTTACAATCGTCACGCGGGCCGTTATTAATGGAAGTGAACTCATCGCCCGGGCTTGAAGGTATTGAGGCAGCAACAGGAAAAGATATAGCCGGAACAATAATTCAGTATATTGAGAATAACGCAAAAAGGCAAACCAAAGATGAAATTGGCGCTTGATTATTTTTCGTGAGAATACTATTATCATGTAATCTTTTTAAATATGCAGATGTGCCATTTTGATTCGTCATAATGGAATATCTGCTTTTTTATGCATTACAAGATGCCATTCTTTTAGCTTTCTTTATACCAATATATAATATATAGTGTACATTTTAATGCTAATAGAAATTATGGCACGCGTAAATACGCGTGCCAGCTGCACGCTTTATTTCTGTTGATAGAAACATTAGCTAAAATATGTTGCTGGCGCGCTTATTTACGCGTGCCATTGTCAACAAATTCCCGAGTTCACGTTATTTTAGTAATATAAAAAACTATTTTCCGGCGTTTGTATATATGGAAATAGATAAAATAAAACAAAAACGCCCCGCATAAAATTATGC
>DAIUCM010000201.1:0-6325 GCA_036846145.1 Bacteroidota bacterium
GTATTGGAATGATGATGTGTTATAGTTCAGAAGGAACAAGATTAACAGTCGCTGATGGCTATGACAAAAATAAACTTAATTATAACATAACTCCAATTTTAATAACAGATGGTGAAGGGCATTATTGGCGTGCGACTTATCTCGACAAATTTATGGAAGAAAAACTCAGGCCAATGTTTGAAAGTCAAAATAATAGAGATAGCCAGAATTTCAATGATGAATTGGGAGAAAAATTCGGAATTAAATATCCTGATTTAAAAAATGAACAAACAGAATTATACAGCGAAAAATTAACTGAATACATCAATAATAATCTGAATAGTTTCATTCCGTTGCTTGTACGATTGCCAGAAAAATATAAAACAAAAAAAGGAAACTGGGGCCATGATCTAATTCTATGGTACCAGCCAAATGACGAACTTTTCAAAATTTTACCACAATCAGCCATAAATACTCTTTCCAGCGCTGATATTACAAAAATTGATAAAAATAATAAAGATACACAACAAAATTATGCTGATATTGCGCTTAAATCTAATAGCTTATATCTATATCCTAATCCTGTTATAGACAAAGCCACCATTAATTACCATCTTGATAAATCCAAGAAAGTAAATATTGCATTGCACAATGTTTCCGGCAAACTTGTAAAGGTTTTTGTAAGAAATGAAACCAGGAATGCCGGGAATAATACTATGGAAATTGATTTAAAAGATCTTATACAGGGCGTTTATATTCTTAGTATTGAAACCGCTGACGGAAATATTATTACACAAAGAGTTATTAAGCAGTAGATTTCCATATATCAGTTTGCTGGAAAATGCTTTAAAGTTTGCCCCACCAAACCCTCCCCAAAGGAGAGGGCTTTGGCGCTTCGACTGATGGACATCAATAATTTCGGATCAGTTTTTCAACTCCCATATATTGGCTTGATAAAAAATGCTTCGTTTTATTATTCTATCAATGAAATTTTTCCATCTTTATTGATTGTATATTTTTTCTCTGTGTAAGTGCCCTCTGAATTAAATGTAATATTAAGATCTGCATCTATACAACCGGTTTCTTTTGGGTACCAGGGAATTCTTTGGCCATGATTACTGATTCCACTTCCTGCATGTGCTAAAGAGGCGATTAAGACGCTCGAAATGAATTTGCCATTTTTAGAAACCGTACACAGATATTTCTCCGAACCGGGATAACCCTGGTTTAAGAATCTGTTAAAGACTATTATGTAATACTTTTCGGTACTTGTTAGCAAAGCAACAGGATAAAATTCAGAATCTTTCAGGTATTCAATAACAGATTCAGAATAAAATACATCAACATGATTAGCATCTGCATAAGAGATATTTTCTTCTGTAATAGAAACATTACTATCAGCCGGAAGTAAAAATTTTGCTACATAATCAATATCAAGTTTATCAGTCTCATTATAAGGAAAATCGCCCTGTTCTTCCCAAATAAGTTCATAATCATAAAATGATGAATCTTCATCTTCAATCAAAACCGAATCTTCACCAGCAATTTGAGGAATAAAATAGCTTTCCTCTTCCATTGAATAATCAACACAAAATGGAAGCTGTGCCTTTGGGAATTTATCTATAAAGCTGAGAAAATTTTCATCCTGCACCTTTTTTTGTTGCGTGCAACTTATTACAGTCAGCAAAAGTAAAAGCAAAATAAAACTCCGGTTTACAGTATGGATTTCCATATATCAATATTACGAAAAATGCTTTGAATTTGCCCCACCCAAACCTTCCCCATAGGAGTGGGCTGTGGCGCTCCGAATGATTAATTTTTAAATAAATGCTTTCAATTCTGTCAGAATCAGGATTAGAATGATTTTAGGATTTGCAGGATTTAAAAATCTTGACAATCAATTATCCTGTAAGTCCTGTTTCAGAATTTTCTATATATCAATTCATTAAAAAATGCTTTTAAAACAAATATAATCGTAACTCTTGTCATTTCGACGTTAGGTGAACCTTTAGCTCGGCGTAGCCAAATCTTGTCTTTTAAAGTTCGTGATTGGGGTACTATATTTCTTTATATGTCGAAATGGCAAAGACGCGGAAAGTATTTTCAAATCTTCACATCTTCAAATTCATTGGCTAATTGGCTAATTTACTAATTGGCTAATTGTATCTTTGCACCAAAATTCAGAAGCATTTTTGAGCATGGATATATATAAGCCTCAGCATAAAGTTCGTATTGTTACAGCCGCTTCCCTTTTCGATGGGCACGATGCCGCCATTAACATCATGCGCCGCATAATTCAGGCAACCGGCTGCGAAGTTATTCACCTGGGCCACAACCGTAGCGTACAGGAAATTGTGAACTGCGCCATACAGGAAGATGTACAGGGAATTGCCATTACCAGCTACCAGGGCGGCCACACGGAGTATTTCAAATACATGTACGACCTGCTGAAGGAAAACGGCGCCGGACACATAAAGCTTTTCGGTGGTGGCGGCGGTGTAATTTTACCCGAGGAAATTGCTGAACTTCATGCATACGGAATTACCAGGATTTATTCGCCTGATGATGGAAGGCACATGGGTTTGCAGGGAATGATAAACGACCTTGTACAGATCTGCGATTTTCCGACGGTTTGCAATTTGAATCATGTAACATGGGATCTTATTCCGGCGAAAGAGCAAAAAGAAGTTGCAAAGGCGATAAGCTTTGCAGAAAATCACGAAGAAGAAATAGAACAGTTCAGGGAGAAAATCTCAGCGCTAAAAAAAGATGATAAAAATATTCCGGTACTGGGAATTACAGGAACCGGCGGTGCGGGAAAATCGAGCTTGGTAGATGAGCTGGTTCGCCGATTCCTGAATGAATTTGACGATAAAACACTGGCCATTATTTCTGTAGATCCGAGCAAACGTAAAACAGGTGGAGCTTTGTTGGGCGATAGAATTCGTATGAATTCCATCAACAATCCGAGAGTTTATATGCGCTCCATGGCAACAAGGGAATCAAATTTAGCGCTTTCTCCGCACGTAAAAGATGCGATAGATGTTTGCAAAACAGCCGGTTACGATCTGGTGATTCTTGAAAGTGCGGGTATTGGCCAGGCAGATTCTTCCGTAGTTGACCTCAGCGATGTGGCTTTGTATGTAATGACGCCGGAATTTGGTGCCGCTACACAGCTCGAGAAAATAGATATGATTGATTATGCGGATCTGATCGCTATCAATAAATTCGATAAAAAAGGCGCTTTAGATGCTTTACGCGATGTAAAGAAACAGTACAAGCGCAGCCGACAGTTGTGGAATTTTGCAGATGAGCAGATTCCTGTTTTCGGAACCATGGCTTCTCAGTTTAATGATCCGGGCGTGAATAATCTTTTTAAAGCGCTGATGGACAAAGTGGCTGAGAAAACCGGTGCAGACCTGAAAGCAAATTACGAGATCACTGAAGCTATGAGCGAAAAGATCTACGTGGTTCCGCCGGCACGCAGCCGTTATCTTGCTGAAATTGTAGAGAATGCGCATGCTTACAGGAAATTCGCGCGTGAGCAAAGCGGTTTGGCAACACAATTATACCAGCTGAAAGGGACGATTGAACTGCTTGAAAATCAGAATCAAAACGCTGATAATTTAAAGCAATTATACGCAGATGTAGAAGATAGGCTGCATACGGACAGCAAACGCCTTTTGCGCGACTGGCCGGAAATGCAGAGACAATATACACAGGATGATTTCGTGTACATGGTTCGTAACAAAGAGATCCATGTGCCGATGTTTACCGAAAGCTTATCTCACCTGAAAGTACCAAAAGTTAGCCTGCCTAAGTTCAAGGATTGGGGCGATGTTTTATATTGGCTGCTGATGGAAAATGTACCGGGCAGATTCCCTTACGCGGCGGGTGTTTATCCGTTCAAGCGTACAGAAGAAGACCCGACGCGAATGTTTGCGGGTGAAGGCGGGCCGGAACGTACCAACAGGCGTTTCCATTATGTAAGTAAAGGCTTACCTGCCAAGCGATTATCTACTGCTTTCGATTCGGTTACTTTATATGGTGAAGACCCGGATCACAGGCCCGATATTTACGGAAAAGTGGGTAACAGCGGCGTGAGCATTGCTACGGTAGATGACGCGAAAAAACTATACAGCGGCTTTAACCTTGCCGATCCGCGCACTTCGGTTTCCATGACCATTAACGGCCCGGCGCCAATGCTGCTTGGTTTCTTCATGAATGCGGCGGTTGACCAGCAGTGCGAGATCTACATCAGACAGAACGGATTAGAAGAGGAAATTGAGAATAAAATCGCGCAGCTATACAAAGAAAAAGGACTGGAAAGGCCGCGCTACAATGGCGATTTGCCGGAAGGTAACGATGGGCTGGGTTTGATGCTCCTTGGCGTTAGCGGCGATGAAGTGCTGGATGCGGAAACCTATGCGAGGATAAAAGCGGAAACACTCAGCAGCGTTCGCGGAACGGTGCAGGCCGATATCTTGAAAGAAGACCAGGCGCAGAATACCTGTATCTTTTCTATCGAGTTCGCGCTGCGCATGATGGGCGATATTCAGCAGTATTTCATCGATAAAAAAGTACGTAATTTCTACTCGGTTTCCATCAGCGGTTACCATATTGCGGAAGCGGGCGCAAACCCGATTACGCAGCTGGCGCTTACGCTCAGCAACGGTTTTACGTACGTGGAATATTACCTCAACCGCGGCATGCATATAGATGATTTCGCGCCGAACCTGAGCTTTTTCTTCAGCAATGGTATGGACCCGGAATACGCGGTAATCGGCCGCGTGGCAAGACGAATATGGGCGAAGGCTATGAAGCTGAAATACGGCGGAAACGAGCGCAGCCAGATGCTGAAATATCACATACAAACCAGCGGCCGCTCACTGCACGCGCAGGAAATCGACTTTAACGACATCCGCACCACATTGCAGGCGCTGTACGCTATTTACGATAACTGTAACTCGCTGCATACCAATGCGTATGATGAAGCTATTACCACGCCGACGGAAGAAAGCGTTCGCCGCGCCATGGCCATCCAGCTGATTATAAACAAGGAACTGGGACAGGCCAGGAACGAGAATCCGCTGCAGGGCGCATATATTATAGAAGAGCTTACCGACCTGGTGGAAGAAGCCGTTTATACCGAATTTAACCGCATAAGCGAGCGCGGTGGCGTATTGGGCGCCATGGAAACCATGTACCAGCGCAACCAGATACAGGAAGAAAGCCTCTATTACGAAAGCCTGAAACACAGCGGCGAGCTGCCACTCATCGGCGTAAATACTTTCCTGAGCAAGAGCGGAAGCCCAACCATTTTGCCTATGGAAGTAATACGCAGCACCACCGAGGAAAAAGAGTACCAGATAAACATGGTAAAGACTTTCCAGCAGCGCAACGAAGCACGTTCTGCCGAGGCGCTGAGCAAGCTGAAACATGCCGCTATAAACAACGGGAACATCTTCGAGCAGTTGATGGATGCCTGCAAGGTTTGCTCACTCGGGCAGATCTCCCAGGCGCTTTACAGCGTTGGCGGACAGTACAGGCGGAATATGTAAAAGTATTCTCTCCGCTTACCGCCACCCGAAGCATTTTTCGCGATATACCTAATTGGAAACAGCCCTTTCAATTTATTGGAAGGGCTGTTTTAGGTTTGTATGATATAATTAGAAAAATCTATGTTTAGGCTTACTGTTGAATTCAAATTTTTACAACTCATTTTTTTATGTATTATTGCTCCTTATAATTTGCTTATTGTTGCTTATGCGTGAAAAATTAAATAATCTTAAAATTTGGATTACTGAGAGATTAGTAATTGTTGCAATATCTTCGATTGGATTTTCTGCACTGGTTATGTTTCTATCCATAATTCTTTTAACACAGTGTGAAGGTGGAAGTGTAAATAATTCTACGGAATACATAAAATTTAATCGTGAATTAGGTCAGGCATTTAATTCTTGGTCAACTCCATTTATTGCTTTTGTAAGCTCTACGTTAACGGTTTTAGTTCTTTATATACAATCCAAGACGAATAGAGAAAATAATGAAAGAATTGGCAGAGTAGATTTTGAAAGTATGTTTCATAACTACCTAAAAAACCATAATGAAATAGTAAAATCTACACTTCATGATGTTGTTGTGATTGAACGAAAATTTGATCCTTTTACTCAAACTATGACGGAAGAAGAAAAAGTCATGTCTAAATCAGGAATAAGTTGGTTCTCAGCATTTACCCAAGAGCTAAACCGAAATATTTTAAGAAATAATGCACAAACAAAAGATGAAATAATTCGACAATACAATGAATTATATAATAAGTATACATCTGTCTTATCACATACAA
>DAIUCM010000202.1:0-6197 GCA_036846145.1 Bacteroidota bacterium
CTTTTTTATCTTCTATATATTTATATTTAGAACTTTGCGTATACGTAAAATTCGGCTCATCAATTATCGAGGTTCTTTCAATGAAAAGATTTATTTCAACTGTATCGCCTAAATTAATATTAACACCTCTTAAAACTAAAGGCGGTTCATCAAAAACAAAGAACTGCGAAGTATCAACATTTAATTTCTCAATTGCTGATGTAACTGATATTCCAAGTAAGCAAGAATCCATCAATTCAATATTTCTAGAATTACAATCTGCACTTTTATATTTTGAGTTACATGAAAGTGCAACGCAAATAAAAACCGATGTTAAGTAAGCCATCATAAGTTTAAATTATAATTTATTCCATCCAGAATCTTTATACAAACAAATGCAAATCCCCTTAGCCCTAACGCTGGCGCTAATCTGAGCGATACCGGAGATTAGTGCGTAAGCAGATATTGCACGCTGTGAGTGCACCTTATTGTATTTCTCAAAAATTAACAAAACAGAATCTCTTTTTAAAAACCTGACAACAGTAATTTATTAAAGCGGTACAATCAGAGCGTGTTAGTCTAATAATGCACTTATTTCCACTGCGTTCAAATTAGCGCCAGCGTTTGGAATTTCATTTTCTGTGTTGTTTAATTCATCATAAAACCGAAAAAACCAGTTGTAAAATCAGCTACGGGCTTACAATTTAGGAATATATTTTCACATATAGTTTCCATACTAAGGATTCTAAAATTTGTAATATTGAAGTAATTTTTATAAATTAATGTTTCGAAATGTTTAAGCCGTGGTATTATGATATACGATTCTGGATCATAACTTTTTTCCTGATAAGGCTTATCGGCATCACAAACCCGCCCATAGAAAATACGCATGCATGGCGACAGGTTACAGGGCTAATGATTGCACGTAATTTTTATGAAACTGAGGCTAATATTTTATATCCGCGGCTCGACAATGCGGGCAACCTAAGCGGAATTACCGGTACAGAGTTTCCTTTGATGAATTACGCTATTTTTTTAGTGGCGAAAATTTTTGGCTGGCAGCATTGGTACGGCAGGCTTATAAATTTAATTGTTTCATCTATTGGCATCTGTTATTTTTTCAGGCTGGTGGAAAGGTTTTTCAGTTACAAAACTGCATTTTACGCAAGCCTTGTTCTTTTGCTCAGCGCGTGGTTTATGTACTCCAGGAAAACAACGCCCGATACTTTCAGTACTTCGCTGGTTATAATGGGTTTATGGTACGCTTTTGAATACTTTAAACAAGGTTCATTCAAAAATTTAATTGCCTTTTTTTTGTTGGCGCTCGCCGGCATACTCAGTAAAATACCTGCGGGGTTTTTATTAGTCGTCCTGGCGCTGCCGGTTTTAAGTTACAATTTCCTAATGGCCAGGAAAGCAGCAATAATAATTACAGGCGCATTAATTTTACTGGTTACCGGCGCCTGGTATTTTTACTGGGTTCCATACCTGGTAGAAAAATACGGTTTCTGGCATTATTATATGGGTTCCGGTTTCCGGGAAGGATTCGAATCGTTGATAAACAATTTGGATGCGACGCTTCATAAATTCCATTCCGCTGCTATGAATATCGCAGGTTTTATTTTGTTTTTAGCAGGAATTGTTGTTGCTTTCTATAGGAAGAACTGGCTCATTTTACAGGTTCTGGGTATTTGCTTTGCCGCTTTTTTTGTTTTTATGCTGAAGGCTGGCTGGGCGTTTCACCATCATGGCTATTATATTTTACCTTTTGTACCCGTTATGGCTTTGCTTGCCGGTTTTGCATTGGGCGAAATTAAGGTAAAATGGCTGCAAAAATTGGTTTTGGCAATTATAGTAATAGATGGAATTGGTTCTCAGTATCACGATTTCGCCCTTCCTGAGAAAAACAGGTATTTAACTAATCTTGAGCATATTGCCGATAAATTCTCCAGCAAAAAAGATCTTATAATTATTACCGGCGGCGATAATCCTGCGCAATTATACATGGCTCACCGTAAAGGCTGGACTGTAGATGCCCAAAAGGCTCAAGATGCAGATTATATAAAAGAATTACAGCAGAAAGGTGCGGCTTTTCTTTTCACCAATAAAAATGAGGTTAGTAAGAAGTTAGGTTATAAGCTCATTTATGAAGATGACTTTTACTTCGTTTATCAATTATAAGTATTGGGTATTATGGCATGGTAATCAAGCACTTAGCAAGCCCAGATTTAATTAAAGGATTTTTTGCGATCTTTATATATGAGAAAAGTTATGCGTTGTTGTGGTAGTTAAAATTAAGGGTAGTGCTTTCTTTGCCATTGTATGTTTCTTTCGTCAGTGTAGGCTATAATTCCTTTCTCAATGTCTAATGTAAAGCTATTTATTCGATTGCGAACATTGATTCCCGCATAAGTTGCTTTATCGCTGTCGAAGTAATAGGTTGAATTATTAATCTTCTTTATATTTTTTAGCTCATCTCCACTAAATATAGTCCCAATAAAAGAAATTTTAAAGTGCCCAAACCCTGCAGAAGATTTCGAAAGGCTCAATAAGTGCTGATCATAATAAGTTTCTCCATCGCTCATTAAGGCAAAATTATTATAGCTTCCTATCGTAAATTCGTATGGAACAAACAAATTATTAATATTATAGAAACCTCGCTCAAAATGCCTCACTGATTCACTAGTAGCAACCTTCTTCTTAAAGATTATTGTATCTAATTCACTGTTTTCCGATATGAATACAATTGTGTCTGTTTTACTAAATGGTTTAATCCATTTCTGTTCTTCATCAGTAAATTCTTTTACCTTAAACAAGCAGCTGCTTGCTATACAAACAAATATACTTGCTAAAATGCAGAATGACAATTTCGTCATCAGTAAATGCTTATAAATTAAAAATATTCAATCCTCAATCATTACGCAAAAAGATGCAAGAAATCTCTTAAATCTGCATTGCTCGGAATTCTTACCGGCTGAATGTTGGCTTTAATTCCGGCATCAATGTCGCGATCATTATCGCCAACGAAGTAAGATTTTGTAATATCTACATTAAAACGGGCGGCAGCTTTTTCAAGCATCTGGCTATCGGGTTTCCGGCAAATACATTTAGAAAACTCTTCCCGGTGCGGGCAATAATAAAATTCTGAAATGACAACACCAAATTCCGCGAAAAACATCTTTAGCTGGCTGTGAATTTCCTTGACGCGCTGGTGCGTATAGAGCCGTTTCGAAATACCGCTTTGGTTGGTGATCACAATAAAAATATAGCCACGGCGTTTAAGCTCCTGCAGCGCTTCCGCAATGCCTTCTACAATTTCAATATGGTCTTCCTTATAATTATAATCACCTCTTTCACGGATCAAAATCCCGTCACGATCTAAAAAAACAGCTTTTTGCATATATACCACAGGCTAAAAATACTTCACTAATACAAAGTATTCGCATAATTAATCCAAAACTATTCATAATTTCGCTTAAAATTACAGCTTTGAACGACAAAGTCGTCATAATACCCACTTACAACGAGCGCGAGAATGTTGAAAAAATCATCCGTGCTGTTTTTGAATTGCCCTCGCCGTTCCACGTTCTTATTATAGATGATGGTTCGCCTGATGGCACTGCGCAGATTGTTAAGGACCTGCAAAAAGAGTTTCCCGATCAGCTTTTTATTGAAGAACGTAAAGGAAAATTAGGTTTAGGCACAGCGTACATTAAAGGTTTCCACTGGGCCATAGAGCGGAAATATAATTATATTTTCGAAATGGATGCCGATTTCTCGCACAACCCTGCCGATCTTATTCGCCTGCACAAAGCCTGTACCGATGAAGGCGCTGATGTAGCCATAGGCAGCCGCTATGTAAAAGGCGTAAATGTGGTAAACTGGCCGATGGGACGCGTAATTATGAGCTTCTACGCCAGCAAATACGTACGTATTATTACAGGCCTTGATGTAAAAGACACAACTGCCGGCTTCATCTGTTACTCGCGTAAAGTACTGGAAACCATAGATCTGGATAAAATCAAATTCAAAGGTTACGCCTTCCAGATAGAAATGAAATTCACAGCCTGGAAATACGGTTTCAACATTGTAGAAGTGCCGATTATTTTTACTGATCGTACGGAAGGAACCTCCAAAATGAGTAGTGGCATTTTCAAGGAAGCCGTTTTTGGTGTGATGCAGATAAAGATGAAAAGCTTTTTCCGAGATTATAAGAGGCGGTAAGCAGCGAGCGGTTTGCGTTTTGCGTTTTGTAGAGACGCGATTTATCGCGTGTAAAAACTGCGTATTATCGCGTTGATGGGTTGTCTTGAACTGTGATTTTTATGATTGGGATGAAAAACATGATTCCTTTTTCGTAAATTTCAAAAGAGCATCATTAATTTCTATATAACAGTTCCTAAAGAAATGCTTTGAACCAGATGGCACAAGAACCGCTGCGCTAAATCTTGCGCCAGCAACAGTGAATAGCCGCGATGTTATTCATTCATTCAATAATTATTCATTCTTTCATTAGAATATTTCCATATATCAATTCTCCAAAAAATGCTTTGAATTCCTAAATTGCCTGTTGTTAGTTCGAGACGCCAGGCATGTCGTCTCTACTGCGCAACGAAGATAATTCAAAATCCAGCATTCAAAATTCAACATTACTATTGGCATATTTTCAAATTGGCAAATTGGCACATTTAAAAACATTTTTCCTGCAGAATCTGCCGCATGCGCCTGTTGTGGTTCCTGTTAGAGAAATAGAAACCTATACAGATAAGGCTAAAGATCTGCTATTTAATTACGGCCCAAGATTCCTTACGGCAATCCTTGTACTGGTTATAGGCATTTGGCTCATTAACCTTTTCATTCGCGGACTTAATAAAATAATGATGGTGCGGGATGTTGACCCAACACTTCGGCCTTTCCTCAAAACCATCATTTCTATAGCTTTAAAAATAATGCTCATTCTCTCTGTTGCAGGAATGATCGGCATACAAACAACCTCTTTCCTCGCAGCATTAGGCGCAGCTGGTTTGGCGATTGGCCTGGCGTTGCAGGGAAGCTTAAGCAATTTTGCCGGTGGCATGCTTATTTTGCTATTCAAACCTTTTCGTGTGGGCGATTTTATTGAAGCACAAGGGCATAAGGGCATTGTAAATGAGATACAGATATTATACACCATTCTCACTACTACCGATAATAAAAAGGTAATCATCCCTAACGGCAACCTCAGTAATAACGATGTGGTGAACTTTACGGCTAACGATCTGCGCCGCTTAGATATCAACATAAACGTAGCTTACCACAGCGATATTCGCCAGGCCATGCAGATACTTCATGAAATTGTGGCGGCAGAAGAAATGATTTTGAAAGAACCTGAGCCTGGTATTGGCGTGGACCATTTAACGGATACAGGCATAAAAGTTTCGCTGATGTTATGGATAAGAAGGGAAAATTACTGGCCTGCTCGCTATGCCATCAACCAGAAAGCTGTAGAGGAGTTTGGCAAAGCAGGAATTGATATGCCTGCTGTACTTGTAGAAACCGAACGGACGGTTGTAATAAAGCGCTAATGGTATTAAAATGAAGAAAAGTTTACCAATCTTCTTATAAAAAAGTAATTACATAGATAAATATTTGGATATTTGCAGCAACAATTGCCCATAGCTGTTTTTTATACAGAAAATCCCCTTTGAATGTCCGACGTTACACCTGTTACCCAATACGATGCTGAAAAATTAGATGATATGGCCGAGCTGCTCCGTGCAGTTGCGCACCCATTGCGTATCGCCATTATCGATCTGTTGCAGGATGGGCAGCAGCTAACCGTTACCGAAATCCAGAAACGCCTGAAAGTTGAGCAGGCTGTGGCCAGCCATCATCTTATTATTCTTAAAAATAAAGATGTACTGCGCGCGAAACGTTCCGGTAAAACAATCCTGTACTATCTTCGTAATGAACATATTAGCCGGTTGATATTTTTTGCGCAGCAAGCCGTTTAATTAATGTTGAATTGTGAATGTTGAATTATGAATGTTGAATCAATGTCGTTTAGTTAAGAATTTTTATACATAAAGTTTTGCCCCATGCTGACATAGTTCGCCCATGCAGGGCTCGTTGCAACGTGAATAAATAGAATTGAAATAAAAGTAAAAATAAATGCAAAGCGTTATGACGGCCTTAAATTATAAGCGTTAAGAAAACAGCTTTAAAGCATATATGATGTT
>DAIUCM010000203.1:0-6032 GCA_036846145.1 Bacteroidota bacterium
CATATATATTGCGGCTGAAAAATGCTTTAACATCTTATTAAAAATATAAAAAATAATGGCAAAGAATAAAAATAGCGGCGGCTTTGTGTATTCAACCAATCCCGATTTTTCACTGAATGATGATGAGAACAGCGCTGAGCAGGAAACGCTCCCTCCGCAGCAGCAGAACCTGATTGTTGGTAAAAGCACCAAAGGCCGGGGCGGAAAAACGGTTACTGTTGTTACCGGTTTTCGTGGAAGCGAGGCCGACCTTGAAACTTTAGGAAAACTGCTGAAGAATAAATGCGGTGTTGGCGGAAGTGTAAAAGATGGTGAAATACTTATACAGGGCGATGTACGCACCAAAGCCGCAGAAGCGCTTAAAAAAGAAGGCTATAAAGTGAAGATTTCCGGGAATTAATGATTGAATGAAAAATTGAATGAAAATCCATATATCATTTTGTTAAAAAATACTTTGGATTTTTGGAAATGTAAGAATGAATGATTGTAAGAATGAATGATTGTAAGAATGAAAGAATAAATAATCAATTACGAATGACGAATGCCGCATCTTAAATTAAAAATTAAGAATTAAAAATTAAAAATGCCGCGATGCGAAGCAACCAATAATCAATTACGAATTAACAATTACGAATGACGAATGCCGCGATGCGAAGCAATCTTCCAGCCTTACAACTTTACAACTTCTCAGAAAAAAGGCTTCATTTTATAAAAACTCAGTAGCCTTTAACATATACTGCGAACTTGCCATCGCGTATGCGCATCCGCTTTTTATTCTGCCATAGCGTGCCGCTGAAAGTGCCTTGTAAAAAGCTGTCTTTTGAGAAGGAGAGGAGCGTAATTTTCAGATCGCTGTAGCTGCGGTAGGTGTAGTTTTCGTACAGTGTATTTTCGCTGTAGTTTTCCCAGTGCATGCTGGCGTAGCTAATCTGGCGCCTGGGTAAAGTATCGGTTTGCGCTGAGTAAACCCGTGGAAATTTAAGCATGGCCAATGTAGTGTCTTTCCCCAGCTCCACATTGATAATAAGCGTATTGGCTTCGAAGCTGGCTGTATCATTTGCCTGTATATTTAAACGCTGTTTCTGTTTGTTGTATTTTCCTTTAATATGATAATTATAGCTGGCAGGCTTATTATTCATAAAAAGCTGTATAAACTGCTGCTGCCTGGGTTTTGGCCTGGGTTTAAAGATGTTACAGCCATAAGCCAGCGAAATAGCCGCAAAGCACAGTAAAACCAGCAGTAATTTTGCTTTTAGCAGATTTTTTACCCGGCTGCTGCTTTCCATTTTAAAAATAAGTGCATTTATTACCATATATGCACAGCGCAGAAAATAGTTTATTTGGCAGTGGATTTTGTTTTATTTTTTTTGCGGAACAGCTCGCCGATCTTATCAAACTCTTTCCGGAAAAAAACGCCCACACCAATTGTGCTGGAGTTTTGCCTGAAAGTGGGATTGTTGTTGCTCCGGCTGAAAACCCTGGCTCTTGTATTGCCATCGGCTTTTAGTTTGTACGATACCTGCGCATTGTGGTTGTTGTTGGTAACATCATAACCTACATCTACATTGGCCCTGTCATCAAACAAATCGGTGCTTACACGCAGTGTTAGAGCATCGCGCTGCTGCATTTCGGGCTGCTGCTGGTTGATCGGCGCATAATCTACACCAACCTGTATATCATCAACCAGCTGAGAGAGATAATAATTGATCTGGCTGCTTACAAGATCGCCAATACTGCTGTTAATGCCGCTGCCTACCAAATCGCCGGAAAGGCTTTGCTGTACCGGTGCAAACTGGTTAAGTACCAAAAGGCTTACCACCTGCTTGCTTAGTTCCTGCTCGTTTGAGCGGATGGTGCTTACCGTAGATTCTACAACTGCCGCGCCGCTGCCTGCCGAAAGCTCCTGTATCTCAAAATCAAAATCAATATCTGGTGAAAATAAAGCGCCGGTCAGTTTCAGCTGTGCCTCAACGGGAAAAGTACGTGTTTTGAGCCTCGCGGTGGCGTCATCGGCCAGGGCAGCGCTTTGGTTAAGTAATGGGCCAAGTGTTGTGCGTACTTTGTAAGCGGCCTGTAAATTAATATTTGCATCGTAAGGGCTTCCGCGCCAGCTTATTGTGCCGCCAGGTTTTATATCAAAAGCCTTGTTAATAACATCGTAAGCTGTAAAAAGGTAATTTCCCTGTGTAATGGTATAAAGGCCGTACATGGAGAAATCGCCGTCGGTATTAATATCCATGCGTATGTTGCCTTCTCCACGGCCTTCAATAAGGTCGCCAACCCTCGGGTCGAAAATGATCTGCGCAACAGCATCGGGCGTAACTTCCAGGTCCATTGATAATTTAAGTCCTGTAACTTTTATATTTCGTTTCTCCTTCAGGAAGTTCTTTTTATCGATAAACGAAATGAATTTAAAGCCGGTAAATGTGCTTGCTTCTGAAATAGGCAGGTAAAAACGAGTGCCTTTATCGGTGCGCATTTTTATATACATGCGCAGGTTGTTTAAAGGGCCGTTTATAGAAACATAACCTGTACCGTAAGCTTCGCCATAATACAGGCTGTTATCTTTCTGCGTGGTGTTCAGGACTTGTAAATTCTCAGCGTTCAGGTCAAGGTCAAGCGATATGTCGTCGATATTCTGAAGATTAATTTTGCCATTTAACGTTGCCATATTTTTTCGCTCATCGTATAATACAAGATTTTTCAGGGCTATGGCATTGCCATCGAATGAAGCCGAGTGATTGAATTTATACCTGGTATTAAGATAAGAAACGGTTAACGCAGCATCATCAAGCGCAATATTGCCTTTGAAGACAGGTTGATCAAGCGTTCCAGTAATTTTCATATTGGCAGATGTAGTGCCGGCTAAATCAGAAAAAACATCCACCAGGAAAGGCTCAAAAATCCGCAGGTTTGTACGGTTTAAAGTGGCATCGAAATTAAGCGTTTGCTTATTGCCGAAAGCTATTGTTCCGCTGGTTTCAAGCGTTTTTTCCATGCTGTTGTTTTCCAGGTCCGCCTCAACGGTGAGCAGCCTGGTTTCCTCGTTATAACTGGTTGTGGTGCTGAAGGTTCCTAAAGTATCGGTGCCATAAACCAATGGGCTGGCAAATAATGCCGCTTCAACAATTGGTTTTTTTGTGTTGATGTTGCTTACAAGTATCTGCCCGTTAAGCGCGCCGTTAAGGTCTTTAAGCTCTGGAATAAATGAGGCAATAGTGTTTATACCGAATTCTTCTACAACTACACGTACAGGATAAGCTGTTTTTGGCGAGTATTTACCGATTATCTTTAAATGCTGGTCGCCATTGGTTAAAGTAAACAGCGGGATGTCTATTAAAGTATCGGAATAAATACTGATTGGCTTTGCGGAGATCATCCATAAAGTATCGCCAATTACAAGCTGTGAAGTATCTAAAACAAGGTAAGCCTCATTTTCAATAATATCCAGCGTGCCTTTCAGCTCAACCTGCTTGTTTATAAACCTGTCGGCAGCGTAGGCTGTAAATGAAACCTTATCGTTACTGGTAGCTGCTAGAAGCCGGAAGTTGCGGATGTATGTGGAATCTGTTGTACCGAAAGAACTTGTGGAGAAGGCCAGCTCAAGCTCCCTGTTTCGCGTATTGCCATCGAGCTGTATATGTTTGAATATGAGATTGTTGTATATAACTTCGGGTAAATAGCCTTCCAGCTGTACAATGTTGTTATCGAGATCTATTTTTCCACGGAAGTAACCGCTGTCCTGCAAAATAATTTTGGTATTGAACAGCGCGAAAACAGCCTCCAGATCTTTAAACTGTACATCAAAATCTATATCCTGGCCGGCAACTTTCTCGCTTTCGAGGCGCAGGAAAGTGGAATCTGCGTATCGGTTCGCCGTGGTTTTTAAAAGATCCTCAATTTGCGAAACATTAAAATTGCCTTTCAGTGTACCGTTGAGCAGATCTGAGGAAACCGATATTTTCCTGTAATTTGCCGCTATGCTCGAGTTTAGCGTAAACGTGTCAAAATCGTACGTTTTATGCGGCGTTGCAAGCATGGTGTTGTATGCAAGCGCTTCGCCTTCAAAATCATTTATGGTGTTGCCTTCCATATTAAAATGCACAAGGCTGCTGAAAGTTACCGTATCATCTGTAAATCCTAATGCAAACAGGTTGGCGTGCTTTATATCGCTTATAAAATTATACTTTGGTTTGGCAAGGTTAAAATCTACCGTTCCGGTGAAATCCATCTGCAGGTTAGGATCTCTCGCTTCCAGTTCGCCCTGAAAGAATTGTTTTTTGATATCGCCGTTCAGCTTCAGGTTCCGGTAAGAATATTTCCATATATCGAGCCGCTGAAAAGTGCCTGATACATTTGCATTTACCGATTCCTTTGTAAAGCCCGTACCATTTATTTTTCCGCTCATGCTAACCAGGCCAAGCAAGGGATCGTTTAAAAATTTACCAACATTAAAATGCTGTGTTTTAATATTGCCGCTGTAGGTGCTTAACGCCTGGCTCTTATTCAGTTTCAGGTTTAAATCGGTAATTATATCGCCAATATCTGTCTGCGCGCTGCCGTAAGCTACAAAATCGGTTAAAAAACCTGTAAAATTGCCCTTAAGGTTTATCTTGCCGAATTTATCAAGCTCCTGCGGTACAGGCAGTTCCGGCAAAAATTTTACAAGCTCCGTAAAGCTGGTGCGGGCCTCGTTTAACCTGGCATCTATAAAAGTTTCATCAGTATTGGGCAAACCGCGTAATGCAACTTTGCCCCTTATAAACGAATAATTGCCGAATGCGGCATCCAGTTTATCGGCGCGCAGCCTGTTTATTCTTCCGCTAACATCGGCAGAATTTATAAAGAATTTATCTTTTTTATTTTCGAGCGTATGCGTAAAAAATGCCAGGTCTTTAAACGATGTTGTTGAATTTATAAAACCGGCCTTAATATCCACACTATCAATAAAATGGTTAAAAGCCCGCATATTCGGATAATCGAAACGCAGGTAATTGCCAATTTCCGATTGTGGCGTGCGCAGGTAAAGGTTTGTGAACTCCATCTGCGTTTTGGTGTATGCCATGGTAGTCCGCAGATCTTCCAGCACAAAGCTGCTCTTTTCGCTGAAACTTAGTGTTTGCACGGTGAGTCCAATATCGGGACCATGAAGCGCCAGCATGGAAATTTTGCCGTTAAGGTTCTTTAGATCAATATGTTGCCAATCTACGCCAGGATGCGCATAGGGTGGCTCGTTGCGCTCGTTATAAATAAAATGCCCGTTGTTTATAACAATGTATTTAAAAAGAATATCGGTTTTTTTGCCGGTAGATGGGCCGCTTTCCAGCCTTTCTATGATCTGGCCAACGTTTGTGCGTTCCTCATTTTCGTAGTGTGTTAGGGTGAACACCGCGTTACTGAGCTCAACCCGCCCAAGGGTAACTTTACCTGTAATAAAATTATAGTAGCCAAATTGCGCATGCGCTTCGGGCAGGCGAAGCATTTCTTTTTTATGATGATCAAGAACCAGCACATCGTTCAGGTGAACAGTTCCCGGTAAATCGAGCTCCGCCAGGCCAATCTGCACTTCAACACCAAGTTCATCTGTTAAAGTTTTTTCGAGTTTCTGCGTAAGCCATTTTTTGCCGTAATCCGTATCGAGAAAATAATATAAACCCGTTAAGGCCACAACGAAGAGCACAAGCAGCCCCAGCAGCGTCCTTAAGGTTATTTTTATTATTTTTCTCCAGCTTATACGCAATGAATTAATGTATTAATGAAATAATGAAATAATGAAATGAGTAATTGAGTAATTGAGTAAATATTGCTTCGCATTGTGGCACTGGTTACTGGTTAGTGTTCACTGAAATAAGGCATTTTTTGGATATTTGATATATGGGAAGTTTCACACAAAGGTCGTAAAGGATTCGTATAACACGCCAATAAACGAATGTAATATTATATCTTTCAATTTTCCAATTTTTCAATCTTTTAATTTTTCATTTCAATTTCCATATACCTGTTTTTTCAAAAATGCTTTGGTTAAGCCCACC
>DAIUCM010000204.1:0-5946 GCA_036846145.1 Bacteroidota bacterium
CTTTAACACACGTCATTAAAAAAAGTTTAATTTTTTTTATTCATAAATAATTTGAATTTAAAGAAAAAAATTACATTTGACGCAGAATTTAAACTTGAACCCATAAAAAACTTAATCAAATGAAAAAAATTTTTCTGTTTTCGGCAGCCTCGCTGTTGTTCTTCGCATCATGCTCACAAAAATCTTCAAACATGTCCAAAAACTCTGTTGCGTTTCCAGGCATGACGGTTTCTCGCGCTGACTATACGCTTTCTCCGGATATTAAAGCCGAGGTTGAGGTAAAAGAATTCAGCACATTATTTAAGATGATAAAAGGAGCAAAAGTAATTGGTGAGGCTAAAAACGAGTCGCGCCAGGGTATTGTAACCGGTTACGGACTGGACCAGGCATCGCAAATTGCCGTGTATCGCATGCTGGATGCCAACCCAAATGCCGATTACTTGACCAACATCCGCGTACAAAAGGAATATACATCTAAATGGATGCTGTTTTATACCAAATACAACACAAAAGTTACGGTAACAGCAAAGGCCATTACCTTAAAAACTGAAAAATAACTGCTAACGCTTAAAATATTTTAAATATGAGATATTTCAATTTAAGCCTTGTGTTTTTAGCAGTGGTTTGCCTTTTAACCTCGTGCGGCAGTGTTGCTACAAGCACTAAAGATATAAAATATATGCCTATACGCTTTAAGCCTTTAACGCGTGAGGACGTAACTTTGGTAGGAAATCTGTCGGTAGAAATTACCGTATCAGGCAAGCTCTCCAAAAACGGCAAAACGCTGGATAAAGCATACAGCGACAATTATAAGAAAGGTTTGGTTACCAAATATGAAGCAACCGAAATAATGTATTTTGCGCCGGCGCCAGGCGAAACCATTACCGGATCTTTGTATGATAATGAAATATTCAATACTGTAGTAACTCCTGCAGGCGTAAAGTCCAATAAAAAACCTGGTATTTTTAATAAGCTTTCCGCAAGGCTTAAAAGCAAAGTTACCGCCAGCGACCCGGCTGTAGATTTCGCTTATTTTGCGCTTATTGAAAAATACCCAAATGTAGATTATTTCATTAATGTGCGTTTCGACAGGAAAGTTACTGTAAAAGGTAAAAAATATACTGAGGTTATTACTGCGAAAGCTGATGGCCTTAACCTGAAAACGGATCCTGTAAAGCCCGACGGCAAGCGCAATTAAACTATTTTTAGAGAAGCATATATATGGAAACCCTGCCAATTGGCGGGGTTTTTATTTTAACCGCAACAAACAATACTTGTATATTGCATTAAAAAAAGCAGTTTTAAAGCAAGGCGCTAACACTTTCCGATTGTTTTAAACAGAAGATCAGTAAGAAAATGCTCGGTATAATTATGGCTGTTTTGCGGATTAACATCGGTTAGCTTCGGCATAAAAATGCTGAAATACTGCTGGTGGTGCGATGCCTCAATTAAAGTACTGCTTAACGAGCGCGGGAACTGGTAATTGGGGTCGTACGCAATTATTACATCTGCAATTCTGGCACATAAATCCTTATAAGGCTTAAACACTTCAGCTTTATTTATTTCACTTATATCTTTTACAAGGTACGCCTTGCTGCTATCTGTAATAACTATATGGTTCAGGAACTTTTTGTTGTAGTCGAGCTGGCCCGAGCTTTCAGGCAATTCGTGCGTTAAAAGTTGTATAATATTAATAAGCTGCTGTTTTGTATCGGGCACATTTTGAAGCTTAATGGTAACCAGGTAGGCCAGGTAGGTCCAGTACCAGTTTAAGATGTATAGTAAAAGCCTGTGCTTGTTTTCGAAATACCTGTATATCGTAGCCTCGGTAGAACCCATTTCCGCAGCCAGCTTTTTAAACGTAAAGTTTTCAAAACCAAGCTGGTAAATAATATCTATACCCCGCTTAACTATTTTCCTTCCCAGCTCACTGCTTTCAGGGTCTTTCAGGTAAAGTTTTTCATTAAGCCTAAAGGTTACATGAAACTCCATATGAACAAAAACATTTAGTACAAATTTATTATAATTAACATTAAAATACACCTACTATAGGTGGCACAAGTTTTGCTAACAATGGCAATAGCCTTGCTATCATAAGCAATATTGTTACTATTTCAGCAGAAATAAATAGACAAATAAATGAAAAAGTTTTTTGCAGATTTTAAAAACGACCTGCCTGCAAGTATAATCGTATTTTTTGTGGCAGTACCATTATGTTTGGGTATTGCGCTGGCATCGGGCGCACCGCTGTTTGCTGGTATTATTGCCGGTATTGTTGGCGGTATTGTTGTTGGCGCGGCAAGTGGCTCGCCCTTAGGCGTTAGTGGGCCTGCAGCGGGCCTGGCCGTAATTGTTTTAACCTCAATAGCGCAGCTTGGCGGCTGGGAAAATTTTCTGCTGGCTGTGGTTATCGCCGGTTTAATACAGGTTTTGGCAGGTTACCTTAAGCTTGGCACCATCGCCTATTACTTCCCTTCTTCTGTAATTAAAGGTATGCTTACCGGTATTGGGCTGCTTATTATTTTAAAACAAATACCGCATGCTTTCGGGTACGATAAAGATTATGAAGGCAACCTCGGCTTCCAGCAGCCCGATGGTGAAAATACTTTTTCCGAACTGCTCAACTTTATAAACTATATTTCGCCGGCTGCCATGCTCATTACCGGGGTTTCTTTATTCATATTATTGATTTGGGATTTATATCTTGGCAAAAAACATAAGATATTCGGCGTAATTAACGGGCCGCTGGTTGCTGTACTGGCGGGTATATTAATAAATTACCTGTATAATACTGGCGTTTTACCTTACAGCCTTACAACAAAGCAGGTTGTTAATATTCCGGTTGCCAGTTCGGTTAATGAGTTTCTCGGCCAGTTTACCTTGCCAAACTTCAACCAGCTTTTAAACCCTCAGGTTTATTTTGTTGCGCTTGTAATAGCAGTAATTGCCAGCCTGGAAACCCTGCTCTGTGTTGAGGCCACCGACAAGCTTGATCCGCTGAAACGAGTAACACCAACAAACCGCGAGCTGCAGGCGCAAGGGCTGGGCAACATCGTATCGGGCTTAATTGGCGGTTTGCCAATAACACAGGTTATTGTACGAAGCAGCGCCAACATTACCTTCGGCGGCCGAACCAAGCTTTCAACCATTTTTCATGGCTTTTTTATACTTATAAGCGTAATTACTATACCTACTGTAATGAATATGATACCGCTGGCAACATTAGCCGCTATTTTATTCCTGGTAGGTTATAAGCTCGCAAAACCGGCACTTTTCAAACAAATGTACCATTTAGGCAGGGAACAGTTTATACCATTTGTTGTAACAGTTATAGCCATTCTGCTCACCGACCTTTTAAAAGGCATAGCTATAGGAATGGCGGTTGCTATATTTTACATTCTGCTCAATAATTTCCGCAATCCATTTTATATACTTAAAAACGGGTCAAAGCCTGGTGAAGAGCATATTGTCAGGCTTAGCGAAGAAGTATCATTCCTTAACAAAGGCAGTATTTTACAAATGCTAAATCATGTTCCGGATAATTCAAAGGTTGTAATAGACGGCTCCAATACAAAATTTATACATTACGATGTAATTGAAATAATACAGGACTTCATTGCCCAAAGCAAACGCAGGAACATTACAGTTGAGCTCAAAGGTATTACACTAAATCATTAAAAGAAAAACCACAGTTAACAATTCATAAAAAAAAATTATATATGAGAACGCTAACGAAAGAAGCACAGGCAGCACTAACGCCGGAGCAGGCTATTGAAATCCTGAAAAAAGGTAACGAAAGATTTGTAAACAACCTCAAAGCCAACCGCAACCTTTTGCAACAGGTAAATGAAACTTCTGAAGGGCAATATCCGCTGGCTGTAATTTTAAGCTGTATAGACTCACGCACCTCTGCCGAACTCACTTTCGACCAGGGCCTTGGCGATATTTTCAGCGTTCGTATTGCGGGCAATATACTTAACGAAGATATTTTAGGCAGTATGGAATTTGCCTGCAAAGTGGCCGGCGCGAAGGCAATTGTGGTACTGGGCCATACAAAGTGCGGTGCTATTAAAGGCGCTTGCGATGGTGTAAAAATGGGTAACCTTACCACACTGCTTCAAAAAGTTGAACCTGCCATTGAAATGGAGAAAGATACCACCGATAACAGGACAAGCAAGAACGAAGATTTTGTGAATAATGTAACCGAAAACAACGTTCATCTTACCAAACAGCGCATATTGGACGAAAGTGAAATAATAGCTGAGCTTGAGAAAAACGGCAGCATTAAAATTGTAGGCGGTATGTACGATGTTGAAACCGGCGCCGTAACTTTTTATGAATAAATGCCAAAGCAGGTAACCAAAAACCTGTAACTTCTAAAAAAAGTGAACGCTGGAATTAAGCTTGTTTAGATTCGTTAACATTAGATAAGCGTCACCAAACGCGGGCTGTTTGTTTATTCAAGCTAAGGCATTTTTTAACAATTACCTATATGTAAATAATTGAATTTTAACATTAATCTTCCAGATTCACGTTAAATAATAAATTTTACAAACACGCAGCATTTTAACAAAGTGCTGCGTGTTTTGCTTTAAGCCTTAGCCATATATAGGGTTTACTAACAAAGCGCTATTTATCTTATTTACATGTTTATATGCAAGAATTGATCACAAAAAGACAAGCTATTATTGAGTAGTTAAATAAAAACCATGCATTACGCAGAATCGGGTTCAATGGTTTTGACGGCCTTAAATTATAAGCGTTTAAGAAAACAGCTTTAAAGCATAAATGCAAATGGTGAATTGTGAATGGTAAATTGTAAATTAACGCTGAATTAACTTACGGAGCAACAGGCGAGCCGACGCAAAAGGACAACCAGCATAAAACGAACTGGCGGCTCCTGTTGCGGGCTAAAAATGCTTTAAAGCTGTTTTTAGCTTATAATTTACAGCCTTGAACTTTTGCTTCTTTTGGTTCAAGCCAAAAGAAGTTGCCTGCCCGGCAACGGAGGGCGAAAGTAAATTTTGAAATAATAAATTACGACCCAGCTGATACTTTTTCAGTAAGACCTATATACTGCCGCAAAAATGCTTCGGTATATAAATTACCTGAGCCTGGCAAGCGCAGTGTATTGTGTGCATAGAAAGAAGGAATTTTCGGCATATGCATCAATCACAGGTTTTTCTTCCAGGTATTTCGACTGGCTGAGGTATTTTTCATCGGGATAATACAGGAACATTACAGACCGGTCGCAAATTGTACAAACCACACCATTGCATATTGCCTGCGGTATGGCAGGGCAACCCTGGCTGCGGCCCAGCCTGCCGACATCTTCAACAAAATCCTCACTCACATAATCAGCGCCATGCACCACAATCGATCTTGATTTCGCGCTATCGTTCCAGCCTTTTTCCATGCCGTTAATTACCAGCGATAAGCCATGTTTGCCCTGGTAAATATTCTGCGTTACATAAAAACCCAGGCTGCTTTTGTTTGAATTGGCAACATTCGAAAAATCTTCGGCCGTATTTTGCCCTGTATTCCTGCCATGCGCTACAAGGCTATAATATAGCAACTTACGCTGCTTTATATCAAAAATCCACAAACGTTTTTCTGTGCTTGGCTTCTGGAAATCTATAACAGATAATACAGGTTTGTTTATCTCATCTTCATCCTCAAGATTATAATAACCAATCATTGCCTTACGGTAAATATTATAGTCAAGCTGCGCCGAATCTAACTTCGTTTGCGTATAAACCTCTTTTAAATGGTTTTCAAAAAAGCTTACTTTATCGGCCTCGCAGTTTTTATTTACAACAGTTACGGTCTGCTGCTCAGGCTTTTTATGCAGCACATAATTAAGCCCGAAAGCCATAAATCCCATTATAATCAGCAATAAAAGCACTTTCTTCAGCATATTCAATTTTCGTTTAGTGGATCTTACAC
>DAIUCM010000205.1:0-5888 GCA_036846145.1 Bacteroidota bacterium
AAATAATACATTTTAAACATGTAATAAAATTTCATCGTAAAGCATACCAAACATTAACGGCATCAAAAAAAACCACAACCAGTCAAAATACTTCATCCCTACATCTTTTATTATGAAAATGCTCATACCTGGTTTCAAAAAGCATTAATTAACCAAAATCAACATTTAATAACACCAATAAGCAACCCCAGGCACCAGATTTTTTTTTAATTATACCATTATAATGTATGCAGTTCAGTTGAAATATGAACGTGGGTATTTTTCGGCTGTGGTAACTGGCTTATTAAACAATGTTGACTGATATAAATACATTTATTTGTCAGCTCGAAAAAAATTACGCTCAAGGAATCGTTAAAAAGAATGTAAATTTGAAAAAGAAACAGGTATCTAAAAAAAATTAGTTATCAAACCCATACAAAATAAAAAAACTCTTTTTATCTTTGCACCCACGTTTTTTTAGGTGAATTACCTATTATAAAGAATTAACTGTGGATACATTAAGTTATAAAACCATTTCGGCTAATAAGCAAACCGTAAAAAGGGACTGGATTCTGATTGATGCAGAAGACCAGATTGTTGGCCGCCTTGCAACACAGATTGCAAACATCATCAGAGGCAAAAACAAAGCCTGCTTTACGCCACACGCAAACTGCGGCGATAAAGTAATTGTACTCAATGCAGATAAGGTACGCTTTACCGGTAAAAAAATGACCGATAAAATTTACCTGCGCCATACCGGCCACCCGGGCGGCCAGCGCGAAACCACGCCTGCTAAATTAATGGCAACCAAACCGGAAGAAGTGCTGAGAAAAGCGGTTCGCGGTATGCTGCCGGGCAATAAGCTGCGTGCGCAATTTTTAAAGAATCTTTTCATATATGCAGGTTCTGAGCATCCTCACCAGGCGCAGAATCCTAAAACGCTACAACAGTAAACTTTTTTATGGCTTACACTAACGCTACCGGAAGAAGAAAAACAGCAATCGCCCGCGTATATATGGCTGCAGGCACCGGAACCATTACCATCAACGGCAAAGCTTATGATGAGTATTTCCCTGCAAAACTGCGCCAGTTTGTAATTGAGCAACCGCTGGATGTTACTACATCTATGGGCACGCTCGATATTAAAATTAATGTTAAAGGTGGTGGCCTTACTGGCCAGGCAGAAGCCATTCGACTTGCCATTGCACGCGCACTGGTTAAGGATAATGCCGATGTTAAACCATCTTTAAAAGAAAAAGGATTCCTTACCCGCGATCCACGTATGGTTGAGCGTAAGAAATTCGGTCACAAAAAAGCAAGAAAGAGTTTCCAATTCAGCAAACGTTAAGATTCGACCATGCAGGAGAGCAACAACAATATCAATATCCAGGATCTGCTGGAAGCAGGCGTACATTTTGGCCACCTTCGCAGCAAGTGGGATCCGCAAATGGCTCCATATATTTTTATGGAGAAGAACGGCATCCACATGATTGACCTGAACAAAACTGCGCGCAAACTGGAAGAAGCCGGTGCAGCAATAAAAAATATAGCACGCAGTGGCCGCAAAATACTTTTTGTAGCTACTAAAAAACAAGCTAAGGAAATTGTAGCGGAAGCCGCACGCCGTGTTGGTATGCCGTATGTAACCGATCGCTGGTTAGGTGGTATGCTTACAAATTTCGCTACTGTTCGCAAGTCTATAAAAAAGATGAGCAACATCGATAAAATGAATGCTGACGGAACTGTAAACAACATGGCGAAGCGTGAGCGCTTAATGCTGATGCGTGAGCGTGAGAAACTGGAAAGAATGCTTGGCGGTATCAATGATCTTAGCCGCTTACCGGCAGCTTTGTTCATAGTAGATATCAAGAAAGAGCATATTGCAGTTGCAGAAGGCCACAAGCTTAATCTTACAACTTTCGGTATAGTAGATACTAACGCCAATCCAAACATTGTAGATTTCCCTATCCCTGCAAATGATGACGCTACAAAGTCTATCGCGTACATCACCAACTATATAGCCAATGCAATTGAAGAAGGCCTGCAGGAGCGTAAGAAATCCAAAGATGTAAAAGAAGAAGATGTACAGGCCGAAGCTGCTTCTGCAGAACAGGAATAAGTATTTTTCGGCTTAGTATAATATAGAAATTATTTCAACCCAAAAGATATAGAAATTACTATGGCTATTACAGCTGCAGACGTAAACAGATTAAGAACAACCACCGGTGCAGGTATGATGGACTGCAAAAAAGCTTTGGAAGAAACCAATGGCGATTTTGAGGCAGCTATTGATAACCTACGTAAAAAAGGCCAGAAAGTAAGCGCTAAACGCGCGGACCGCGAAGCGAATGAAGGTGTTGTTATTGCTAAAACAAATGCTGATGGTACTACAGGTATCATTATAAAACTTACCAGCGAAACAGATTTCGTAGCTAAAAATGCAGATTTCGTAGCGTTTGCCGAAAAAATTGCACAAACAGCTATCAATGAATTACCGGAAACTGCAGAGGAATTAAAGACAAAGCAGGTAGAAGGTAAAACATTATCTGACAGCCTTGATGAGCAGGTTGCGAAAATAGGTGAGAAGATTGATGTGACTGAATACATTAAAGTTGAAGCGCCGGCAGTAGTAGCTTATAACCACGCAGGTAACCGTATTGGTGTATTGGTAGCAATGAATCAGCCGGCAGATGATAAAGTTATAATAGCAGGTAAAGATGCAGCGATGCAGATTGCAGCAATGAATCCGCTTGCATTGGATGAGAAAAGCCTGAGCCAGGAAATGATTGACCGTGAGCTTGAAGTTGCACGCGAGCAGTTACGCATGGAAGGTAAAAAAGAAGAAATGATTGAGAAAATTGCAGCAGGCAAGCTCAATAAATTCTATAAAGACAGTACGCTTCTTAACCAGGAGTTTGTTAAAGACAATTCAAAAACGGTTAAGAAGATGCTTCAGGAAGCACATCCTGACCTGACTATTACATCCTATAAACGGGTTGCACTGGGAGAGTAAACAAAATTAAAAAAGAGGCTTAAGCCTCTTTTTTTTTGACTTAGATTTGCAGCCGCATATATACATGTTGCTAAAAATACTTCATTCAGAATTTATTATAAAAAAAATCATAAACATTAATGAAATATAAACGCGTACTACTAAAGCTCAGCGGCGAATCGCTCATGGGAAAAAAGCAGTTTGGTATTGATGCTGATGCTTTAAGCCACTATGCCCGCGAAGTAAAAAAGGTTGCAGAAACAGGTATAGAAATAGGTATTGTAATTGGCGGCGGAAATATTTTCAGGGGTATTGATGCTATTGAAGGCGGGATGAAAGACCGTGCACAAGCCGATTATATGGGAATGATGGCAACGGTAATTAACGGAATGGCTTTACAATCATCGTTAGAAGCGCACGGACTTAGTACCCGTTTGCAGTCTGCAATAAAGATGGAGCAGATTGCTGAACCATTTATACGCAGAAGAGCCACAAGACACCTGGAAAAAGGCAGAATAGTAATTTTTGCCGCCGGAACAGGAAATCCATATTTCACAACGGATACAGCTGCAGTATTGCGTGCGGTTGAAATCCGTGCGGATGTTATTCTAAAAGGTACCAGGGTTGATGGTGTTTACACGGCTGATCCGGAGAAAGATCCATCTGCAACCAAATATGGTAATGTATCTTACGACCAGGTTTATTCGCAGAACCTGAATGTGATGGATATGACGGCCATTACACTTTGCAAGGAGAATAACCTGCCTATTATTGTGTTTAATATTAATGATGAAGATGGTTTTTTACGTGTTGTAAAAGGCGAAGAAGTAGGCACAACCGTAAATTAATTTTTTTTCAGCCAACGTTTTGAATAAATATTTCGTCTGCTGAATATCGCGTATTATAGTAAAAGCTATATTTGCGAATGAACAATTAAAAGAAACACATCAACACACAATCTATTATGAAAAAAGTTTTACTCGCGTTTTTTGCAAGTGCTACCATCTTTGCAGTACAAGCGCAAACACAACTACCAAATAACGGCTTTGAACAAGGCACTGGCACAACTGCTGCCGGGTGGACTACTATAGCTGGTAAAGTACAGAGATTGTCTTCAGTTACTTTTAACCTGCAAGGCGGCGGTACAGATACGAGAAGAGCTCCACAAGGAGAATTTTTTATGGAATTAAGACCTGATACTTTCCGTACCGATAATGGGCAATTAGCTGCAACACCTGGTATTATTGCAATGCGCATTCCGTATGTGGAAAAGCCTGCCTATTTGTCTTTTGAAACTATGTATCTCCCAAATATTGCTGCCGACCAGTTAGCAGTGCGCCTTATATTTACCAAAGGCAGCGATACTATAACACGTTATACTGTAACCGGCCAGGCTGCAACACAATATTATCCATGGGTAAGATTGTCTGCACCAATTACTTACAGTGGCACTCAGGATCCGGATTCACTCACGGTGCTTATTTTTTCCAATAGCCCAAGCGCACAGCAAATAGGCATTAATTCAAGGCTATATGTAGATCATTTCCGCTTCCACAGTGGCAACCCGCTTGGTGTAGAATTGAAAGAGCAAAGCATATTGGCAAGTGAGGTTAAATTATTCCCTAACCCGATGAACCAGTTTGCAAATATCGAGTACACAATTTCTGAAAGAGAAAATGTTACTTTAACTGTAACTGACATAACCGGCCGCCAGGTAGCAACTTTGGTTAATGAAAGGGTTGCAGCAGGTACACACCAGGTTCGTTTCGACAGAAACGGTTTAAAAGCAGGTGTTTACATTTACCGCATACAAGCTGGTAACAAATCACAAACAGGTAAAATTATCATAGCTGACTAATTATTATTTAGTTATATGAAAAAAGCCCGCTCCGAAATTTCGGGGCGGGCTTTTTACATATATCATATTGGCTAAAAATGCTTTGATTATTTCTTATCCTTAAATTCAAATATTCTATACCTGCCAATACCTTTGCTGTGCAAAGCATATTGCAGTGAAGTTTTCAGCACGCCTAAACCATAAATGCTGCTTCGTTTAAAATTAATGGATGAGGCCTCTTCGAAGTACTTTGTAGGACAGGTAATTTCGGCTATTTCAAAACCAGCATGAAAAATCTGCGCGGTGATCTGGTTATCAAAAACAAAATCATCGCTGTTTAAGTGGTAATCAATTGTTTCCAGCACCTCGCGCGTAAAGGCCCTGTAGCCGGTATGGTATTCAGACAGTTTCTGGTTAATTAAAATATTCTGTGTAAGTGTAAGGAAACGGTTCGCAATATATTTGTACAGCGGCATGCCGCCTTTTAAAGCTCCTTTGCCCAAAATGCGCGATGCAAATACAACCGGGTACAAACCACTGGCCAGCAAATGCGCAATTGAGGGTATAAGCTTTGGCGTGTACTGGTAATCAGGGTGAAGCATAATAATTATATCACCCCCAATTTCCAGCGCCTTGTCATAACAGCTCTTCTGGTTCCCGCCATAACCCTTGTTCTTTTCATGCCTGATGATATGCTTGATGCCGAGGCTTCTGCCAACCTCAACAGTATGATCGCGGGAAGCATCATCAACCAGGATTACTTCGTCAACTATATCAAAAGGAATTTCGTCATAGGTCATTTTCAGGGTTTGCGCCGCGTTATAAGCCGGCAATACCACTACTATTTTTTTCCCCTGAAGCATTAGTTATTATTTTTTGCAAAGATAGGCAATTCGATCAATTAGGTGTATTGGGTAATGTTGTGGGCCTATGTAGTTGATGGGCATGTATTGCAGCGATTTCACCCAATTTGATTACTTTGCAGTTGAGAATTTTATATTGATACCACAACGCATAGAAAAAATTTTTACAGTGCCCTATAAAGTAATTAACCAGTCATTTACCAGGCAGGTAATTAAT
>DAIUCM010000206.1:0-5884 GCA_036846145.1 Bacteroidota bacterium
GTCATTGACAAGGCGCAATTCAGTTCAATCGGAGTATTTCGGACAACTTACGTCATTCCGGGCTTGACCCGGAATCCCGAACTTTCGAAGCTCTAAAACCTTTCAACCTTACAACTTTCAAACCTTCCAACTTAACAAAAAATAGCCTGCCGAAAACCGACAAGCTATTTCATATATACAATTGGCTAAAAATGCTTTAGCTGAACATTTCTTTCACTTTCCCGAAAAAGCTTTTTTCCTCTTTGCTTTGTGTTGGATTGAAGTTTTCGGAGTTGCGCAGTTTTTCCAGCAATTCGCGCTCTTCTGAATTGAGTTTGGTAGGCACAAAAACATTTACGTTGATGAGCTGATCGCCTTTTCCGCGGCTTTCCAAATCAGGTATACCTTTATCGCGCAGCTTGAAAACCTTGCCGCTTGGTGTTCCCGCAGGAATATTAATACGCGCTTTGCCATCAATAGTCGGTACATCTACCGAAGTTCCAAGTGCAGCATCGGCAAAATTCACGTTAAGATCATACACAATATCGCTGCCATCTCTGTGTAAAAATGGGTGCGCTTCTTCTTCAATTACTACGATTAAATCGCCGTTTACACCGCCTTTTGGCGCAGCATTTCCTTTTCCGCTAACACTTAGCTGCAAACCTTCCATTACACCCGCCGGGATATTCAGCGTTACCACTTCTTCGCCCTGTACGCGGCCCTCGCCGTGGCAAGCGTTACATTTGCTGGTGATGATGCGGCCTTCGCCCTGGCAAGTCGGGCAGGTAGAAGTTGTGTACATTTGGCCGAGGAAAGTATTGGTCACTTTTTTGATCTGTCCGCTTCCCTGGCAGGTATGACAGGTTTTGTGCGCATTCGGATTTTCCGCGCCAGAACCTTTACACGGCTCGCAGCTTACGAATTTCTTAAGTTTGAGCTTTTTCTCCGCACCTTTGGCAACATCCTCCAGGCTCATTTTCACCTTTATACGAAGATTAGAGCCTTTGAAAACCCTGCGCTGATTTCCGCCACCGCCACCGAAAAACGACTCAAAAGGATTTCCACCGCCACCGCCAAAAATATCGCCGAACTGGGAGAAAATATCTTCCATATTCATGCCGCCGCCGCCGAATCCACCGCTGGCTGCGCCGCCCATGCCGGCATGGCCGTAACGATCGTAACGCGCACGTTTATCCGGATTACTCAAAACCTCGTAAGCCTCGGCAGCTTCTTTGAACATCTCTTCAGCCTCGTGATTACCCGGATTTTTATCGGGGTGATACTTGATGGCCTGCTTGCGGTAAGCCTTTTTTATATCGTCGGCAGAGGCATTTCTGTCTATACCAAGAATTTCGTAATAATCTCTTTTTGCCATTTTCTAATTTTCTAAACTACTCTCCCACAACCACTTTGGCGTGTCGTACAATTTTATCGTGCAGCATATAGCCTTTCTGAATTTCATCCACCACTTTGCCTTTTAAGTCTGCCGAAGGAGCAGGAATTTTTGTCAAAGCATCGTGCAGTTCCGGATCGAAATCTTTGCCTTTGCTGTCAATATCCTTAAGGCCGCTTTGCTGTAAAACGTTCCTGAATTTATTGAAAATCAGCATTACGCCTTCCTTCACCGCATTGATGTCCGTAGCTTTTTCCATGCTGGATAAGGCGCGCTCGAAATCATCAAAAACCGGTAAAATATTCATCAGGAGGTCTTTATTTCCTGACAAAATAATATCGCGTTTTTCTAATGTGGTACGGCGGCGAAAGTTCTCAAAATCAGCGAATAAGCGCATGTATTTGTCCTGCAGCTCACTATAAGCATTATCATTATTTCCTTCGTTTTCGGCTACTTCCTGGCCTTCTGCTGTTTCGTTATCGAAAGTCTCTTTTTCAGCCTGCTCTTTCTGCTCATTCGTTTGCTCTGCATTCTGATTTTCGTTCTGCATATCGTCTTCTATATTTACTTTCTTTTTACCAAACATAGGTGTTGTGTGTTTTGATTTCTTCTTTTAAACAAGGAGTTTGCCAATTGCGGTTTTCTGACAATTTGGCGGAACCCCTCCTAAATCCTGCCCCCAAGGGGAGGACTTTTCGTGCAACAATTAAATTTTGATTTGAGCTCGGAACTCCTCGTCGATAACCGTCATTCCGGGCTTGATCCGGAATCCCCTGTTTCGGAGATGAAATCCATATAAACAATTGCTAAAAAATGCTTTGGTTGCGAAATTTGATTAATTTAATTTATGAATTGCAAGATTTCGTTTTAAGTTCCGAAAGTTCGGGATTGGCTTCGCCGAGCTAAAGGTTCCGAATCAAGCCCGGAATGACGTGTGTTGTCCGAATCGCTGCTCAGTCAAATTATAGGTGAGTTTTCAATCGAAGCGCCACTCCTTCCCTAATTTAGGGAAGGTGCCCGAAGGGCGGAAGGGTTCATTACTTCAACCTTCCACTCAAGTACTGCTCCATAGCTGCAGGAGCCATATTGGTTCCTACCACGGCGCCTTTTTCATCCATCAATAAGCTGGCGGGAATGGAATTTACGCCATAATCGCGCGCAGCGGCAGACTGCCAGCCACGAAGATCGCTAACATGATTTTTCCAAACCAAACCGTCTTTTTGAATGGCAGCTTTCCATTTGTTTGGATCATTATCCAGCGAAACACTGTAGATCTCGAATCCTTTAATGCCTTTCTGGTATTTCTTACCGTTAAATTTTTTGTATAACTCGACCAATTCCGGGTTAGCAGCACGGCAAGGCGGGCACCAGCTCGCCCAGAAATCTACCAGTACAATATGCCCCCGCAGCGAGGAAAGCGCAATTTCAGTTCCTTCCGGACTTTTCTGGTTGATTTCCGGAATCTGCATCGCGAAACCATTTGTAGATTTTTTCTCTTCTTTTAGAACAGTATCAGTTTTATTTTCTTCGGTTTTGGAAGTTTGCTTTTGCGAATTGCAATTTGCTGCCAGGAAAACCAGCGGAAGCACATATATAAGTTTGCCAAAAAATGCTTTCATATTCATAATTGAAATAATTTTTATCTTGAATTAATGCACAAAAATACGGTTTCGCTCGCAATTCTGCGTAGAGACGACATGCCTGGCGTCTCGTTGCCGCGCTGATGTTTTTATTTACATATATAGTCATGCCGAAAAATGCTTTGGTTCGCGGTTTTCCTTGCATCGCAGTGAGACGCAAAGCATTGCGTCTCTACAAATACATGATAACTTACGAAACCGAAACATTCATACGTTTAATATTCGCGCCCAAAGCATTCAAACGCTCATCAATTCTTTCGTAGCCGCGATCTATCTGGCCAATGTTGTGAATAGTGCTTTTGCCTTTCGCCGACATTGCCGCAATTAAAAGTGAAACACCCGCACGAATATCAGGGCTACGCATGCTGATGCCACGCAATTGGTGATGACGCGCCAGGCCCATAATAGTTGCGCGATGCGGATCGCAAAGGATGATCTGCGCGCCCATATCCAGCAAATTATCTACGAAGAAAAGGCGGCTTTCGAACATTTTCTGGTGAATGAGTACATTGCCTTTTGCCTGCGTTGCCACAACCAAGGCGATACTTAAAAGATCTGGTGTAAAACCAGGCCATGGCGCATCGGAAATAGTTAAAATTGAACCATCAATATTGGTTTCTATCTCGTACAAATCTTGCTCCGGCACAAAAATATCTTCACCTTTTATATCGAAACGGATGCCCAGCTTGCGGAAAAATGTCGGTATGAGGCCAAGCATATCCGGGCGGCAATTTTTGATCGTAATTTCAGATTGTGTCATCGCTGCGAGGCCAATGAAAGAACCGATCTCGATCATATCCGGCAGACAAGTATGTTCGCAGCCTTTGAGTTTTTTTACGCCTTTGATGGTGATGAGATTTGTTCCCGCGCCTTCAATTTTTGCGCCCATGCTGTTGAGCATATTCGCGAGTTGCTGAATATACGGTTCGCAGGCGGCGTTGTAAATTTGCGTGGTTCCTTCTGCTAAAACTGCCGCCATCAACACATTTCCTGTGCCGGTTACAGAAGCTTCTTCCATTAAAATATACGTGCCTTTCAGGTTTTCGCCATTCACTACGTAGCAGCTACGAACCTGGTCGTACCGGAAATCTGCACCAAGCATTTGTAAGCCTAAAAAGTGCGTATCGAGTTTTCGGCGGCCAATTTTATCGCCACCAGGTTTCGGGATCAATCCTTTACCAAACCTGCCCAAAAGCGGACCTAAAAGCAACACCGAACCACGAATAGCAGCGGCTAATTTGTAAAATTCTTCCGATTCTAAATAATCGAGGTTAATATCGCTGGCTTTGAATTCGTAGGAATTTTCATCGAGCTTATGCACCCAAACGCCAATGCCTTCAAGCAATTCTATCTGCCGCTGAATATCCTGTATATTGGGTAAGTTGTTGATTGTTACCACTTCATCCGTCAGTAAAACCGCTGCCAGAATCTGCAGCGCCTCGTTTTTCGCGCCCTGTGGCGTAATTTCTCCCCGCAGCTTTACCGGCCCCTCAATCTGAAAAGCTTCCATATATGTTATTTGTTAGAAACCGTTTATAATGTTTAGGCGCAAATTTATGTTTGTTTTCCGTAGAGACGACATGCCTGGCGTCTCTTTGCCGCGAAGATAATTTCCAAACAAGCATATATCATATCGCCAAAAAATGCTTGTTTTCAATTTCCTTCATCGCGGTGAGACGCCAGGCATGTCGTCTCTACGACGCTTCGAACGAAAAATCAACATAGAATTCTTAAAAAAAACTATTATTAAATTCTTTAATTCTTGCGGAAATTCTTTTTCTGCCCCTGGTTCTTGTTACGATTATTGTGCTGGCGATTTTGCTGGTTGTTATCGCGGCGCGGCTTGGGATTGAAATTCTCGTTATGCGCAGCAAATTCGTTTATCTGCGTCATGTTGATTTTCCCGGCGCTCAGCAATCGCATATGTTCCATGATCTGCTCATCAGGCACTTTATCTTCGTTCCAAACGCGGTGCGCCATTTTCATGAAGCTGGCTAATGCATTTACGAAAGCATCTTTCTGCGGGCCTTCTTCCATTTCGGTGGCTTTTTTCACCAGTTTTTCTACATTCTTACCATAAAAGCGGAAACGGATGTGGTTGCTGGCATACGCCGGTTTGTGCGGCGCGGGCAGATTTTCCGGCGGCGTTGGCATTGGGTACGGCGCATCTACATCCAGGTCGTAACCGGAAATAATGAATAGATGATCCCACAGTTTCTGACGGTATTCCGATTGTTCCTTCAGCGAAGGATTCAGCAGGATCATGATATTGATAACGCCATGGGCAGCTTTGGTGCGCTCCTCTTTGGTTGGCAGCGTTTTGATGTGCTCCACCATTTCCTGTACATTGCGGCCGTATTCGCTGATCTTCAGTTGCGGCCTCGCGGTATTGTATTGCATGTATTGTTTAATGTATGAATGAGTGATTGAAAGAATGAATGAATAATTTATTCTCTTCCAGTCTGTTAGCTTCTTAAAAAGTATGTTTTGTTTAAATTCCTTAAACGGAAAGTTAAGAGATTGTAAAATTAATGGAAATCTATATATAGATGTTCAGAAAAATGGTTGGGAAATTGGAAATAACTGAAAGTTTAATATTTCTTTATTAATCTCGTTCTTGTTGACTGCATTACTAACATTTTACCATGTTTTGTGCTTTCATATTTTTCAGTTCTTTCAAACTCAATTTCTAAATTCTCAAATCTCATTAATTTAAGAATTTCTTTAGCTTGTTCACGCACACTTTGCCAGTCACTATTTATAGCAAGCATTCTATCATCCCAAAAATCTGGATCTTTATCACCACTTTTTTCATCAAGAAATTTAAATAATGCCTTTAGCCTATCTACAATTTCTTCGTTTGTTAATTGAT
>DAIUCM010000207.1:0-5868 GCA_036846145.1 Bacteroidota bacterium
AAATTATGCGGGGCGTTTTTGTTTTATACTATTGCTGTTATTTCATTATCAACAGCTTGGAAGTTTTATTCAAACCATTTGACGAAACTTTCACAAAGTAAGTTCCTTTGTTAAGATTTGCAGTTTCCAGCCTGTAAGTATGTTTGCCGGCCATTTGCCTGCTGTAGCTATACTGGCCAACTGTACGGCCTTGTATATCAATTATTACGATCTGTACATCGCCTGCTTTTGTTAATTCAAAAGTAAGGTTCGCAACATCCTGCGCAGGGTTTGGATACAATGATAATTCTGAAACAGGATTTTTGCTGCCCATTTCCTTGTCATCCATGCCAACAAGTGTTTTCGTGCGGAAAACACCACGGCCATGTGTTGCTGCATAGAAAACCGGCTTAGCCCAAGGCTGGTTGCCAAATTTCATCTGGCGAAGCATAAATGTAGGCACACGCTCCATACCTTCATTTTCTTCTTTCCAGCTTGTACCACCATTTCTTGATGACCAAACACCATATTCACCTGCAATAAGATAGTCGTTAGGGTTGCTCATGCTAATCAGCGCATCATACACCGGGAAATCGGGCAGGTTGCTGCTGATGTTCTGGAAAGTTGGCATGCCTGAAGTATTCATTGCATCTTTTGTACGGTAAACATGGTCAGTATAGCCATATGAGCCTAAAGTTACAATTACATGGTTCGGATCGTTCTCGTCAATTGCTATGCCTGTTGCAATCTGGCCATTTTTAGTGAAGATGCGTGTTGTAACTATACCATAATCAGCCGGGTTAAATTTCTCATCGATATACTGGAATTTTTTACCGCTAAGGCCGGTGATCCTGTAAACTTCGCCTGTTACGCCGTTTGCGCCAGATACAAATACCGTGTTGCCATCTTTGCTATGCTTAATATCGTGTGGCGTAAAACCAGGGATATCTGCAAGTTTAAAGAATGTTGGTGTAATGCCTGAAACCAATGCCTGCCTTGTAAAGTAAATACCGTTGTAAGCGCCTATATAAAATTTAGACTGTACAACATCCTGGAATTTATATGGCTCGCCAGCAGCAATATTTCTTGGTAAAGTAATATTGTAAGTGTATCCGCTTGCATTTTTAACAGTAACTCTGTCGCCGGCTTTATAATCTGTATCATCATCTACAAAAAGCACCGAGTCAATTGAGGTTGGATCGTTCAAAGATTCCCATAAAGAGAAAATTGAAATGAACGGGTAACGTGCAGGGCCTTCAACCGGTACGTTGTTATCGAAGAATGTTGACCAGTTTGCGCCCTTGGTAAATGAACGGTAAATAGCACCATGTACGTATTCGCCAAAATAAACGTTAGGGTTAATCATGGATATTTCAGAGAAACCACCATCGCCGCCACGAATTTTATCGGAGTTTAAGCCAGTTAAGCCGCCACCGGTTTTCATTACTGTTAACACGCCGTTATCCTGTGTACCGCCAATTACTTCATCGGGGTTATAGGCTGATACGCCAATGCCGTAGAACTGAACTGTATTGTATCCATAATCGGCGTTCATAAATGTTGGCTTGGTATTATAAGTAAAGTCAACTGACTTGGAAACACCGCCATCATGGCCAATATATAATACAGGTTTTTCGCTGTTATCAAACAAAAGTATATGCTGATCTGCGTGTACGTAGTACGGGTTTGTTGAACCATCGCCCATGCGCTCAAAGCTCCAGTTTGTAAGCTGCGTCCACTGGAAACGGCCATTAATTCCTTTGCCTTCCCATAAGTTTAAGCCGCCAATTACAATGCGGTTCTGGTTTTTAGGATCAACAACAATACAGTGATTGTATGAACCCTGTGAAGCCAGCGGATTAAAATGGCTATCGCCTTTACCAATAAGTATCCAGCTGTCGCCGCCATCTTCCGATCTGTAAACAGCATCTAAAGTACCGTTTGTTGCAGCCGAAGAAAGGTAGATAACATTCTGATCCTGTGGTGACATGGCCATAACAAAGCTTGATGAATTGTTTGGCAGTTTTGTGCCTGTTCCATTTCCTATACGTTCGAAAGTCTGTCCTCTGTCTTTAGAACGGAACAGCTGGTAAGCTGTACCAGGATTTGAATTTGCCATAGCAACATAAACAATCTGCCCATCAGGATTAGTAAGTATATATTTACCCTTATTATAATTAGTTGGCATTGTAACTTTTTTCCAGGTAGCGCCTGCATCGTCAGTTACAAATAAGCCGCCATCGTTACCTGCATACAACCTGTTTGCATTAGTTGGGTCAGCAACGAGCCTGTGTACATTGTGCCATGGGCTTGTGTTATTTGTAGGGTTAGTTGATTTCAGCTGCTGGAATGATTTTCCGCCATCGGTAGATTTAAAAATTCCACGGCCAAGAAAGCCGCTGTTTCCATCAGCATTTCCATAAGTAAAGCCGCCTTCACCTGTTCCATAATACAAGGCGCCATCAACGGTTTGTGCAAGGCTGGATACGTTTATGTTTTCAAGATCCCGGCCGCCAATACGCTGCCAGGTAGTGCCTGCGTTTATAGACTTCCATAAACCACCGCTAACGCCGCCGGCATAAATAATACGGTTGTTATCTTTATCTACAACAATGCCGCGTGTACGTCCGCCAACATCATCTGGACCCATTTCATCCCACTGAAGCCAATCGCCCATTTTACTGCGCGATGTTCTGTCCAGCTGAGCATAAACATTATATACAGCATTTACATCTACTTTATTTGTCTGCAGATCAGCTTTTAAACTATGTAGATATGCCATTGCGCCTTTGATGGTTTGTGTTTCTTCACCATCCTGTACCGTAGTCCGGTTTACGGTAAAACTGCCGGGCTGCAGGTTTTCGGTAAAAAACCATGCACCTGTACCCAGCGTCAGCATAGCGGCAAGTGCCAGTTTAATAGAGTTTTTACGCATTTTTTATTATTTAGTTATCTGAACAATGAATTTTTATAAACCGTTTCATCTGGCCGGTTTTTCCGCCCAAAAATAAAACAGATAAGCAAATATACATGGTAAACTATAATTATCAAAGTACAAAAAAATGCTTTTATCGGTATTTATTTTGTGGCTTTAATATATTCTTGTTTTTATATATTGTTGTATATTATGTACTTGAAGTATTTTTTGGTGATTGTATATATGGAAAAATTATTTGTTTATCGGTTAAATACGGTTAGATTTTACATGCCGCTCTGAATGATAAGATGATCTTACCAATGGCCCTGATTCAACATAATCCAACCCTATTTCATACCCGTAATCGCGGTAAAGGTCAAATTTTTCCGGTGTTACAAAGGTTTCAACCTGTAAATGTAGGTGTGTAGGCTGCAAATATTGCCCTATGGTAAGCACATCCAGGCCCACAGCTTTCAGGTCGCGCATTATTTCAAATACTTCTTCATCTGTTTCGCCCAGCCCAACCATAAAGCCCGATTTTGTACGTGCGCCTGATTCTTTTATTCTTCGTAACTGCTCAAGGCTGCGCTCATATTTTGCCTGTGGCCTTACTTTGCGATACAGCCTGCTTACAGTTTCCATGTTGTGCGAAATAACTTCGGGCTTTTCATCAAGCACCATCTGTAAGGCCTCCCAATTGCCTTTAACATCAGGTATCAGTACTTCTAAAGTTGTTTCGGGATTAAGCTTTTTTACTTCACGAATGGTAGCCGCCCAAATGCCAAAACCTCTGTCTTTAAGCTCATCTCTGTTTACAGATGTAATAACACAGTGCTTGATATTCATTAGTTTTACGGCCTCGGCAACTCTATAAGGCTCTTCCATGTCTAACGATTTTGGCCGGCCGGTAGCAACAGCGCAAAAAGAGCAAGAGCGTGTGCAAACGTTGCCCAATATCATAAAAGTAGCTGTTCCGGCTCCCCAGCATTCGCCCATATTGGGGCAGTTGCCGCTTTGGCAAATTGTGTGCAGCTTATAGGTATCAACTATGTTTCGAACGTTCCGGTAACTTTCGCCCACCGGTAACTTTACCTTTAGCCAGGGTGGTTTCTTATATAGTCTTTCTTTTTTTGGAGCGTTTTCTGTTGCCTGAATTATTTGCGGTGAACTTGCTATATCAGCGTCTTGTACCATATGAAAGTGCGAGGAAAAGATTTACGAAAACTTTATCGTTATTAATGTATGCAAAAATAGGTACATCTTTTGGAAAAGCATCAACAAATATACCGGTTTCGAGGCTGTAGAACCTGTCGTCTTCACGGCCCCACTCAAAACTAAGGCTTGTTTTAGCGTTGGCGCCAAACATAAACTGGCTTTCGCCAATGCCGGTACCAAAACTTGCATAACCTTGTGTGTTCATTTGCATATTTAAATCATCTTCGCGAAACCTTTGCTGTTTTTGCCCATCGGCGCCTGGTCCTATATCATAATAAACAGGCTTTAAAATTCCTAAAACCGGCCCAAGTGAGTAATTCCAGTTTATTCTTACGGTATTTTGCGCCAGTTTATCGGCCAGTATTCGCCTTGCGCCTAAGTTTGCTTTTAGTACATAAACGCTGTTAAGCTTTCCAAATACAAATGGCCGCGAGCTCAGCTGGTCCGGATTCGGAAGTTTTATTTCTTTGGGGTGTTTTAGGGAATAGAAATTAAAATCGAGCAGGCGATACCTGTCGGCAGTACGGTGTTTGGTAAACTGCAGCGAGGCGCCGAAACCCCTGGTATGCTGTAAAACCCCTATACTGGTTTCGTTTTCGTACAGAAACGATGTGCTGTTGCTTTGCGCCAGCGCAAACTGTGGCAGCAAAACCGCAACTGCAAATAATAATTTATGTATAACCTGGCGCAAAATAAGTTTAGTTTTAAATCTCCAACAATAATAAATTATATATAGTTTTGAGATGACCAAATATAATTAATTTAATGCAATTATCAAAAGTTTTTTACAAAGGCGATCTTCGCACCAATGCCATACACCTTGCCAGCGGCGAAACTATCATTACCGATGCTCCAAAGGATAATAATGGCAGGGGAGAAGCGTTTTCGCCAACAGATCTTGCTGCGACATCTTTAGCCAGCTGTATGATGACGATTATGGGAATTGCCGCAAACGCACGCGGCATTAAAATAGAAAAAATGGAAGCCGATGTTACCAAGATAATGGCTCAGAACCCGCGGAGGATTTCGGAAATTGTGGTAAATGTAATGTTAAAGATAAATAATGATACCGATGATTACCGTAAAGTACTTACTGAGGCTGGTTTAAACTGCCCGGTTGCAAAAAGCCTTCATCCGGATATAAAGCAAAATATTACTTTTACTTTTATATAGAAGCGGCAATATCCGAATAACTGATTTCAAGGTGAGATGCATTATACCTGCACTCACCGTTCTGAATAAGGATAGCTTGCGGAGACTCGTGGTGAATTTGCAATAGCTGCGCAATGCGGTTAGATATCGGCCGCTGTGCAATTACATCGATAAGATATGGTTTTACTTTGCTGCTTTTCCAGGCTTTTTCAATACGCGAAAGCGCAACACTGCTTATACTGCAGCGGTATGAATGTTTAAATAAAAGAACAGGCTCTTCGTATGAAGCCTGGATAACTTCATCGAGCGCCTGTTCGTTTTCTATTTTATTCCAATTCATCAGGAGTTCTTAACTTCTTTCTTTACTGTATCAACGCTTCCAAGAGCCGGGCAACGGTCTCTGTGGCAAGAGCTGAGGAAAAGTACGTTAGCCAGAAATATGGCCGCTAAAATTAAATTTTTCATCTTCGTAATTTTTTGCAAATATAATTAGTCGTAAAATAATAAACGCTTATTCTTTAACGCCTAATCAAATTAATTGTTATTTAATTTATAAATTAAAGCGTTGCAACAGTTATACCAATTAATTCTGCTTGGTAATAAGC